>JAQGMS010000088.1 GCA_028292245.1 Ramlibacter sp.
ACGGCTTCTCGGTGGTGCGCGAGTTCTGCGGACACGGCATCGGGCGCAACTTCCACGAAGAGCCGCAGGTGCTGCACTACGGCAAGCCCGGCACGCTGGAGGAGCTCAAGCCCGGCATGACCTTCACGATCGAGCCGATGATCAACGCCGGCCGCAAGGATGTGAAGGAGTTCGGCAGCGACGGCTGGACCATCGTCACCAAGGACCATTCGCTGTCGGCGCAGTGGGAACACACGGTGTTGGTGACCGAGACCGGCTACGAGGTGATGACCCTTTCGGCCGGCAGCCCGCCGCCACCGCCGTTCGTCAACGCATGAGCCTAGAGGCGCTGGCGCCCCACGCGGAAGTTTGCGCAGCGCCCGACTTGCAGGCGCTGCGCGAGGACTACCGTGTCCGCAAGAATGTCCTGCTGGCGTCGCTCGAAGCCAGCGGCAGCTCGACGCGCGGTATCCGCGGCCTGCTGCAAGGCCTGTCGCGCGAGGCGGACACCACGCTCAAGGCTTTGTGGGCCGCCACCGCCTTTCCGTCCGGATTCGCGCTGCTGGCCGTCGGTGGGTTCGGCCGCGGCGAGCTGTTCCCCCACTCGGATGTCGACGTGCTGGTGCTGATGCCCGATGGCACCTCACCCGACAACGATCCCGAACTCAAGCGCAAGGTCGAGGTCTTCATCGGCAACTGCTGGGACACCGGGCTGGAGATCGGATCGAGCGTGCGCACGATGTCCGAATGCATCTTCCAGGCGGAAACCGA
This sequence comes from Ramlibacter sp., assembly GCA_028292245.1. Lineage (GTDB taxonomy): Bacteria > Pseudomonadota > Gammaproteobacteria > Burkholderiales > Burkholderiaceae_C > Ramlibacter. The sequence goes on from JAQGMS010000088.1 coordinate 751, forward strand.
CGTGACGGTGCAGACCTCGCTGCTGGAGTCGCGCCTGATCGTCGGCGATGCCAGGCTGTTCGCCGCCTTCCAGACCCGCTTCGATGCCACGGTGGATCCCAAGGCGTTCTTCGTGGCCAAGACGCTCGAGATGCGCCAGCGCCACACCAAGTTCGAAAACACGCCGTACTCGCTGGAACCCAATTCCAAGGAGTCGCCGGGCGGCTTGCGCGACCTCCAGGTGATCCTGTGGGTGGCCAGGGCCGCCGGCCTGGGCAAGAGCTGGGACGAGCTGGCCCGCAAGGGCCTGGCGACGCCCTTCGAAGCGCTGCAAATCAAGCGCAACGAGGCGCTGTTGAGCCTGATCCGTGCCCGCCTCCACGTGATCGCCAACCGGCGCGAGGACCGCCTGGTCTTCGACCTCCAGACGGCCGTGGCCGAGTCCTTCGGCTACCGCACCCAGATCAACGCCGAGAGCGGGCGCGTGATGGCGCGCTCCAGCGAAGCGCTGATGAAGCGCTTCTACTGGGCCGCGAAAGCCGTGACGCAGCTCAACCAGATTCTGCTGCTGAACATCGAAGAGCGGCTGAACCCGAACGTGCAGGAGCCGCAGCCGATCAACGAGCGCTTCCTGAACAAGGCGGGGATGATCGAAGTCGCGAGCGACGACCTGTACCTGAAGCACCCCGACGCCATCCTGGAAACCTTCCTGGTCTACCAGACCACGGTCGGCGTCAAGGGCCTGTCGGCCCGTACGCTGCGCGCCCTGTACAACGCGCGCACGGTGATGGATGGCAAGTTCCGCAACGACCCGAAGAACCACGCCACCTTCCGCGCCATGCTGATGGAGCCCGAGGGCATCACCCACGCCATGCGGCTGATGAACCAGACGTCCGTGCTGGGGCGCTACCTGTGGGTGTTCCGCCGGATCGTCGGGCAGATGCAGCACGACCTGTTCCACGTCTACACCGTGGACCAGCACATCCTGATGGTGCTGCGCAACGTTCGCCGCTTCTTCATCGCCGAGCACGCCCACGAATACCCGTTCTGTTCGCAGTTGGCCGCGGGCTGGGACAAGCCCTACATCCTCTACATCGCCGCGCTGTTCCACGACATCGCGAAGGGGCGCGGTGGCGACCATTCGGAACTGGGTGCGCGCGAGGTGCGATTGTTCTGCAAGCAGCACAGCATCGAACCCGAAGACTGCAAACTGGTCGAGTTCCTGGTCAAGGAGCACCTGGCCATGAGCCGCATCGCGCAGAAGGAAGACCTGAGCAACACCGACATCATCACGGCCTTCGCGCGGCGAGTGGGCAACGAACGCTACCTCACGGCGCTGTACCTGCTGACCGTCGCCGACATCCGCGGCACCAGCCCCAAGGTCTGGAACGCCTGGAAGGGCAAATTGCTGGAAGACCTGTACCGCTACACGCTGCGCACGCTGGGCGGCCGCGCGCCCGACCGCGACGCCGAGATCGAGGCCCGCAAGCGCGACGCGCTGGTGCAATTGGCGCTGTACGCGCTGCCTTTCGAGGCCCACAAGCGGCTGTGGGACACGCTGGACGTCGGCTATTTCATGCGCCACGACGCCGGCGAGATCGCCTGGCATACGCGCCAGCTCTCGCGCCACCTGATGAAGATGTCCAGCGCCGCCGAGGCGGTGCAGGGCAAGGCCATCGTGCGTGCCCGGGTCTCGCCGGTGGGCGAAGGCCTGCAGGTGCTGGTGTACACGCGGGACCAGCCCGACCTGTTCGCGCGCATCTGCGGCTATTTCGACCAGGCCGGCTTCAGCATCCTGGACGCCAAGGTCCACACCGCCAACAACGGCTACGCGCTCGACACGTTCCAGGTGGTGAGCTCCATGCTGCCCGAGCACAACCGCGAGCTGATCAGCATGGTGGAGTCGGAGCTGGAACTCACGATCGAGCGCGCCGGCCCGCTGCCGCCGCCCGGCCGCGGGCGGGTCTCGCGGCGCGTCAAGAGTTTCCCGATCGCGCCCCGCGTCGACCTGCGGCCCGACGAGAAGGCCCAGCGCTGGCTGCTGTCGATCTCCGCCAGCGACCGGGTCGGGCTGCTCTATTCGGTGGCGCGGGTGTTGGCCAAGCACAAGATCAATTTGCAATTGGCCAAGGTCACGACGCTGGGCGAGCGCGTGGAGGACACCTTCCTCATCGACGGCGCGGAGCTGCAGCAGAACCGCCGCCAGATCGAGATCGAAACCGAGTTGCTGGAGGCGCTGGCCGCCGCCTGAATCAGGCCTGGCGCAAGTCCAGTTGCGGGAGGGTCTCGCGCCAGAACTGGATCAACAGGCGGGCCGCCTCTTCGCGCCTGTATTCCCACGCAGTACGGCGCGCCTCGGTGACCATGGCTTCGTACACCGGGCCGCGGCCGGCCGCCAATTGCACCGCGCGGGCCAGCTGCTCGACACAAGCAGGGATGTCGTCTTCAGGCGCCCAGAATCCATTGCGAGTGGTTGCCGAGTCCGTGCCTGTGGCCACTCCGGTGAAGCCGGCGACGATGCAGCCGCAGGCCATCGCTTCCAACGCCGTCATCGCATGCGCCTCCAGCCGCTGCAGCGACAGGAACACCGCGGAACCGCCCATCACCTGCGCGACCTGGCTTTCAGTCGCCTGGTGCACGTAGACCCACGGCAGGTCGCGGTATTGCGGATAGCGGTGGCGGAACAGGTCGGCGACGGCGCCGAACTCCACTGGACGCTTGCGCGGCACGGTGGCGACCTGCAGGGCCTTGTCGGCTGAATACAAGAAGCGCGCGTGGTCAACGAAGAACGGTGTGTAGCCCAGCTTCAGGCCAGGAAACCGCTCCGCGCAAAAGTGAAGCACCGTGTGACTGGGGCACATGATGTGGGTAACACCGGCGTCGGCATACGTTGCCCGACCGTCAAGCCCCCGGAAAACCAGGAAGGGGTTCTGGCAAAACACCAGCTTGGGATTGGGGACGTCGGCAAAGGCCTTGAACAGGGCGGCACCGTTCTCGGGGAACACCAGCACGTCGTCCGCCCGCACCTCGGACAGCGGAATGATCCTGGCACTGCTCTGGAACCAGCCGGGCGGCGCCGCGTCCTGGGTGGCGATCACCGCCTCCTGGCCCATCTCGGCCAGCAGCTCCACGTGCTGGAAAGCGGCCTTGATTCCGCCGGAAATCTCGCCGGCGGGCCAGCTCAGATAGACGATGCGGGGCATGCCGTGAGCATAGCTTCTCAACCGTTCGCGGCCCCGGCCAGGCTCCTGCGCCGGTAGTTGTGAAGGCGGCCTTTGTAGGGGCCGCCCTCACCGGGGAGCGAGCAGATACGCTCTTCGCTGTGCGAGTAGCCGAGCACACCCATCTTGCGATGGAAGCGCGACTGGTTGCCGCGGTCCGGGTCGGCGATCAGCACTTCCACCGCCGTGGCCGAATGGCGGTCGATGAACTGCGACAGCGCCTCCGGCTGCTCGCGGTCGTACAGCAGGTCGCTGCCGATGATGAGGTCGAACAGCCCCAGGCGCGGATTGGACCGCGTCCAGTCGCCTGTTTCGTACTTCATCTCCGGCAACCGGTTCAGCCGCAGGTTCTCCAGCAGGAAAGCGGCGGCCAGCGGATGGCAGTCGCTGGCCGTCACGTCGCCGCCCCGTCGGTGCACCACGAGGCTGGCCAGCCCCAGGCCGCAGCCCATCTCGAGGACGCGCTTGCCTTCGAGCTCGAACGTGAACATCGCGTGGGCCAGCACGCGGCCCGAGGGCCACAGCAGTCCGAACAGCGGCCATTGCGCCGGCGAGATGCCGGCGCGCTCGGCCTCACCCGACGAATCATTGAATTGCTGCCGGTCGAGCAGCGAGCGCATCTTGAAATCGTCGCCGGTGCCGGTGACGGTTTCGAACTTGACTTGGTAGCCGTGAGGCTGCGCTGACGGCATCGGTCGAGTGTGGGGCCTGCACCGCGCCGACTCGGTGCAATTTCTCACTGGCAGATTTGCCATCTAAGGGTAAGTCCTGATAGGGTCACCGCGATGTAGCTCTACAGCAATCTTCCGAACTACTTTGTTGCAGTGCGATACATACTTTTGGCCACGACCTGTTGCAGAGGTGAGCAGGTGTCAATGCAGACTTAGCGCGCGGGCATGCACCCTGTCAGGCATGACAGGGGTGCGCGCAGTGGCCGGTTTGACCGTTGCGAAGGGGCTTCATAGAGTTCCCGCATGACGCCTCAAAGGCGCAAGCGGAGGAAAAATGAACACGTCGCCCACCACGGCTGACAGCCCATCGAATGAGCCCCCTCGGCGAAAGCTGCTTGTGGCGCTTGGCGCCGCAGCGCTGGCCTCGGCCTCGCCCGCATGGTCCCAGGCGCCGTCCAGCCGCAAGGCTGCGACGGTTCCGACCTGGCGGCTGGTCATCAACGAGGCCGTGACCGGCGAGACCAATTTTTTCCTGCTCACCAGCCGCTACCGGCCGTGGGCGGATTTCATGACCGGCCAGCTCAAGGGACGGCCCATCGGCATCGAGCCGATGGTCGACATCAAGCGTTTCATGAGCGTGGCGCAGGGGCAGCCGAAGCCCGAACTGGTGTTCGGCAAATCGGTGAACCAGTTGGCCAAGCTGGTGCGCGACGACGGCTACCAGCCGATCGTGCGGCGGTCCGATCCCTACAAGGCCGCCTTCATCGTGGCCAAGGACTCGGCGATCAAGACGCTGGCCGATGCGGCCCACAGCCGGATCGTCATGCCCGACGAATACGCCGCCACCACGGCGGTCGCGCGCGCGGAACTGCGCCGCCAGGGCATCACCAACACGGACATCGTTCACGTGCGCTACCAGGAGGCGGTGGCGCAACAGATCAAGAGTGGTTTCGGGCATGTCGGCGTGGTCAACCCGACCATCGCGCGCAAATGGTCCGAGGAAGGCGGTCGTGTCATCGCCGAAACGCAGCCGGTGGTGAATTGGTCGATGCTGGCGTCGCCCACCTTGCCCGCCGACTCGGTGCGGCAGTTGCAGGACGCCTTGCTGAGCATGAACACGCATGCCACCGCCATCCTCGGCGGCCTGGGTGTCAAGGAGTGGGCCAAGGCCGAGCGCAAGGACTACCTGGCCCTGCTCGAGTACACCAAGGAGTAGGGCATGGGATTTCAAGCGACCACCAGCCCACGACGCGCCGTGCGATGGGCCGCACGGGCCGCATGCGCAGCCATGGCACTCGCCGGGCTGGCCGCGCCGGCACAGGCCCAGGAAGCACCGGTGCCGGCGGCCGTGCAGCAGGCAGCCCGCGAAATCGCCACCGAGCTGGCGACGCATTGCCCGCTGGCGCCGGCCGGAGATACGGCCGCGTACAACGCCTGCCGCAAGGCACTGTTCGGCCCCAGCGCGCTGCGCGCCCACCTGCCCGAGATCCTGCTGTGGGGCCGCCAGAGCAAGACGCCGAACGCCACGCTTCGGCAGACCAACCTCACGCAGTTCGCTCCCGACGTGTGGACCAACATGTACGTCCCGCTGTTCATGTTCAATGGGCGGCACACGGTCGAATGGGTCCCCGAGGAGCGAATGTTCCTGGTCCGGCTGGAGGCCGCGTTCCGCAACCGGCTCGCGCCCGGACAGTTCCCCTATCCGTTCTGGCACGACGAAGCCAAGTGGGCGACCTACGAGAACGCCAACGCCGTGATGCTCTGGCTCAACCCCGAGAACCGGCAGGTCCGCGCCGCTCAGTTCACGGACCGCGCGGCAACGCCACTGCTGCAGCCGGTCACGCCGGTCCAGCACGCGAAGTACGAAGGGCCCTGGCTGTGGACGGACGAGAAAGGCAACACGCAGCCGGCGGTGACGCTGTTCGATGGCGTCTACCAGGCGGACAACCCGTTCATCAAGTCGATCGACCGGCAGTACCGGGACCTTGCCTTGCAGTTGCGCGAGTCGCAATGCGTCAACTGCCACGTGCCGAGCAATCCCGACAAGATGACCCGGCTGGTGCTGCTGTCGACGCCAGCCCACGCGGCGGGCGAGGTGGACCGCCTGATCAAGGCGGTGCGGGAAGACCGCATGCCGATGGACGAATTCCGGCTGAGCTACGCGCTCTCGCCCGAGAACAAGAAGTGGCTGCTGGAAAGTGCCGAAGCTTTCAAGACCACTGTGCGCGCAGCGCAGGCCTGGGAGCAGCAGGCCGCGCGCAAGACTGTTTCCGGCGTTCAAAGTTCGCTCAACCCTGTGGAGGTGATCAAATGACAAGTCCCCATCCCGAGCACCGCGTCGGCAGGCGCGCAATCCTCCAGGCGGCGGGCGCCGCGGCCGCGTGCGCGCTTCCTCTGGCCTGGGCACAGCAATCCGGCCCCGGCTGGCGATTGCTGGTCAACGAGGCCGTGACGGCCGACCTCAGCATCTCCATGCTGGCGACGCGTTACCGCAGCTGGGCCGACTACATCGGCGCGCAGATCCGCAACAAGCAGGTGCTGGTCGACCCGATCATCGATATCCGGCGCTTCGTGCAACAGGCGCTTTCCGAGCAGAAGCCGCTGGTGATCTTTGGCAAGTCCGTGAATCAGTTGGCGAAGCTGGTGCGCGACCAGGGCTATCAGCCGCTGGTGCGCCGGCCCGAGCCGTACAAGGCGGCCTTCATCGTGTCGAAGGATTCGCCGATCCAGAGCCTGGCGCAATTGGGCGGCAAGAAATTGCTGCTGCCCGACGAGTTCTCCGCGACGACGGCGGTGGCGCGCGCCGAGATCCGCGCCCAGAGCCTGCGCGAGCCCTACATGTCGCACACCCGCTTCCAGGACACGGTGGCCGCGCAAGTGGCGGCGGGCATCGCCGAAGCCGGCGTGGTCAATCCGACGCTGGCCAAGCGCTGGCAGGAAAGCGGCGGCCGCATCATCGGCGAGACGAAGCCGGTCGTGAACTGGTCGGTACTTGCGGCGCCAAAGACGCCGCCTGAAGTGGTTGCCCGGCTGACCGAGTCGCTGCTGGCCATGAACAACCAGTCGGCCGGCATTCTGTCGGACATCGGCGTGAAGCAGTGGGCGAAGGCGGATCGCAAGGACTATCTCGCATTGCTCGACTACACCGGCGAATAGGCAGCGCAACCAAGGAGGCCATCATGAAAGCGATTCTTTCCCTTGCAATGGCAGCCACACTCACCGCCACCGCCGCTCCGGCCACGGCGCAGTTCGCGAAGGCGGAAGACGCAGTCCGGTACCGGCAAGGCGCGCTTGCGGTGCTGGCGCAGCACTTCACCCGCATCGGCGCGATGGTCAGGGGACGAACGCCGTACGACCCGCGCGTCGCCGTGGAAAACGCCGAGATGGTCGCCACCATGGCCCGGCTGCCCTGGCCGGCCTTCGGGCCCGAGACGGAAAAGATTTCGCACAGCGTCAAGCCGGAAGCGTGGAGCGAGCCGGCGCGGTTTCGCGAGCAGCACGAAAAGCTCGCTGCCGAATCGGTCAAGCTGGTGGCGGCCGCCCGGACCAACAACCTGGACAACCTGAAAGCGGCTTTCGCGTCGACGGCCAGCACCTGCAAGAGCTGCCACGACGCCTACCGGACCAACTGACCTGATTTCTAGTCGTCCTGCGCGTCCAGCCCGGGGAACAGCACGTCGGTGAAGCCGAATTTGCTGAAGTCGCGCACCCGCATCGGGTAGAGCTTGCCGACCAGGTGGTCGCATTCGTGCTGCACCACCCGGGCGTGAAAGCCTTCCACCGTGCGGTCGAGCGGGTCGCCGTATTGGTCGAAGCCGGTGTAGCGGATCTTCGACCAGCGCGGCACCATGCCGCGCAGGCCCGGGACCGACAGGCAGCCTTCCCAGCCCTCTTCCTCCTCGTTGCCCAAGGGCGTGATGACCGGGTTGAGCAGCACCGTGCGCGGCACCAGCGGCGCATCCGGATAGCGCGGGTTGGGCGCGTCGGTGCCGAAGATCACCAGTTGCAGGTCCACCGCGATCTGCGGCGCGGCCAGGCCGGCGCCATTGACCGCCCGCATGGTCTCGAACATGTCCGAGACCAGCAGGTGGATCTCGTCGGTGTCGAACTCGGTCACCGGCTGCGCCACGCGCAACAGGCGCGGATCGCCCATCTTCAGGATTTCACGTACGGCCACGCAGCAGCTCCTTCAATCCTTCTTCGTCCAGCACGGCCACGCCAAGTTCCCGCGCCTTGTCGAGTTTGCTCCCCGCCTCCGCGCCGGCCACCACATAGTCGGTCTTCTTGCTCACCGAACCGGCCACCTTGGCGCCCGCGGCTTCCAGCATGTCCTTGGCTTCGTCGCGGCTGAGCGTGGGCAAGGTGCCGGTCAGCACGATCGTCTTGCCGGCCAGGGGCTTGGGCGCCCGCGCCGCCGGCTCGCCTTCGTCCCAGGTCACGCCGCAGGCGCGCAACTGCTCCACCACCTCGCGGTTGTGCGGCTGCTGGAAGAACGTGTGGATGCTTTCGGCCACGACTGGCCCGACGTCGGGCACCTCGAGCAACTGCTCCGCGCTGGCGTCCATGATGGCGTCAAGCTTGCCGAAATAGCGCGCCAGGTCCTTCGCTGTCGCCTCGCCCACATGGCGGACGCCCAGACCGTACAGGAAGCGCGGCAATGTGGTTTGCTTGGATTTTTCCAGCGCGGCCAGCACGTTCTGCGCGGACTTGTCGGCCATGCGGTCGAGGCTGGACAGGGCATTCAGCCCGAGGCGGTACAGGTCCGGCAAGGCCTTGATGACGTTGGCCTCGACCATCTGGTCCACCAGCTTTTCGCCCAGGCCCTCGATGTCCAGGGCACGCCGCTGGGCGAAGTGCAGGATCGCCTGCTTGCGCTGGGCGCCGCAGAACAGGCCGCCCGTGCAGCGGTGGTTGGCTTCGCCTTCCTCGCGCACGGCGTCCGAGCCGCAGACCGGGCAATTCGCCGGCATCTTGAAGATCCGCGCGCCCGGCACTCTCTTTTCGGGCAGCACCGACACCACTTCGGGAATTACGTCGCCCGCGCGCCGGACGATGACGGTGTCGCCGACCCGCACGTCCTTGCGATGGACTTCGTCCTCGTTGTGCAGCGTGGCGTTGGTCACGGTGACGCCGCCGACGAAAACCGGCGCCAACTTTGCCACGGGCGTCAATTTGCCGGTGCGGCCGACCTGCACCTCGATCGCCTGCACGGTGGTGAGTTGTTCCTGCGCCGGGTACTTGTGCGCAACGGCCCAACGCGGCTCGCGTGAGACGAAACCGAGCTGCTTTTGCAGCGCCAGGCTGTTGACCTTGTAGACCACGCCGTCGATGTCGAAAGGCAGGCTGTCGCGCTCCTGGCCCACAGCCTGGTGGTAAGCGATCAGTTCATCGGCGCCCGTCGCCAGTTGGGTGCGCGCCGAAACCGGAAAGCCCCACGAGCGCAGCGTGAGCAGCGCTTCGAAGTGCGCCGCGAAAGCCGGGCCGCCCTGTTCGGGCGGCGTGACCTCGCCCCAGCCATAAGCGAAGAAACTCAAGGGCCGTTGCCGCGCGATGGCCGGGTCGAGTTGCCGCACGGCACCGGCAGCCGCGTTGCGCGGATTGACGAAGGTCTTCTCGCCCTTTGCGCCCTGGGCTATCTTTTCGCGCTGCAGCTCGTTGAGTTTTTCGAAATCGTCGCGCCGGATGTAAACCTCGCCGCGCACTTCGAGCACTGCTGGCACGTCCTTGGGCAAGCGCAGCGGGATCTGGCCGATGGTGCGGATGTTCTGCGTGACGTCCTCGCCGATCTCGCCATCGCCCCGTGTCGCAGCCTGCACCAGCACTCCGTCCTCGTAGCGCAGGTTCAGCGCCAAGCCGTCGAACTTGAGCTCGGCAACGTACTCGATCGGCGGGTCGGATTCGGCCAGGCCCAGCTCGCGCCGCACCCGGCCATCGAAGTTGCGCGCACCCGAGGCCTCGATGTCGGTCTCGGTGCGGATCGACAGCATGGGCACCTTGTGCCGCACCTTGGCGAAACCCTCAAGCAATTTGCCGCCCACGCGCTGGGTGGGAGAATCGGGTGTCAGCAGTTCGGGGTGCTTGTCCTCGAGTTCCTGCAGTTCGCGAAACAGCTTGTCGTATTCCGTGTCGGGGATTTCCGGCTCGTCCAGCACGTAGTACCGATGCGCATGGTGATGCAGCAGCTCGTGCAGCGCATCGACGCGTTCCTGGATTTTGGGCGTGGCAGGCATGGCTTGGATCGGGCAGCGAACCGCCCGCGCTACGAGAACAGCCGCCGCGCCAGTGGCGAACCCGCCGCCAGGTCGTGCGCATCCAGCGTGTCGTACAGGTGTTCGAGGTCGGCGCCGATCACGTCCAGCGCATCGACGTGGATCACCTGCCCGTTGTCGTCGGTGATCGCGCCATCCATGGTGGCGGCCAGGCCGATCGCGCAATCGCGCATCCGCACAAAGGGCTGCTCGCTACGATCAACTTGCGGCACGTCCAGGCTGAGCGTGACGGAACGCAATGCCGACTGGTTCGGGTCGTCCGCCATCGCGGCTTGGCTGTCGAAGGACAGGCCCAGCACGGCGGGCGAACCGGCCGTGGCTGCCGGCAACACCATGCGCCCAGGGATCGCGCCCGGCACGAAGCCCAGCCGCGCCGCGTTCTGCTGCACATAGCCGGGACTCCATGCGGCATTCTTCGCGCGCAGCGTGACGCCCAATTGCGCGTCATGGGCACTGGCGAACTGGTCCAGCTCGCGCGCCCGCGCCACCTCCTCGACCATGTCGGGGAAATCGGGCGCGCCATTGACGGCGTCGGCGAAGGCCTGCGCCTTCATCACGAACTCGGAATATTCGATCTCGTTCAATGCGCCGGTGCGGTTGGTGAGCTGCACGCCGGCCTGGAAAGCGGTGTAGCGCTGCCCGGCCTGCGGTGTCTCCCATTGCTGCGTGGCCTCGTTCAGGCCTTCCACTGCGAACGGCTTGCTGCCGGCGCGGCGCGTCGGCGGCATCGCCGCCAGGGCGGCCTCGCCGGAGATCACCGATTCCAGCGCGACCGGCGCCAGCACGTCGATCAGGGCGTCCAGGCCCGGCCGTTTTTCCTGCAACGGCAACGGTGACGCCATCGGGTCGAACACCGGCTCGGTGCGGCCGGCGTCATGCGGTTCGACGGCCGCGACAGCCTCGGGCTGGCGCGGTGTGTTGCGCCGGGTCGTCCATGCGTTCCAGGCGACCAGCGCAGCGAGCACCAGCCCTCCAATGACCGCCAGGCCGACCGTAAATCCACTCATGCCGCTTCGGCCATCGACACCGCGGACTCCATGTCCACCGCCACGATGCGCGAGACGCCCTGCTCCTGCATGGTGACGCCGATCAGCTGCTCGGCCATTTCCATGGCGATCTTGTTGTGGCTGATGAAGAGGAACTGCGTTTCGCGGCTCATGCTGGTCACCAGCTTGGCGTAGCGCTCGGTATTGGCATCGTCCAGCGGCGCATCGACCTCGTCCAGCAGGCAGAACGGCGCCGGGTTCAACTGGAAGATCGCGAACACCAGCGCGATCGCCGTCAGCGCCTTCTCGCCGCCCGAGAGCAGGTGGATGGTCTGGTTCTTCTTGCCGGGCGGCTGCGCCATCACCTGCACGCCGGAATCCAGGATCTCATCGCCGGTCATCACCAGCCGCGCATTGCCGCCGCCGAACAGCTCGGGGAACATCTTGCCGAAGTGCTCGTTGACGGTGTTGAAGGTGCCGGCCAGCAACTCGCGGGTTTCGGCGTCGATCTTGCGGATCGCGTCTTCGAGCGTGACCATCGCTTCGTTCAGGTCGGCCGATTGCGCATCGAGGAACTGCTTGCGCTCGCGCGACGTCGTCAACTCTTCCAGCGCCGCGAGGTTCACCGCGCCCAGCGCCGCGATCTCGCGATGCAGGCGGTCGATGTCGGACTGCATGCCCGACAGGCGCACCTTGCCCTCTTCCACGGATTTCGCAACCGCTTCGAGGTCGGCCTGCGCATCGGCCAGCAACTGGCTGTACTGCTCGAAGCCCAGCCGCGCGGCCTGGTCCTTGAGCTGGAACTCGGTGATGCGCTGGCGCAGCGGGTCGAGCTCGCGCTCGAGTTGCAGGCGGCGCTCGTCGCTGGCGCGCAGCTTGGCCGTGATGTCGTCGTAGTCGCTGCGCTTGGCGCCCAGCGCTTGGTCGCGCTCGAGCTTCAGGGCCAGCGCGCTTTGCAGTCCGGCTTGCGCCGCTGCGTCGGTCAGGCGCGAGAGTTCTTCCTTCGCGCGTTCTTCCTC
>JAQGMS010000031.1 GCA_028292245.1 Ramlibacter sp.
GCGCGCCATGGCCACCGTGTACTTGTTGTTCTTCAGGCCGTTGTTGGCTTCGTTCTCCACCGGTGCGTCGGTGGGTTTTTGCGTCATGCCCGGCTCGAAGCCCCCGCCCTGCACCATGAAGCCCGGGATGACCCGATGGAAGATGGTGCGGTCGTAGTGGCCCTTCTTCACGTAGGACAGGAAGTTGGCGACCGACTTGGGCGCCTTGTCCTGGTCCAGCTCGAGGGTGATCACGCCGTAATTGGCGATATGAAGTTCGACTTTGGGATTGCTCATGATGTCACCTGCTATTTGACGAGAGTGGCGGAATTGATGACGACCGGCGTCTGCGGCACGTCGGTGGGGAAGGGCCCGCCCGCGCCCGTGGGCATGGCCTTGATCTTGTTGACGACGTCCATGCCGCTGACGACCTTGCCGAAGGCCACGTAGCCGGGCGACGAAGGCGTGGGATCGAGGCGCGTGTTGTCGGCCACGTTGATGAAGAACTGCGACGTGGCGGAATTCGGGTCGCTGGTGCGCGCCATGGCGATCGTGCCCACGCCGTTGCGGGGGCCGCCCTTCTCGAGGATCAGTTTGCCCTCGTGCGCGACCGGCGGGCGCGTGATGCGCTCGCTGTACTTGGTGTCGTAGCCGCCGCCCTGGATCATGAAGGTGCCGATGACGCGGTGGAAGATCAAGCCGTCGTAGTGCTTTGCTTCCACGTACTTGAGGAAGTTCTCGACGGTCTTGGGCGCCTTGTCCGGGTACACCTCGACCACGATGTCGCCCGCGGTCGTGTTGAATTTCACCTTCGGCGCTTCTTGTGCGGCGGCCATGGTGGCCGGCAGCATGGTGCAAAGGGCAAGAGTGACGGCCGCGAGGCGGCGGGTAATGACTGTCATCGGCTGGTTACTCCAGTGGGAAATGGCAACGGCTCACGGGCGCTTTTGCGCTGCCGGGAACAGCTGCCTGATCAGCACGAGCTTCGGTGGCACGCTCGCGTTCTGAGGTTCGAGCTGCAGCGCCTTGCTGTACGACTGGCCTGCAAGCTTGGCGTACACATCGCCAAGGTTCTCGTGCGCCGTGGCGTATCCGGGGTTGGTGCGAACGGCCAGCTCGAGCGCGGCGCGCGCCTTGTCGAACTGGCCCTGGCCGGCGTACAGCACCGCCAGGTTGTTGTACGGCTCAGGCAGTTCCGGGTAGTCTTCGGTGAGCTTGGTGAAAGTTGCGATGGCGTCGGCCGTGCGCCCCGCCTCGGTCAGCACGACACCCTTGAGGAACCGCATTTGCGGGTCGCGCGGTTTGGCGGCCAGATACTGATCGGCGCGAACCAGGGCCTCGGAATGCTTGCCCGAACGCATCAATTGGGTCACGTCGCCATGGTCGTCGGCGAGCGCGCACTGCGGCGCCCAAAGCGCGGCGGCCAGGGTCAGCAGGCGCAAGGCATGGGACAGGTCGTGGCGGGCGTGCGTCATGAAGCGATGGCGACTTTTTTGCGTGTGACAAGCCCGGACACTGGGCTATATACTGCGCTGCATTGTAGCCGCCGACGCATACGCGGACCGGCCACCGACCACCCATCCATGAGCCTGCGCATCTATAACACGCTGTCGCGTGCCCTGGAAGATTTTTCCCCGATCGAGCCCGGCCACGTGCGCATGTACTTGTGCGGCATCACCGTGTACGACCTGTGCCATGTCGGCCATGCGCGTTGCAATGTCGCCTTCGACATCGTGCAGCGCTGGATCAGGGCCAGTGGCTACAAGCTGACATTCGTGCGCAACATTACCGATATCGAGGACAAGATCATCCGGCGCGCCGTGGAGAACAAGGAACCGGTGCGCGCGCTGACCGACCGCATGATCGCGGAGATGCATCGCGACTTCGACGCATTGGGCATCGAGCGGCCGACGCTCGAGCCGCGCGCCACCGACTACGTGCCGCAGATGCTGGACATCGTCAAGCGCCTGGAAGACAAGGGGCTCGCCTACAGCGTCGAAGGCGGCGACGTCAATTACGCCGTTCGCCGCTTTCCGGGCTACGGCAAGTTGTCCGGCAAGTCGCTCGACGAACTGCATGCGGGCGAGCGGGTCGCGGTGCTGGAAGGCAAGGAAGACCCGCTGGACTTCGTGTTGTGGAAATCGGCCAAACCCACCGAACCCGACGACGCCCAATGGGACAGCGCCTACGGCAAGGGCCGGCCCGGCTGGCACATCGAGTGCTCGGCTATGGCGTGCGCGCTGCTGGGCGAGACCTTCGACATCCACGCCGGCGGCGCGGACCTGCAGTTCCCGCACCATGAGAACGAGATCGCCCAGAGCGAAGGGGCATTCGGAAAGCCGCTGGCCCGTTGCTGGATGCACAACGGCTTCCTGAACATCGACAACGAGAAGATGTCCAAGTCGTTGGGCAACTTCTTCACCATCCGCGAAGTGCTGGAGAAGTTCGACGCGGAGACGGTGCGTTTTTTCATCGTCCGCGCGCACTATCGCAGCCCGGTCAACTACAGCGACGTGCACCTGGAAGACGCGCGCGGCGCGCTCAAGCGCCTGTACACGGCGCTGGACCTGGTTGCGCCGTCGCCGGTTGCCATCGACTGGACGCAGCCTTTCGCCGCGCGGTTCAAGGCCGCGATGGACAACGATTTCGCGACGCCCGAGGCGATGGCGGTGTTGTTCGACCTGGCTGCCGAAGTCAACCGCAGCAAGTCGGTGGAACTTGCCGGCCTGCTCAAGGCGCTTGGAGGGTGCCTGGGACTTTTGCAAGGCGAGCCGAAAGCTTGGTTGCAGGGGAGGCGCGTTATCGAACTGTCGGCTCACGCAGTGGCCACTGCCAGGATTACTGCGGACCTGACAGTCACATATGGCCCCGCCCATATCGAGCAGCTTATCGTGCTTCGAAACGAGGCCCGCGCAAGGAAAGATTTCGGCGAGGCCGACCGCATCCGCGACGAATTGATGGCGCAAGGCGTGGTGCTGAAGGATTCGCCCACGGGCACGACATGGGAGGCTGCCTCTTGAGCACGTCACCGGCGCAGGTTGTGCTGTCCACGCCCGAGTACTGGGACGAGGCGCGCCGCTACTTGGCGCGCAAGGACCGCGTGATGAAGCGCCTGATTCCGCAGTTCGGCGACGCCTGCCTGCAGTCGCGCGGCGATGCCTTCACGACGTTGGCCCGCAGCATCGTGGGCCAGCAGATCTCGGTGAAGGCCGCGCAGACCGTGTGGGACCGCTTCGCCAAGCTGCCGCGGCGCATGGTGCCGGGCAACGTGCTCAAGCTGAAGGTCGACGACATGCAGGCAGCAGGCCTGTCGGCGCGCAAGATCGAGTACCTGGTGGACCTGGCGCTGCATTTCGACTCCGGCGCGATCCATGCCGATGCGTGGAAGGGCATGACGGACGACGAGATCATCGCCGAGCTGGTGGGCATCCGGGGTATCGGGCGCTGGACCGCGGAGATGTTCCTGATCTTCCACCTGATGCGGCCGAACGTGCTGCCGCTGGACGATATCGGGCTTCTCAGCGGTATCAGCCGCAACTATTTCTCCGGCGATCCCGTCAGCCGCAGCGACGCGCGCGAGGTGGCCGCCGCATGGGCGCCGTATTGCAGTGTCGCAACTTGGTATATTTGGCGCTCGCTGGACCCCCTGCCGGTGGAGTATTGAACATCCCCGAAGCGGGCCACAAAGGAGATAGTCTTGGCAAAGAAGACCTTCCTCGACTTCGAGCAGCCGATCGCGGAGCTCGAAGGAAAGATCGAAGAGCTGCGTTACGTGCAGACGGAGTCCGCGGTCGACATTTCCGAAGAAATCGACCAGCTGAGCAAGAAGAGCCAGCAGCTGACCAAGGACATCTACAGCGACCTGTCGCCGTGGCAGATCACCAAGATCGCGCGGCACCCGGAGCGTCCGTACACGCTGGACTACGTCAACGAGATCTTCACCGACTTCATCGAGCTGCATGGCGACCGCCACTTTTCGGACGACCTGTCGATCATCGGCGGGCTGGCGCGCTTCAACGGCAACGCGTGCATGGTGCTGGGACACCAAAAAGGTCGCGACACCAAGGAGCGGGCGCTGCGCAACTTCGGCATGAGCCGGCCCGAGGGCTATCGAAAGGCGCTGCGCCTGATGAAGACGGCCGAAAAATTCAAGCTCCCGGTTTTCACTTTCGTTGACACCCCCGGCGCCTATCCGGGCATCGACGCGGAGGAGCGCGGCCAGTCCGAAGCGATCGGCCGCAACATCTTCGAGATGGCGCAGCTCGAAGTGCCCATCATCACCACGGTGATCGGTGAGGGCGGTTCCGGCGGTGCCTTGGCCATCTCGGTGGCCGACCAGGTGCTGATGCTCCAGTACTCGATCTATTCGGTGATCAGCCCGGAAGGTTGCGCCTCGATTCTCTGGAAGACGTCCGAGAAGGCGCAGGACGCGGCCGATGCCATGGGCATCACGGCGCATCGCCTGAAGGCGCTGGGCCTGATCGACAAGATCGTCAACGAACCGGTGGGCGGGGCTCATCGCGACCACAAGCAGATGGCGGCTTTCCTCAAGCGCGCCTTGAACGACGCCTGGCGGCAATTGAGCGACCTGAAGGTGAGGGAGTTGCTGGAGCGCCGCTACGAACGGCTGCAAAGCTACGGCCGGTTCACCGACACCAAGGCCGAGGCGCGCTGAGCCCTCTCTCAGTCGTACTTGTAGGCCAGTTCGGTCTCCACAGCCAGCACTTCGTCGACAGGCTGGAATTTCCAGCGTGAGACCGCATCGACCGAAGCCCGGTTGAGGTCCCGGTTGGTGCTGGAAACGACTTTCACAGCGTTGGTAGAGCCATCCGGCATCACGTCGAACGATATTTTCACCACCCCCGAGGGCCGCTCGCGCATCAGCGCGGCGGACAGGCGCGGCTCGTCGGTCTTGACCGGGATGATTTCCCTGCGTACCGCCGCCACGGGGGAAGGCTCCGCTGCCTTGGGCGCAACGGCGGCCACCGGCTCAGGCGCGGGCGGCTGCGATGCCGGCTGCGGCGCCGCCGGAGCCGGTGAGGCAGCACGCGGCTGGACGGCGGCCTGTTCGACGGCCGCAGGTTGTACCGGACGCTTTGCCTCCGCGGGGGGCGCCGCAACGGCTGGTTTGCGCGCCGGCGCGCTGGCGTTTTGCAGGATGAAGCGGTACGGGCTGAGCGCCTGGCGGCGCATCGCTTCGCTCGGGGCGCCGTCGGCGCCGGCGGCGGGCCCGCCTGGCGGACTTTGCGCCAAAACCGGACCCACTCCCGTTACAAATCCCAGTCCTGCGATCAGGACCCAGACGCCGCAGGCCTTGTGGGCCCTCGCGCCGAATCGATGCATGTGCATGCGTTACCTCTTGATGCGGCTGGATTCTAGGTGAGGCGGTCGCTGCGCCAACTTGGGGTAACTGTGTACTTCGACGAGCGTGGCCCGCAAACCGATAATCGGTCGCATGTACGTAACAGGACATGTGCCATCTCCCTGGAGCGACCCGTGGAACTGACCGTCGCCGCAGCCCTCGAAGCCTTCCGGCCCGCGCTGCCGGCGGCTGTGGCCTACAGCGGAGGCGCGGACTCGACGGCCCTGCTGCTGGCGGCGGCCCGGGCCTGGCCCGGGCAGGTGCGAGCGATCCATATCCACCACGGCCTGCAAGCGGCGGCTGACGATTTCGCGCGGCATTGCGAAGCGGCCTGCAAGACCCTGGGAGTGCCGCTGGGCATCGTCAAGGTGGACGCGCGGCACGAATCCGGCGAGAGCCCCGAGGACGCGGCCCGCAAGGCGCGCTACGCCGCGCTCGCGCAAGCCGCCGTCTCGCAAGGAGCACGGTCCGTGTTGCTGGCCCAGCACGCCGATGACCAGGTCGAGACGATGCTGCTGGCGCTGAGCCGTGGCGCCGGGCTGCCCGGCTTGGCGGCAATGCCGGCGCGCTTCGAGCGCCACGGCATGTGCTTCGAGCGGCCCTTGCTTGGCGTAAGCGGCGCCGCGATCCGGGAATGGCTGGCGGCGCAGGAAATCGCGTTCATCGAGGACCCGACCAACG
Organism: Ramlibacter sp.; assembly: GCA_028292245.1. Lineage (GTDB taxonomy): Bacteria > Pseudomonadota > Gammaproteobacteria > Burkholderiales > Burkholderiaceae_C > Ramlibacter. Next base: position 6,023 of record JAQGMS010000031.1, read on the forward strand.
CGGACACTTCTTTCACCCGCAACCGCATCCGGCATCACCTGCTGCCCGTGCTGGAGCAGGCGTTTCCGCAATTTCGAGAAACCTTCGCCCGCTCGGCGCGGCATGCCGCGCAAGGTCAAGAGCTGCTAGCGGGACTGGCGGCGCAGGACCTTGCTGCGGTGGGCGATCCCCCGGCCATCGGCGCGCTGCGTGCGCTGGCGCGCGCGCGCCAGGCCAATCTGCTGCGGCACTGGCTGCGCGCCGCCCACCGGGCCGACGCCAGTGCGGCCCAGCTCGAGGAGTTGCTCGACCAGCTGGCCGCCTGCGCTACGCGCGGCCATGGCATCCGCATGAAGGTGGGGACGGGCTACGTCGTGCGAGCTGGCGAACACCTCAGCTTCCAGTCACATCAGGGCGCCTAGGTATAATCCCGAGGTTTTTGCGCGGCGCGGCCCGCCTCGAGCGTTCTTCCTGCAACCGCCGCACCTCATCTTCCTTCCCTTCCGATGGCATTGATCGTTCACAAATACGGCGGCACGTCGATGGGCTCGACCGAGCGCATCCGCAACGTGGCCAAGCGCGTGGCCAAATGGCATCGCGCCGGCCACCAGATGGTGGTCGTCCCCAGCGCCATGAGCGGCGAAACCAACCGGCTGCTGGGCCTGGCCAAGGAACTGGCGCCGGGCACCCAGACCGATGCGATGTGCCGCGAGCTCGACATGCTGGCCGCAACCGGCGAGCAGGCTTCGTCGGCGCTGCTGGCGATCGCGCTGCAGACCGAGGGCCTCGAAGCGGTGAGCTACGCCGGCTGGCAAGTGCCGGTCAAGACCAACAGCGCGTATACCAAGGCCCGCATCGAATCGATCGACGACAAGAAGGTGCGCGCCGATCTGACCGCCGGCAAGGTCGTCATCATCACCGGCTTCCAAGGCGTGGACGACAAGGGCCACGTCACGACGCTGGGCCGCGGCGGCAGCGACACGTCGGCCGTTGCCGTGGCGGCGGCGCTGAAGGCGCAGGAATGCCTGATCTACACCGACGTCGATGGCGTCTACACCACCGACCCGCGTGTGGTGCCCGAGGCGCGCCGCTTGCACACCGTGAGCTTCGAGGAAATGCTGGAGATGGCGTCGATGGGCTCCAAGGTGCTGCAGATCCGCTCGGTGGAATTCGCGGGCAAGTACCGGGTGCCGTTGCGCGTGCTTTCCAGCTTCACGCCCTGGGACATCGCCATCGAAGAGGAAGCCGGGTCCGGCACCTTGATCACATTTGAGGAAGACGTACATATGGAACAAGCCGTCGTTTCCGGCATCGCGTTCAACCGCGACGAGGCCAAGATTTCGATCCTGAGCGTGCCCGACAAGCCCGGTATCGCCTACAACATCCTGGGCGCCGTCGCCGATGCAAACATCGAAGTCGACGTGATCATCCAGAACATCTCCAAGGACGGCAAGACCGACTTCAGCTTCACCGTCCACCGCAACGATTACGCGCGCACGATCGACCTGCTCAAGGCCAAGGTGCTACCCGCGCTGGGCACCGACCACCTGGAAGGCGACACGAAGATCTGCAAGGTCAGCATCGTGGGCATCGGCATGCGCAGCCACGTGGGCATCGCCAGCAAGATGTTCCGGGCGCTCGCCGAAGAGGGCATCAACATCCAGATGATCTCCACCAGCGAAATCAAGACCTCGGTGGTGATCGACGAGAAGTACATGGAACTGGCCGTCCGGGCCCTGCACAAGGCATTCGACCTGGACCAGCCAGCCTCCTGAAGAGGTGCCGGTTGGGGCATAATTGCCCCACCTGGAAACGTGACCGAGTGGCCGAAGGTGCTCCCCTGCTAAGGGAGTATGGGGTGTAGAGCCTCATCGAGGGTTCGAATCCCTCCGTTTCCGCCAG
>JAQGMS010000078.1 GCA_028292245.1 Ramlibacter sp.
CTGGCGCTCGACGATCAGCTTGACGCCGGCGGGCAGGGGCTGCTTGAGCGCCTTGCGGTAGCGGGCCATGGCGTTGTCTTCGCCGCGCTCGCATTCCTCGAGCACGGCCTTGTCGTCGTAGGTCGACAAAGTTGCCTTCACCGAGACCCAGCCGCGATGCATCGCACCGGCCGCGCTGCCGTGCTCTTCAGCTTTGCCGCCCAGGCTGCGAATCTGCTCGTTCAGTTCCTGCGCTGCGCCCCGGCAGTCGTCGGCCCGCTGCAGGAAGGTGGATTTCAAGTCGGCGCGCTTGGCCTGTTCGGCACAGGCGCGGAATCCGTATTCGCCGTCCTTGCAGCACTCGGTCAGGTCCTGCAAGGCGTCGACCACGTCGTCGCGGTCGCCGCTTTCATTGCCGGCGCTCTGCATCTTGCCCACGGCCGCGGCGGCGCCCCCGCCCGAGCGCTGCGAATCGATCCGCTCCCATGCGGCGCGGCTGGCCGGCTGGGCTTGCTTCCAGTCGAGGCCGGAACCGCCTCGGGCCTCGTTCCACTCGGTTGCGAGCTCCGGCTCGGCGCTCTTCCAGTCGCCCTGGTAGCGGGTACGGCCGGTCAGGCCCAGCCGGTAGGCGGGCGCGTAGTCGTCGAAGCCGCGGCCCTTCTCGTAATAGGGCTCGCGCGAATAGTTCTCGCGCCAGTAGCTCTCTTCGGCCGTCGGATTGACGGCTTCACCGGCGGCCTTGCCCGCCAGCCCACCGACCACCGCGCCGATCACGCCGCCCACCGCCGCGCCGATCGGCCCGCCGATCGAACCGGCGGCCGCGCCGGCAACAGCACCACCGGTGGCGCCGATGCCGGTGCCTACCGGGTGTGCGCCCGGCTCGTCGGTGATGGGATCGCGATTGAGGTCCTTGTCTTCAGCAGCCATTTGAATGCTCCTTGTCTGTGGAATGGATGAATTGCGTACGCGTCACGCGGCGCGCGAAGCGTCGTCATGTGCATTCCTCATCTTCGGACGGTGTCGAGGCAGGGCAGTCAGTCAAACCGGGGAGTGCCTGTAGGAGAACGCCCTATGGCGCCGAGCCGCATTGCGGCCGGAGCGGCCCACAGTCAAATACTGGGTTGTCCTACAGCCGCGCGCCGCGCCGCGGCGCAATCTGGACACACGCCGCAATCCACTCATCCAACATGAAATACTCGCTGCGCAAGACACCCTCGCACCTTCACCTGGCCTATAAATATGGCGAGGCGAGCGACGGCTTGCTCGGTCGGCATTTCACGCTGGGGATGGAAGGCCGCGTACTGACCCTGAGCATCGACCTCACACCGAATTTCCACACCCGCAACAAGACTGCCTCGGCTTATCTCGACGCCATCAACCTCGGCCACAACCACCACAAGCTCCGGTTCCTGCAATGCAGCGACAACCTGGTGCGCGCGCGGTTGATCAAGGCCTGGGAACAGGTACAGCAACCCGAACTGCGCATGTGCCTCGAATTGGGACAGCACGGCCACTATCTGTACGCGGTGCAGCCCCACTCGCTGTTCATGGGGGGCATCCAGCTGGATGTGGAGCGGGTGATCGACGAGCAATTGGAACTGGCGGCGCACAACCGTGCGCATCCGATCGAACACCACGGCGCGAGGCACCACGCATGAAGAATTTCCTTTCCCCGATGCTGAAGCTGGGCCTGGCCTTGCTGCTGGGGCTGGGCGCGATCGGCGCCATGGCCGACGAACCGGCGGCGCTGAAGGCCAAGTATGGCGAGCTGCGGGACGAACTGCGCAGCAACAATTTCCACCAGCCGCTGCATATCGATTCGACCCAGACCGGGGACAACCTGCGTGGCGACGTCTATGCGGTGCTGGAGCACTCGTTCGCCGAATTCAGCGCCGCGATGAAAGACCCGCAGGATTGGTGCGACATCCTGATCCTGCCGTTCAACACCAAATACTGTCATGCCGTGGACGGCAACGGCGGGCCCAAGCTGGTCGTGCGCATAGGCCGCAAGGCCGACCAGCCGATTCAGGATGCCTTCCGCCTGGATTTCACGTTGCGTCCCACGGCGGCCGCACAGGACTATTTCGAGAGCCGCCTGGAAGCAAAGAGCGGTCCGCTGGGAACGCGCGACTACCGCATCGTCGTGTCCGCCGTGCCGATCGATGGCGGCCGGACCTTCATGCACCTGAGCTATTCATATGGCTATGGCGCGGCCGGCCGGTTCGCGATGCAGGCGTACCTGTCCACCGTCGGTGCCGACAAGGTCGGTTTTTCGACGACGGGCAAGGAGGCGAATGGCCAGCCGGCCTACATCGGCGGCGTGCGCGGCGCCATCGAGCGCAATGCGATGCGCTACTTCCTGGCGATCGATGCCCACATGGCGTCGCTGTCGGTGCCGGTCGACCAGCGCCTGGAGAAGCGAATCCAGACCTGGTTCGCCGCCACCGAGCGCTATCCGCGCCAATTGCGTGAAATGGACCGCTCGACCTACCTCGCGATGAAGCGCGGCGAGTACGAGCGGCAGCAGGCGATGATCGAGTGACGCGGGCTACTTGAGCCCGGCCGCCGCGCGCAGCGCGGCCGCCTTGTCGGTCCGTTCCCAGGTGAATTCCGGCTCCTCGCGGCCAAAGTGGCCGTAGGCAGCGGTCTTCTCGTAGATCGGGCGCAGCAAATCCAGCATCTGGATGATGCCCTTGGGCCGCAGGTCGAAGTGGTCGTGCACGAGCGAAGCGAGCTGGTCGTCGGAGATGACGCCCGTGCCTTCGGTGTACACCGTCACGTTCATGGGCTTGGCCACACCGATCGCATAGGCCACCTGGATCTGGCACTGGCGCGCAAGCCCGGCGGCGACGATGTTCTTGGCCACATAGCGAGCGGCATACGCGGCTGACCGGTCCACCTTGCTCGGGTCCTTGCCCGAGAAAGCACCGCCGCCGTGCGGGCAGGCGCCGCCATAGGTATCGACGATGATCTTGCGCCCGGTCAGCCCGCAATCGCCCTGCGGCCCGCCGGTCACGAAGCGGCCGGTGGGATTGATCAGGTAACGCGTTTCCTTCAGCCACTCCTTCGGCAGCACCGGCTTGATGATCTCTTCGATGATTGCCTCGGTGAACGACGGCAGCATGTGCTTGCCGTCGCTCTGCTCGGGGCTGTGCTGCGTGGACAGCACGACGGTGTCGATGCTGTGCGGCTTGTTGTCCACATAGCGCATCGTCACCTGGCTCTTGGCGTCGGGCCGCAGAAAGGGCAGCCTGCCGTCCTTGCGCAATTGGGCCTGGCGCTCCACCAGCCGGTGCGCGTAGTAGATCGGCGCGGGCATCAGCTCGGGCGTCTCGTCGCAGGCGTAGCCGAACATCAGGCCCTGGTCGCCGGCGCCGGTGTTCAGGTGGTCGTCGCTGGCGTGGTCCACGCCCTGGGCGATGTCGTTGGACTGCT
>JAQGMS010000101.1 GCA_028292245.1 Ramlibacter sp.
CGCTGCTGTTCGTCGTGGGCGCGCTGTGCGGCATCGGGCTCATGAGCTATCCGCTGTCGCTCGCACTCCTGACGGCAGCCGCCATCCTGGGCAACCAGAGCAACTACACCATCGGCCGCTACTTCGGCCCGCGCGTCTTCCAGTGGGAAAACTCGCGCTTCTTCAACCGGCGCGCCTTCGACCAGGCGCACGCGTTCTACGAGAAGTACGGCGGCGTGACCATCATCGCCGCCCGCTTCATGCCGTTCCTGCGCACCTTCGCGCCGTTCGTGGCGGGCGTGGCGCAGATGACGCGGCGCAAGTTCACCTTCTTCGACGTGACGGGCGGCGCGCTGTGGGTCGGCAGCATCGTCACCGCCGGCTATTTCTTCGGCGGCATCCCCTGGGTCAAGGAGCATCTGGACAAGATCATCTGGGCGATGATCATCATCCCCGGTGTGGTGATCATGATCGGGGCGTGGCGCGCCAGGCGCAAGGCCCCGGCAGCGGGCTAACGGGGCCGCACGGCCACCCGGCCTTCCAGTGGCGCAGGCTGGTAGGCCGGCTGGATGTGGCAGCCCTTGCCGAAAGTTGCTTCGTAGCCGAGACACAGGTCCAGCAGCTTCTGCGGTGTCGGTTTCCGGCCGTTGTCGATCCAGTCGAGCAGCGCCGTGAATGCGGCCGGGTACTCCGGGTCGCTGAGGTAGCTGTGGTCGTGTTCGTCGGTGAACACCTGGACCAGCCGCTCGCCGTTGCCGGCGTTGCGCACCACTTCGCGATAGGCCGATTCGAGTTCGACGAACGCCGTCGGGTCATCGATCGCGTGCAGCGTCAGCACCGGCGTGTTCACTCGCCCCGAGGGCGCGCTGTCGCTGGCCAGCGCCTGCACCGCGATCGGGTCGGCCGCATAGCGCAGCACAGCGGCGTTCATGGCGCCGTCGTTGGACGAGCCCCGGTAGGTGACCGCGGTGTTGTCGAAGGGGCTGCGGCCGCCCAGCACCGATTGCGTGAGGTTGCGAAACAGCCAGGTCGATTGCTCCATGTGGCGCACGAGGTAGTCCTCGCGAATGTGGATGGTGTTGACGATGTCGGCCAGGTTGGTCTTCTGCCGTTCGCTGCGCTGCGCCGCCGGCAACCGCACGCCGGTGCATTCGTTCACGCGGGCAGTGAGTTCGGCCAGGGTCATCTTCGATTCCGCCGGCAGGCCCATCCACAAGGGGTATTGCGGCTCGTCGGGCCGCGGGTGGTTGCGGCACACCTGCTGGTAGACCACCCGCAGGTCGAAGCGGAATTCGAGGTAGCGGGTGCCGCCGCCCAGCATGCCGTTGGTGAGCAGCACGCCGTCGTAGCGGCGGGCGCCGGCAGCCGTGGCGATCTCTGCAGCCTTTGCCGCGACGCCGCCGCCATAGCTCTGGCCATGCAGGATCGTGCGGCGCGGCGCGCCGAATTGCCGCACGAAGATCTGGCGCGAATGCTCGACGTCCTCGGCCGCTTCCGTCCAGCCGTAGCCGTCGCGCCGGTAGCTCGTGCCCACCCAGGCATGGCCGGCTTTCACGGTGATGGCCCAGCGCTTCAGGTCGGCGGCAACGCGCCGCGGGCTGTTCTGGTCGAGATCGGGCCCGCCGTGCGCGTGCACGACCAGCACGCCGTGGTCCCAGCCGACGGGGATCGCGATCTGGTAGTACGCGCCGTTGCTGTCGCGCCCGCCGTAGCAACGCGCCGACGCCGGCACTTCCGCCGGGCAGGCTTGCGGGGCGGGTGGGGCTTCGGCGGTTGGTTCGGGGCCGGGGTTCGGCGAAGCACAACTTGCCAGCAACAGGGCAGCGGCTGCCCAAAGGAATGAGTTTTTGCGCATGCGCGTATTATTTCAGCAGGAGACGCCGCCATGAACGCCCCGCAAACCCTGTCGCGCTGGACCCAGCCGGGTTCCAGCCGCGTGCCCTTCTGGGCCTACACCGATGCCCAGCTGTACCAGCGCGAACTGGACAAGATCTTCTACGGCGAGCACTGGTGCTACGTCGGGCTGGAAGTCGAGATTCCCAACACCGGCGACTTCAAGCTCGGCTGGGTCGGCGAGCGCCAGGTGATCATGGTGCGGGACCGCGTCGCGCCCAAGGACCGCGGCACCGACACCGGCATCCGCGTGGTCGAGAACCGCTGCGCCCATCGTGGCGTGCGTTTCTGCCAGCAGCCGCACGGCAACGCGCGCAGCTTCGTGTGCCCGTACCACCAGTGGACCTACAAGCTCAACGGCGAACTGGCCGGGCTGCCGTTCAAGGACGGCGTGAAGGATGGTGACTGCGTCAACGGCGGCATGCCTGCCGACTTCGACCTCAAGCAGCATGGCCTGACGCGGCTGCGCGTCACGGTGCTGCATGGCCTGGTGTTCGCGACCTTCAGCGAAACGGCCGAATCGCTGGAAGACTATCTCGGGCCGAAAGTCATGCCCTGGCTGGACCGCATTTTCAAAGGCCGCCCGCTCACGCTACTGGGCTACAACCGCCAGCGCATCCCCGGCAACTGGAAATTGATGATGGAGAACATCAAGGACCCGTACCACCCCGGCCTGCTGCACACCTGGTTCGTCACCTTTGGGTTGTGGCGTGCCGACCAGAAAAGCCGCATGGTGATGGACGATCACGGCCGCCATGCGGTGATGATTTCGCGCCGCAACGAGGGCGGCGACAACAAGGCGGTGACCGAAGGCGTGACTTCGTTCAAGGCCGGCATGACGCTCAACGACGACCGCCTGCTGGACGTGGTGCCCGAGGCCTGGTGGAAGATCGACGACCCGTCCAATCCCGGCACCGAGATCACGCCGACCGTGACCATGATCACGCTGTTCCCCAGCCTCATCGTGCAGCAGCAGGTCAACTCCCTGTCCACGCGCCATATCGTGCCGCGCGGTGAAGGCGAGTTCGATTTCATCTGGACCCACTTCGGCTTTGCCGACGACACGGAAGAAATGACGCGGCGGCGGCTGCGCCAGGCCAACCTGTTCGGCCCCGCCGGTTTCGTCAGCGCCGACGACGGCGAGGTGATCGAGTTCAGCCAGGACGGCTTTCGCCAATGGGGCGAGGGCGGCAGTACGCTGTGCGAGCTGGGCGGGACGGAGACCGGGCCGGCCGAGCACATGGTCACCGAAACGCTGATCCGCAGCATGTACGGCTACTGGAAACGGGTGATGGAAGTATGAGCGGCGGCGCTGTCGAGCGGCTGATGCTGCAGCTGGAGATCGACCAGCTCAATGCCGCCTACGCCGCGGCGCTGGACGAAAAGCGCTTCGACGACTGGCCGGGCTTCTTCATCGAAGAGGGCCGCTACACGCTTCAGGCGCGCGAGAACTTCGACCGTGGCCTGCCGCTCGCGCTGATGGCGCTGGAGAGCCGCGGGATGATGAAGGACCGGGTGTACGGCGTCACGCAGACCATCTATCACGGGCCGTACTACACGCGGCATGTGGTGGGCCCGGCGCAACTGATCGCATGGAACGGCGACGCCGTCCAGGCGCAGGCGCACTACGCGGTGTTCCGCACCCGGCCCGGCGATGCGAGCGAGGTATACAACGTCGGCCGTTACATCGACCAGATCGTGCGCACGGCGGATGGCCTGAAATTCGCCAGCCGGCTGTGCGTCTACGACAGCGAGATGGTTCTGAACTCGCTGATCTACCCGATCTGAATCACGAGGCCGGAGACGATCGAGCGGCTGGGACCCCGGTGTGCTTCACACGTTCCAGGTCACAGCCGCCCGGCGCTCGGGAGCGCTGGTACTGCTTACTTCTTGGCGGCCTGGTTGCCCAGGTAGCCGCCGCCGATCGCGCCTGCGATCGCGCCCGGCGTGCCCAGGACGGCATCACCAATCACACCACCCACCACGGCGCCGCCGACCGTGCCGACCGTCTGGCGGTCCATCGAAGCACAGCCGCCCAGGGCCAACAGGGATGCCGCCAATGCGGCTGCGAAAAGTTTGGATCTCATTTGCACACCTCTTGTGTTGAACTCCAGGCGCAGCGCGACATGCGTGCTTGGAATGCCTGTGCCTTCAATGTAGGCAGGTGCCATCTGCCCAGGTGTAGGAGAAGGGAGGCGCAAATCGTCGGTTCGCGGCGCGCTCCGCCCGGCGTGTTTGTCCGGCGAGGCTCAGGCGTGCGCGGGGCTGCGCCTTCAGCGCGGGCTCTGTCGCGCCAGCGCGAGCCGGTTGGTGTGCCGCAAGCGGGCGGCCAAGCTCAGCGCGATGTTGGCCAGCAGCCGCTGCATCAGCCGCGGCTGGCTGGCGCACAGCGCGTCGTAAGCGTCACGATGCAGGACCGCCACGGTGGTGTCTTCCTCAGCGATCACCGTCGCCGAGCGGCGGGCGTGGTCGAGAAAGGCCATGTCGCCCAGCATTGCGCCGCGGCGCGCGCCGGCCAGCCGCACGTCCTTGCCTTCGGGCGAACGCACCACGATGCTGGCTGAGCCGTGCAGCACCAGCATCAGCTCGTCGCCGGGGTCGCCGGCGGTGACGATCACGTCGCCCGCGCGATACAGCTTGTGCTGCATCACCGCTTCCAGGCGGGACCGTTCGTCTTCGTCCAGGCCGGCGAACAAGGTGGCCGAATCGATCATGGCGGTGACTTCGCGCGAAGCGCCGGCGCCATGCAGCTGGATCAGGTCGTTTTCCGCCAGTTCGAGCGCGCGGTCGAGATCCGTCGTGAAGCGCGCATGCGGCAGGTGCTGCAGCAGCACCGCACCGACGTTGCCGCTGAGCGCGTCGGCGCCCGCGTGGATCGGTGCGAGGCCGCGAGCGCGCGCCCAGCGCTCGAACTGCGCGACCGACAAGGCCATGCTGGTGTCGATGTGGCGCACCGCGGACCAGTCGATGACGACGCATTCGATGTCTTCGCTGTCCTTGCGAAGCGACCGTTCGAGGCCGTCGGCCGCGCCGAAGAACAGGTCGCCTTCCAGCTCGAACACGCGAACGCGCTTCCCGTGTTCCGCCAGCAGCCGCAAGTCGGCGCGAGAGCGTGCGCAATTGGACGACACTTCCAGGCCGCTCCACACGCAGCGCACCGGGCGCCGCGCATTGCGGGCCGCGAACAGGGCCAGGCCCATCAGCAGTCCGACGAAGACCGCGGCGACCATGTTCAGGAGCACCGCCGAGGCCATCACCGCGGCGATCAGCGCCAGGTCTTCGCGCGAGTTCGCCGACATCGCGCGGTGCCGCACCCAGTCCGCGAACAGGCGCAGCGAAGGGCGGTCGACCAGGAAGCACGCCTCGTACAGCAGGACGCCGGAAACCGCGGCCAGCGGAATCAATCCGACAATGCCGCTGACAAAGACCAGGACGACGAACAGCGCGCTGAAGAGCAGCAGCGGGCGGGTGAGGCCCGCGGACCGCGACGCCACGACGCTGGCGTTCATGGCGCCGGACAGGGGGACCGACCCGAGCGCGCCGGCCAGTGTCATGCCGAAGGCCGTCCACAATGAGTCGCGTGCCCGCCCGCCCTGGCGGCCGTCGATGCGCGTCATGACCTGCGCGGTCAGCGTGGTGTTGATGAACATCATCGTGCCCAGGATGGCCGCGTTGGTCGCGATCGCGGTGGCGACGGCCCAGCCATGGATGCCCGTGCCCGCCAGCGCGCGAAAGTCCGCCAGTGTGGCCGGCAGCGTCAGCGTCCAGCCGAAAGTGCCGAGCATCGGCGTGGGCTTTCCCGCTGCCAGCCAGGCCAGCCCCAGGACCAGCCCCACCAGCAGCCCGGACGCGGCGCTGGGCCAGCGCGGCCGCACCCTGCGCAAGGCCACGCCGGTGGCCAGCACCACCAGCACGATCACCACGACCGCGGTGGTGGAGGTGCCGGTAGCCAACAAGCCCAGGATGGCTTCGGCCTGGGAGGCCAGCAGGGCCAGGGCGATGCTGTTGGAAAACCCGACGAAGACCGGCGCCGGGATGAACCGGGTGAACCGGTCTGCGCGCGACAGGTACAGGACGCCGCAAAACAGGCCCCCGCCCGCGCCGATCAGGCACAGGAACGCCAGGCGCACGCCCGCGCCGCCATTCAAGCCCCAGGCCGGCAGTTGCGTGATGACCTGGTCCATCATCGCCGCGAGCGTGGTGGCTTCGAAGAAACGAGCCGAGACCAGCACCGGCCGCCGGCTGGCCAGGCCCGTGAGGTGCAGCAGGGCCAGGGACAGCATCAGCGCGCACAGTCCGGCGGGCAACAGATCGAGGCCGACGTGGCTGAATACCAGCGTCGCGGCGCCCAGGCTCACGGGGATGGAGAAGGCAGTGCCGTCCAGGGCGCCCATCAGGCTGGCGCGCAATCCGGTCGCGCGGGCAGGGCCGCCCGGTTCCTGCAATGGAGCATGGGAGCTCGTCGTTGTCGTTGTCATCCCAGTACTGCTTTTGAGTGATACGGCGACGAGGCGCCAAGGGGCGAATTCTAGACCGCGCGGCTGCGCGCCAGTGGCGGATTTTTCGCGAAGTAGCGGTGGATGCCGCGCATGATCGCGTCGGCCAGTTGCTCCTGGTACTCGTCGCTGCGCAGGCGCGTCTCTTCTTCCGGGTTGCTGATGAACGCGGTTTCCACCAGCACGCTGGGAATGTCGGGCGCCTTGAGCACCGCGAAGCCCGCCTGCTCGACCTGGCCCTTGTGAAGCTTGCCCACGTGGCCGATCTCGCCGAGCAGCGCGCTGCCCAGTTTCAGGCTGTCGTTGATCTGCGCGGTGGTGCTCATGTCCAGCATCGCGCGGGCCACGTGCGCGTCCTGCGTCTTGACGTTGATGCCGCCGATCAGGTCGGCCTTGTTCTCCTTGTCGGCCATCCAGCGCGCGGCGCTGCTGGAGGCGCCGCCCTGGCTCAGCGCGAACACGCTGGCGCCGCGCGCGGCTGGCGTGAGGAAGGCGTCGGCGTGGATGCTGACGAACAGGTCGGCCTGCACCCGGCGCGCTTTTTGCACCCGCAGGTGCAGCGGCACGAAGAAGTCGGCGTCGCGCGTCAGGTAGGCGCGCATCGGGTTGCCGTTGACCACGGCCTGGTTGATGCGCTCGCGCACGCGGTGCGCGATCTGCAGCACCACGTCCTTCTCGCGGGTGCCGCCAGGGCCGACCGCGCCCGGGTCTTCGCCGCCGTGGCCGGGGTCCAGCGCGATGATGATGAGGCGGTCGGTTTTCTGCGGCGCGGCGGCGTGAGCCGCGGCCTCGCCGGCCGGCGGCGCGGCGGCCGTGCGGGGCCGCTGCAGTTGCTGGTTGATCAATTCGCCCAGGGGATCGCTGGCCGGCGTCGGCGCCGGCACGGGCTTGTCCTTCATCCGCTCGGCGATCAGCGCTTCCAGCGGGTCCTCGGCCTTGACCGGGTAGAAGTCGAACACCAGCCGGTGCTGGTAGGCCGCGACCGGCTGCAAGGTGAATACCTGCGGCACCGCGACCTGCTTCAGGTCGACCATCAGCCGCACCACGCCCGGCGACTGCTGCGCGATGCGGATGCCGCTGATGAACGGGTCCTCGGACCTGACCTTCGCCACCAGCTCGCGCAGCTCGGGGCTCAGGTCGAGGCCTTCGATATCCACCGCCAGGCGCGGCGGGTTGGTCATCACGATCTGCTTGGACTTGAGCAGGCCGTCCGACTCGATGGTGACGCGCGAATATTCCGGCGCCGGCCAGACCCGCACGGCGACGATGGAAGCGCCGCGCGCGATCTGCTGCGCGCCCAGGAGCAGCACCAGCGTGCCGCCGCGCAGCACGTCGCGGCGCTTCACGCCCTTCATTGCAGCAGCTCCTGGCCCAGCGGCGTCTGCGCCAGCAGCGTGACGCTGCGCGATTCATCGGCCAGCACCTCGATGCGGATGACCAGGTCGGCTTTCGGCAGCAGGCCCTCGGCCTTCTCCGGCCATTCGGCCAATTTCAGGCCGGGACCGGCGAAGACGTCGCGAAAGCCAGCGTCCTCCCATTCGCGCGGGTCGTTGAAGCGGAAGAAATCGAAATGCCAGATCGCCAGGCCGGGCGCCTCGTGCGGCTCGACCACGGCGTAAGTGGGGCTCTTGACGCGTCCCTGCACGCCGAGCGCGCGCAACAGGTGCCGCACGAAAGTGGTCTTGCCCGCGCCCAGGTCGCCGTGCAGCTCGATGAAGGCTTGCGCGATGGGCGGGTGCGCGGCCAGGCGCGCGGCGAAGGCCCGCGTGTCGTCCTCGCTGCGCCAGGCCAGGGCGCGGACGTGGGTTTCTACAATCGGCGGGTGACGTTCAACAGCGGTCAGATCGACGGTCCTCGTTTGGTGGGGCAAATCCGGGAATGGGCCCTCGAGCTGGGATTTTCCCAAATCGGCGTGGCCGGCGTGGATCTTTCTTCGGCGGAGGCCGGCCTGATGGCGTGGCTGTCCAACGGATTTCACGGAGAAATGGCCTACATGCAAACCCATGGCCTCAAGAGAGCCCGGCCCGCCGAATTGGTTCCGGGCACCGCCAGCGTCATCACCGTGCGGATGGACTACCTGCCGCAGGCGACGCCCGAGGGCTGGCAAGCGATCGAGTTCGAGCGGTTGCAACGGCCCGTGGAGGGCATCGTCTCGCTCTACGCGCGCGGCCGGGACTACCACAAGGTGCTGCGCTCGCGGTTGCAAAAACTCAGCGACCGGATCGCGGCGCAGGTAGGCCCCTTCGGCCACCGCGTGTTCACCGACTCGGCGCCGGTGCTGGAGGCCGAACTCGCCGCGCGCAGCGGCCAGGGCTGGCGCGGCAAGCACACTTTGGTGCTCAATCGCGAGGCGGGTTCGATGTTCTTCCTGGGGGAGATCTTCGTCGACCTCGCATTGCCGCCCAGCGAGCCGGCCAGCGACCATTGCGGCACCTGCAGCGCGTGCATCGACATCTGCCCGACCCAGGCGATCGTCGCTCCGTACCGGCTCGATGCGCGGCGCTGCATCTCCTACCTCACGATCGAACACCTGGGGCCGATCCCCGAGGACCTGCGGCCGCTGATCGGCAACCGCATCTACGGCTGCGACGACTGCCAATTGGTCTGCCCCTGGAACAAGTTCGCCCAGCGCAACGCGCTGCCGGATTTCGACGAGCGCGAGGGCCTGACCGGCGCCCAGTTGGCGCAATTGTTCGCGTGGAGCGAGCAGGAGTTCTTGGCCCACACCGAAGGCAGCCCGATCCGGCGTATCGGCCATGAACGGTGGCTGCGCAACGTCGCGGTGGCGATGGGCAATGCGCTGCGATCGCGCGACGATGCGGCCCTGCGGGGCGCGTTGCGGGCGCGCACGGCGCATCCGAGCGCGCTGGTGCGCGAACATGTGGAATGGGCGCTGGCCGCCTGAATTGATACCTTCGTTGACAGCTGCTGAGTTGTGGCGCCCAATCAACGCTCATATCCAGCCGAAGGGAATCTCCATGATGCGAGCCGGACTGGCCAGGTTGTTGTGCATGGCCGTGGTCGTCCTGGCTGCCTGCGGCGGCGGCTCGGGCGAGGTGGCCAATGCGCCTGCGGCACGCGCACAGGCACCGCAGGCGGCGATTGCGCTGACGCCAACCGCGTTGATGGACTGGGCGGAGCAGAACTACTCCGTGTACTTCCCCGGCCATTCGCAGGACCAGGCCTTGGCGCCGTATATCTACCGCTACTACCCGGCGACGGGGAACTATCTCGGTGTCGACGGGCAGAACATCTATGTGCTCGGTCCGGTCAGCGGCGGCTACGCCGCCCCATATTTCGTTGGCACGATGCTGGAGTACACCTGCCAGGTCTACCCACAGAATTGCGGGTCCACCGTCACCGGAACCGCCGCCGCCGGCGCGCCGATCGCCGGCGTCACGGTCACGCTGAAAGACAGCGCCAACAACATCGTCACGGCCGTCACCAGCGCCGCCGGAACCTACACCTTCAGCACCGACGGACTCACGGCGCCGTTCCTGCTGCAACTCACCACTCCCAGCGGCACCACGCTCTACAGCGTCACGGCCGACAGCGGCGTGGCCGTGGTGGCCAACCTCACGCCCTTGACCGACCTGATCGTGCGGTCGTGGTACTCGGTGCAGGGCGTCTCCGCAGCCACGGCGTTCGCCAACCCGGCCGCCGCGCCGCCGCCGACGCGGCTGCAAGCCGGCGCGGTGGCGGACGTGGTGCTGTCGGTGATGCAACTGGCGCTGAACAACAACGGCGCCGGCATCTCGGCGCCGCTGGAGTTGATCAACAAGCCGTTCACCGCCGACCACACCGGCATGGACAGCGTGCTGGACAAGACCCGCGTCAGCTACGGCTCCGGTGCCACGGTGACGCTGACCGGCAACAGCAAGCAGCAGACCTCGGTGATCGGATACGACACGGCGCGCAGCATGATCACCGCATCGTCGACGGTCGTGACCGCGGACAACACCAGCAGCAGCTCCATCAGCGCGGTCGTTCCGGTGCAGCCGGCCCAGGTCGCCGCATGGAGCGAAATCGAGGCGGCGCTCGCGGGCTTTGCCGCACTGGTCAACTCCAAGGGAACCAGCCTCTCCGGCGCGGACCTGCTGCCCTACCTCGACCCCGGCCTGCTGCAGGACGGCCTGAACCGGGACCAGTTCGCGGCCGGCACGGCGCAAAATTTCAACCAGGGCCAGGCGATCGCCATGCAGATTCGCAGGATGGCCAGCCTCGACCTGGCCGCGGGACGCGCCGACGTGTCGATCCTGGCGACCCAAAGCCTGGGCGCGCAGAGCGAGACGCAGGACATCGCGTTCTTCTTCCAGAAAGTCTCGGGCGCGTGGACGCTTTCGGGCAACCAGAGCATCGCCCATATGCGCATCTTTGCCGAGGCGCGGATCAACCAGGGCGCCTATGCGGGCGGCGACGGCCCCTCGATCAACGTCGACGTCCGGCCGGTGCAGGGCACGGTCGGTACCGTGACCGTAGTGGCCAGCACCGGCAGCATCACGATGACCCGCGGCCCGACGGCAGTCGATGATTCCGGCGTCCTCCTGGACAGTTTCTTCGGCAATACCGGAGCGCTGGGCGCGGGGTCGCGGCCTTCCGCGGGCACTCTCTTTACCGTCACCATGACACGGCCGGGAACCACTGCGGTGACCGCCACCATCGCCCTGAACGCCTTCACCACCGAAGGGGTTCCCCTCACCAGTCCCACCGGCATCTCGCTGGCCGACGCCCACCTGGGCGGAACGCTCGACGTGTCTTGGGCGTTGCCCACCACCTACGCCGTGTCGCGGGTCAATCTGTCGGCGCTGGTGTTCACCGGCAGCCAGAGCAATCCGTCGACGTTCCAGTGCGAATCGCCCCAGGTGGTGCTGGGGGCGACGGCTACCGCCGGCACGCTCAACGTTCCTGCCACCTGCAATGGAATGCCGGTCGTGAGCGTGAACATCAACCTGAGCATCTCCGGCGTCAACGGCGAGCGCTCGCAGACCATCTACCTGCTGCAGTAGCGCCGGCGTCACCGCGGCAGCAGCACCCCCAGCGCGAACGGCAGGCTGGCCATGCCCAGCAGCGTGGAGAGCGTCACCAGCCCGGCCACGAACGGACCGTTGTAGCCCATGCGCACGGCCAGCACGTAAGCGCTGGAGGCCGTGGGCAGCGCCGAGAACGCCATCAGCACGGTGGCCTGCGTGGCATCGAGATGAAACAGCCGCGCCAGCAACATCGCCACCAGCGGCGTTGCGAGGTGTCGGATGCCCAGCAGCGCGACGGCCAGCGTCTTTGCACTCGCCAAGCTGGCGAACTGCATGCCGGCTCCGGCGGCCATCAGGCCCAGGGCCAGCGACGCGGCGCCGATGCGCGTCACCGCCGGTTCGATCCAGGCCGGCATCGAGAAGCCGAGCAGGTTGGCGGCCAGGCCTGAAACGGTCGCGATGATGAGCGGATTGCGCAGCAGCTCGCGAGCGAAGCCCCGCTGCGCATGGCGGGCCATCGGCCAGACCGCCGCGACGTTGTACAGCGGAACGCAAAAACCGATCAGGAGCGCGATCAGCAACAGCCCCTGCGCACCAGCCAGCCGGTCGGCCAGCGCCAGCGCGATGAAGGTGTTGAAGCGAAACGCCACTTGCGCGCTGGCGGCGTGCTCACGGCGGTCGATGTGCTTGCCGATCCACGGCAGGTAGGGCAGCGAATACGCCATCGCGATGGCCGCCAGCGCCATCAGCAAACCAGCCGCCAACAGGCTGGATGCGGCGGCGAAATCCAGCGGGCTCTTGGTCACCGACTGGAACAGCAGCACCGGGAACAGGAAGTAGTAGACCAGACCCTCGACCGGCTGCCACACGCTGCGGTCGAGCGGCGTGTAGCGGCAGACCAGGTAGCCGCAAAGGATGAGCGAGAAATCGGGAAGGAGCAGCTGGACGAAATTCACTTGCCGAGGATAACGGAGCCCTTCTAGGGTTAGCCCTTATGTGGATTCCACAGACGCGGCGGCCGATTCTGCTCATAGGATTGCGGCTCGCTTACGATCGACAGTCACACAGGAGAGCACCCGATATGAAATCCCGTTACCGGTTCGCCTTGCCCACCGCATTGGTGCTTGCCGCCGGCTCCGCGCTCGCACAGGGCTACCCCAACAAGGTGATCAAGCTTGTGGTGCCGTTCGCGCCGGGCGGCACCACCGACATCATTGCCCGCGTCATCGCCGAGCCGCTGGGCAAGGCCCTGGGCCAGACCGTGATCGTGGAGAACAAGGCCGGCGGCGGCGGCGTCGTCGGCGCGCTGGAGACCGCGCGCGCCGCGCCGGACGGCTATTCGCTGGGCGTGGCCACCGTGTCGACCACCGCCGCCAATCCCGCGATCAACCCGAAGATCCCGTACAACCCCACCACCGACTTCACGCCGATCGTCAACATCGCTGCGACGCCGAACGTGATCGCCGTGCATCCCAGCTTTCCGGCCAAGGACTACAAGTCCTTCGTGGCTGAACTGAAGAAGTCGCCGGGCCGCTATTCGTATTCGTCCTCCGGCACCGGCGGCATCGGCCACCTGCAGATGGAGCTGTACAAGAGCCTGTCGGGCACCTTCGTCACGCACATCCCGTACCGCGGCGCGGGCCCGGCATTGAACGACACGGTGGCCGGCCAGGTGCCGATGATCTTCGACAACATTCCCTCGGCGTTGCCCTTCATCAAGGAGAACCGGCTGGTAGCGATCGTGGTCGCCGCCCCGCAACGCCTGGCCGCGCTGCCGAACGTGCCGACGTTCAAGGACGTGGGGCTGGAGCCGGTGAACCGGATGGCCTATTACGGCATCTACGGCCCCAAGGGCCTGCCGCAGGAAGTCGTGACCAAGATCCATGACGGCGTGCTCAAGGCGCTGCAGGACCCGGCGGTGCGCAAGCGCATCGAGGACACCGGCTCGCTGATCGTCGGCAACACGCCGCAGCAGTTCGCCGAGCAGATCAAGGCGGAGTACGCGGTCTACAAGACCGTGGTGGAAAAGGCGAAGCTGACGCTGGAGTGAGGCGCGCCACAATGGCGGCATGTCCGCCGACTCCATCGACGCCTTCATCGACGCCCTCTGGCTCGAGGAAGGCTTGTCGCGCAACACGCTGGCGGCCTACCGGCGCGACCTGACGCTGTACGCCGGCTGGCTGACAGCGCAGGGCCGGGCGATCGACAGCACCGCAGAGGCCGACCTCAATGGCTACTTCGCCGCGCGCCATGCGCAAAGCAAGGCGACCACGGCGAACCGTCGCCTCACGGTGTTCAAGCGCTACTTCCGCTGGGCCCTGCGCGAACGGCTGATCACCGCCGACCCCACATTGCGCCTGGAATCGGCGCGGCAGCCGTTGCGCGTGCCCAAGACATTGACCGAGGCACAGGTCGAAGCCTTGCTCGACGCGCCGGATGTCGAAACGCCATTGGGCCTGCGCGACCGCACGATGCTGGAACTGATGTACGCCAGCGGCTTGCGCGTGAGCGAGCTGGTGACGCTCAAGACCTTCAACCTCAGCATGAACGAAGGTGTGCTGCGCGTGCTCGGCAAGGGCAACAAGGAGCGGCTGGTGCCCTTCGGCCAGGTGGCTAGCGACTGGATCACGCGCTACCTCGCGCAAGCGCGTCCGCTGATCCTGGCCGGCCAGCAGACCGACGACCTGTTCGTCACGGCGCGTGGCAAGGGCATGACGCGGGTCATGTTCTGGGTGATCGTGAAGAAGCAGGCGCGCGCCGCCGACATCACCGCGCCGCTGTCGCCCCACACGCTGCGGCACGCCTTCGCGACCCACCTGATCAACCACGGCGCCGACCTGCGGGCGGTGCAAATGCTGTTGGGCCACGCGGACATCTCGACCACGACGATCTACACCCATGTGGCACGGGAGCGGCTGAAGCAATTGCACGCGCAGCACCATCCGCGGGGGTAGGACTTTCTCTGGCTCGCCAAGCCGTTGTGTGTAGGCGCGCGCGGGGTCTTTTTGAACGCAGAGGACGCAGAGGTTCCGCAGAGAACGCAGAGAGGTTCAGGAAGAAAAAAGATTTTTTCTTTCTCCCTGTCTTTCTCTTCTCTCTGCGTTCTCTGCGTTCTCTGCGAATCCTCTGCGTCCTCTGCGTTCAAAAGACAGCAGAGCTCCAACCACCCCCCATGGCCATAACCGCGGAGAAGCTAATCGATGTGCGCTTCGCGTTCCATGTCGAACGTCAGCTCGACCTTCAGCCCGGCCGGATCGGTGAGGAACAATTGCATCAGGCGCCAGCCGACAACCGGCCGGGCCTCGAACGGTATGCTCAGTTCCTGCAATCGCTGCTTCGCGCTCTCGACCCCGGTGGCTTTCAGCGAGATGTGATCGAACTGGCCGGTCGACTTGTCCTGCGACAGCGGCGGGGCCGATTCCGGCAGTGTCGCCGCCAGGTGAAGGATGGCCGCCTCGGCGCCGCCATAGAGCCAATAGCCGGGAAACGAGAACTTGGGCCGTGGACCTTCGTGCAAGCCGATCGCGTTGACGTAGAAGTCGCGCACCACGGCCAGGTCGGACGGCCGCAGGCGGATGTTGTAGTGGTCGATATGGGTCACGCGCATGTGTTTTTCTCCGCGAAATCGGCAGCGCCCATCATCCCATGAGCCAGGCCAGCTCGTCATCGGTGAAGCCCGCCCGCTTGCGCGCCGCTATGTTATTTTCGCGCAGCAAGCCACCGGAATGAAGCTCTCAGACGATAGCTCCCGTCTGCTTGCCGAAACGCTGCGAGCGCTTGGGCATGAGCTCGATCGACGGCCTCCTGTCCGGAATGCTCTGCTGCGCGTACCGCGACCCCAGCCGACCCGAAAGCTTGCACGGCGGTGCCCAGGTCGTGGTACTGCCACACGCACTCCACGTCGTTGACTTCAAGAGGACGGAGGCCAGCACTCGCAGCCAGCCCGTTCAAGGCGTCGGCATTCGACAATGCGAACGGGCCGGGCGCGCCGGGCGGAGGTGGCGGAAGCAAGGGTTTCAACGCAGCGACCAGTGACGCCGCCTCCATCCCGTCCGGCAGCCCCCAGGTCATGATGACGATGAGTCCATTGGGCCGAGTCACCCGCCGCGCTTCCGATAACGCCACGACCGGATGGGCCGCATACTGGAATGAATTGAAGCCGGTTACAAGATCGAAGGAGTTGTCCGCGAAAGGGAGCTCTTCGAGGTCTCCAATGCGTAAATCGCCACCAGGAACGCGGGAGCGGGCAATCCGCAGGAGTTCGTCTGCCGCATCGAGTCCCGCCACGCGCGCGCGATGGCCTTGGGCGATCTGCAACGCCAGGCCCGAGCCGCAACCCAGGTCACAGTACGCTGTGTCGGCGCGCAGCCCCAGTTTTTCAAAGACAGTCTCGTATGCGTGACGAAATTGCACTTCCTGCAAGTCCGCCCATTCCTTGGCCCGGGCACCCCAAAGTTGCCCGTTTCGCTCGCCGCTCTTGTGCGTTGTCGCAATGGTCATGTCGATCTCCGGTGATGTAATGAACAGGAGATCACTATTCAACGGATGTCCTTGGGAAGTCTTGGAGAAATTCCGAAAAAGCCCGAAAATCGCATCCCGTGACACAGCCTTCCCTCCAGTCCAGATTCGAAGTCCACATTCCCCAGCGCACATTGAGTGTCAATGGTTCGCTTGTAGGGGTGGGCAGCCGGGCGTTCGATGTTCTCGCGTGCCTCCAGGAGCACGGGGGACGACTGGTCAGCAAAGACGCGCTAATCGCAGCCGCCTGGCCAGGTCGGATCGTCGAGGAGAGCAACCTCAGCGTCCAGATCGCTGCGCTGCGCAAGCTGTTGGGTCACTCGGCGATCGTGACCGTTTCCGGCAGGGGGTATCGCCTGGCGGCGATGCCGCAGCAAAAACAGCCGGACTCCACTGCCTTTGCCGGCACGTTTCCGATTGCCGTGCTTCCCTTCTCGGTCTTTACAAAGGCGCCCGAGGACACCCTGCTGGCTGATGGGCTTGCGGCCGACGTGATCGCGCTGCTTTCGCGTGTTCCGGGCTTCAGGGTGACTTCGAGCAGTTCTTCGTTCCTGTTCCGCGACGCCTGCGCCGATCGGATGGACGTGGCCCGGCAGCTCTCGGCCCGATACCTCGTGGAAGGCAACCTGCGCGCCAAGGGCGATGCAGTGCGGGTGGGTGCCAGCCTCGTCGATGCCACCACTGGGCATGTGCTGTGGTCTGGCGACTTCACAGGCTCACGCGGACAAGCCGAGGACCTGCAAGAGGGCATCGCCCGGGGCATTGTTTCCCAATTGCAGCCCGAGCTGACACGGGCCGCGATTGAATCGATCCGAAGGCAGCGCCCGGACAACCTGGATTCATGGGCGCACTACCACCAGGCGGTGAGCGTGGTGGCCGAAGGCGGATGGAATGAGGGATCGCTCGCGGCAGCGCGGGCGCAATTGCGCAGCGCCATCACGATCGATCCAGCGTTCGGCCTGGCACACGCGCATTACGCCGTCCTCACGACGCTCGGACACAGTGTCGGTCTGTTGACCTCTGCGCGTGAAATCGCGACGTGGTCTGCAAGTGTGGATGAGGCGTTGCGTCACGATGGCCAGAACTCGGAGGTATTGGGCTACGCAGGTTGCGCGCTGAGCGACATGGGGCAGCATGAGCGGGGCCTGGAAGTGCTGAGGGAGGCGATCGACCGCGACCCGAGCAACGCGCAGGCTCACGTTTCGCTGGGAGCAGCTCTTGCGCGTGGAGGCGAATTGGCCCTCGGCATCGAAAAGCTGCAATTCGGGATGCGCATCAGTCCGCGCGACAAGCGCCTCGGTTTCTGGGGCTGGATCGCGGCCGCATTCCTGATCAGAGATCAGCGGCCCGAAGAGGCGCTTGCCGAAGCGCGCATGGCGGCAGCACGCGATTCGCAGCTATTTCTCCCAAGGATTGCGAATGCGGTTGCCGCGCTGCGTACAAATGAGCGGGAAGAGGCCGTGCGAGCGCTGCGGCGCGCCAGAGAACTTCGACCGCAATTAAGTGTGGCGGAGGTTGCCGCCAGGCACGGCCGGCAGGCTGGAGTCGAGGTGGAGTCGATTTGGCCGATATGTGGTCCAGTGACGCACCGGGCGCAATAGAACTCTGGCTGGATCACGGGTCGGATGGACACACTTCGCACCCGCGCCCTGGACCTGCTGATCACGGTCGACCCTGATGAGAAGGCACGTCGGACCCGGGCCGCGGACGTCGCGCTTCCCGCCGGTGCCGATGACGATATTCCGGCGCGAGGCGTCATTCCCGGCAGGCCAGCGATGCCCAGGCTGGTGC
>JAQGMS010000120.1 GCA_028292245.1 Ramlibacter sp.
AGCGCAGTGATTACTTGAGCTGGACGGTTCCCGACACCGTCACCAGCACGGTGCTCTTGCCGGCCTCGACCGGCACCGGGGAATCCGACGACATGGCCTTGGCCTCCATGGCCATGCGCATCGGCCGGACGGCGCCCTGGTCGTTCGAATTGACCGACACCTCGCGCAAGCTGTAGCCGGAAAAGCCGAACCCCTTGGCCAGTTCGGCCGCCTTGGCCTTGAAGCGGTCGATCGCAAGCGCTTGCGCTTCGCCCTCGACCTTCGAACGCTGCTCGCGGCTGAGCCCGAAGCTCACGCCGCCCATGGTCAGGGTCTGGATTCGCCCCGCCGTTTGCGTGATGCGGGGAAAGTCGCGCCCTTCCAGCACCAGCTCGGCCGTTCCGTTCCAGCCGCTGATCTTGCCGTCACGCGTATAGCGCGGATACAGGCTGAAATTGCCGGTCCGCACGTCCAGTTGGCCCGGCAGCGCGGCCTTGCGCGCTTCGGTCAGCGCCGCGTCGAGCGCTGCCTTGAGCTGTCCCTGCACGGCGTTGGCGTCCGCGCCTTCTCGGGTGGTGGTCATGCTCAAGCTCAGCAGGTCCTGTTGCACTTCCACTGTGCCGGACGCAGACAGTTGCAGCACGTTTTGCGGCGGCGGATAAGGCGACCCTTGCGCGACTGCGCTGGCCGCGGCCAGGACCAATGCCCCGGCAGCAAACAGGCGCCGCATCACGAGCGCTTGCCCGGCAACCGGGTTTGCTGGGAGAGTTGCCGGCGCAACTCGGCCCTCTCCTCGGCAGACAACTGGCGCTGCTTCACGGCGCCCGGCTGAGGCGTTTTTTGTGCGGCCACCGGCCGGATATCCTCCGGCGCCGCGAATGCGGCTGGATGCCAGACCGTCACCGCCGCCATCGCCATCGGAGCGAGATATTTGTTCATGGTCTGCATTAAACGACCGATGAGTTCAGCGGTTCACGCACACACTGTCAACGCTTGCGCCCCAGGGCAACATTTGTAACACTGTGTCAAGGGTGCGGGAAAACACAGCACGACCGGCTTCAAGGCCCTCAAAATCGGCTCTGTTACAAATCCATTTGGAGCAACATGACTCAAGCTGCAGCCCGTACCGACAAGATCCTCGTGGTGGACGATGACGCGCGCATCCGCGACCTGCTGCGCCTCTACCTGACCCAGGAAGGCTTCGAGGTCATCCTGGCTGAAGACGGCAAGGCACTCAACCGGCTCATGCTGCGGGAAACGGCCGACCTCATCGTGCTCGACCTGATGATGCCGGGCGAGGACGGCCTGTCGATCTGCCGGCGCCTGCGTGCCGCCAACGACCGCACGCCCATCATCATGTTGACCGCCAAGGGCGAGGACGTGGACCGCATTGTCGGGCTGGAAGTCGGCGCCGACGACTACCTTGGCAAGCCCTTCAACCCGCGCGAACTGCTCGCCCGTGTGCATGCCGTGCTGCGCCGCCGCCCGGCCCAGGAAGCCCCCGGGGCGCCGTCGAGCGACAACGAGGTGGTGAGCTTCGGCCCCTTCGCCTTCGACCTGGGCGCCCGCACCTTGCGCAAGAACGGTGAAGAACTGCCGCTGACCACCGGCGAATTCGCCATGCTCAAGGCGCTGGTGCGGCACCCGCGCCAGCCGCTGTCGCGGGAAAAGCTGGCCCAACTGGCCCGCGGCCGCGAGTTCGAGCCTTTCGACCGGAGCCTGGACGTGCAGGTTTCGCGGCTGCGCAAGCTGGTCGAGATCGACCCGGCCGCGCCGCGCTACATCCAGACCGTCTGGGGCGTGGGCTACGTGTTCGTGCCGGACGGCGCGGGCTGACCAGCGCTCCCCCCTTGCAGATCAACAATAATCAGGGGGCAGTCAATCCACAGGGGACTATCGCGTGATTCGCGGCGTGAGCACGAGCATCGACGTTACCGGTCCGGCACCGCTTGAAACGGCGCCCGCGCCGCTGGAAATGCGGCCGCGCGTCGGCCTCTCCCTGTTCTGGCGGACCTTCTTCCTGCTGTCGCTGCTGCTGATCGGCAGTATCGTCGCCTGGCTGCAAACCTTTCGCGCGCTGGAATTCGAGCCGCGCGCGGTGCAGACGGCCCAGCAGATCGCTTCGCTGGTCAACCTCAGCCGTGCCGCGCTGGTGCACTCCGATTCGATCGCCCGCGTTTCCCTGATCAAGACCCTGGCCGACCAGGAGGGCGTGCGCGTCCTGCCGCGCGAACCCACCGATCGCTACGTGCCGTTCAGCGCCGCCGAACTCGACACGCGCATCATGGACGAGCTGGTCAGCCGCCTCGGACCGGGGACCTTGATGGCGGCCAGCGTCAACGGCGAAGAGGGCCTGTGGATCGGCTTCAAGATCGACCAGGACCAGTACTGGATGCTGCTGGACCGCTCGCGTTTTTCCAACGTCGGCGGCAAGACCTGGCTGATCTGGCTGATCACGGCCGCCGGTTTGTCGCTCGCCGGCGCCGCGCTGATCGCGCGGCTGATCAACCGTCCGCTCAAGCAGCTCTCGTTCGCCGCCAGCCGCGTGCGCGACGGCGATTTCGACGCCAGCCGGCTCGACGAAAAGGCGGTGACCAGCGAGATTCGCGAGGTCAACATCGGCTTCAACCGCATGGCCCAGCAATTGGCCAAGATCGAGCAGGACCGCGCCGTCATGCTGGCCGGCATTTCACACGACCTGCGCACGCCGCTTGCGCGGCTGCGCCTGGAAACCGAGATGAGCGTGTCCGACCAGGACGCGCGCGACCACATGGCGGCCGACATCGACCAGCTCGATGCCATCATCGACAAGTTCCTCGACTACGCGCGGCCGGACCACGCGGAACTCAAGCCCGTGCTGCTCAACGACGTGATCGAGGCCTGTCTCTACGCGGTGCAGGACCAGGGCGACATGCGCATCAACCTCGACGTCTCCAAGGGCCTGTATGTGCTGGCCGACGAGGTCGAACTGGCGCGCGTCATCTCCAACCTGCTGGAGAACGCCCGGCGCTACGGCAAGACGCCCGAGACCGGCATCGCGATCGTCGACATCGCCGCCAAGTCGCGCAACGAGTGGGTGCTGCTCAAGGTCCGCGACCACGGCATGGGTGTCGCGCCGGAGGCGCTGCCCAACCTGATCAAGCCGTTCTTCCGCGGCGACGCGGCGCGCACCGCCGCCACCGGCGCCGGCCTGGGCCTGGCGATCGTGGACAAGACGGTGCAGCGCATGGGAGGCATCTTCGCGCTGGCCAACACGACGTCAGGCGGCTTGGCGGCGCATATCAAGTTGCAAAAGCCCAAGTCGCCGATGGCAGCGCCGGAGCCCGATCCCAAGTTCAAGGTCGAAGCGGCGTACTGAGGCGGCTGAAAGCCGGCTCAGGCCAGCAGCACGATCGCCCGCGCCTCGATCGCCAGCCCCTGCCCCACCGGTCCCAGCTTCTCAGCCGTCTTCGCCTTTACATTGACGTGCTCCGGTGCAAGGTCCAGCGCCCGTGCGATGCGATCGCGCATCGCATCGATGTAAGGCGCGAGCTTCGGCGCCTGCGCGATCACCGTGCTGTCCACGTTGCCGATCTGGAAGCCGGCTTCGCGCACGCGCCGCGCGGCTTCGGTCAGCAGCACAATCGAATCCGCGCCCTTGAAACGCTCGTCCGTGTCCGGAAAATGCCGCCCGATATCGCCGAGTCCGGCCGCGCCGAGCAATGCATCGGTGATCGCGTGCAGCAGCACGTCGGCATCGGAGTGGCCGAGCAGGCCGCGCTCGAACGGGACATCGACACCGCCGATGAGAAGCTTTCGCCCCGGCACCAATGCGTGAATATCCCAGCCTTCGCCGATGCGAAACTGGCTCATCGCCCCCGGCCCTTGAGCACGGCCTCCGCCAGCGCGAAGTCATCGGGGTAGGTCACCTTGAAGTTCTGGGTGCCGCCCGGCACCAGCAACGGACGATGCCCGAGGGCCTCGACCGCCGTGGCCTCGTCGGTCACCTGCCCGCCGGCGCGTTCCAGCGCGTGCATCAACAGGCCGATGCGGAACATCTGCGGCGTCTGCGCCAGCCATTTGTCCTCGCGGTCGATGGTGCCGGCGACGCGGCCCTCTTCTTCGCGCTTGAGCGTGTCGGCCAGCCTTTGCGCGAGCAGCCCGCCCACTTCATCCGCCGCGCAAGCATCGATCAGCGAGTCGATCAGCTCCGGCGTGATCAGGCAGCGGGCTGCGTCGTGCACCAGCACCCAATCCTGCTCGGTCGCGCCGGCGCGGGTGAGCTCATACAGGCCGTTGCTCACGCTGGACGCGCGCGTCGGGCCGCCGCAAGGCACCACCAGGGCCGACGTCGGATTGCGCTCGAAGAAGCCGTCGCCCGGCGCCACCACGACCACCGTCCGTGAAATCCGCCTGACGGCCGCGAAGGCCGCCAGCGTGTGCCACACCATCGGCTGGCCGGCGATGCGCTCGTACTGTTTGGGCCCCGGTGTGCCGGCCCGGCTGCCCGTGCCCGCGCAGGGCACCAGTGCGTAGAACCGCGAATTGGGGGAATTGGGTTTGCTTTCGTTCATTGCCATAGCGTCCATTCTAGAATCGAGCCGCACACCCCACCCTCTGCAGGCGCGGGGTGTTTTGTATTTTTCATGGATTTACCCAAACTCACTCCCGGGAAACGCTTCACGCTGCCGCGCCCGCCCGGCTCGGCCGATGCCCTGCTGCTGGCCCGCGTGGCCGCGCGCGCGAAGGCCGAATCCAGGCTCACCGCCATCGTCACGGCCG
This sequence comes from Ramlibacter sp., assembly GCA_028292245.1. Classification (GTDB taxonomy): domain Bacteria; phylum Pseudomonadota; class Gammaproteobacteria; order Burkholderiales; family Burkholderiaceae_C; genus Ramlibacter. Next base: position 4,741 of record JAQGMS010000120.1, read on the forward strand.
ATGCCACGGATGCGCAGCGGCTGATCGATGAGATCGCGTTTTTCGCGCCCGATCTGCGCTGCGCCCTCTTTCCGGATTGGGAAACCCTCCCCTACGATACCTTTTCGCCGCACCAGGACCTGATCAGCGAACGATTGGCCACACTGTGGCGTATCTCGCAGGGCGACGCGGATGTGGTCGTCGTGCCGGCGACCACGGCGCTCTACCGTGTCGCGCCGCCAGCCTTCCTGGCCGGCTACACCTTCCATTTCCAGGTCAAGCAGAAACTCGAAGAAGCCAGGCTGAAGGCCCAGCTGACGCTGGCCGGCTACAGCCATGTCACTCAAGTGGTCAGCCCCGGCGAATACGCCGTGCGCGGCGGGCTGATCGATCTCTTCCCGATGGGATCCACCGTGCCGTACCGGGTGGACCTGTTCGATGACGAGATCGATTCGATCCGCACCTTCGACCCTGACAGCCAGCGCAGCCTGTATCCGGTGCCGGAAGTGCGCCTGTTGCCGGGCCGCGAATTCCCGATGGATGATGATGCCCGTGCCAAATTCCGCAGCCGCTGGCGCGAACTGCTGGAGGGCGACCCGACCAAGAGCCGCATCTACAAGGACATCGGCAACGGCGTGGCAACGGCGGGCATCGAGTACTACCTGCCCTTGTTCTTCGATGACACGGCCACCGTGTTCGACTACATCGGCACCAACGCAACGGTCGTGCTGCACGGCGACCTGGAACCGGCCTTCCAGCGCTTCTGGCAGGACACCCGCGACCGCTATCGGCTGGTGCAGGGCGACCGCGAGCGACCGGTGCTGCCGCCGGAGGCCTTGTTCCTCACGACCGAGCAGTTCTACGGCCGCTCCAATGAACACGCGCAATTCGCGGTTCGGGCTTCACTCCCTCCCCCTCCGGGGGAGGGCGGGGGTGGGGGCATGTCTCCCTACGCCGAATTCGAAGCCCTGCCCACCATGGCGGTCGTGCGCGGCGCCGAAGAGCCGCTCGCCAAATTCAAGGCGCACCTGCGCAATACCCAGCATCGCGTCCTGGTCCTCGCCGAAAGCGACGGCCGCCGCGAGAGCCTGCTGGACTTCCTGCGGGCCAGCCACCTGGCGCCGCCGGCCTTCGATTCGCTCGCGGAATTCCAGGCCAGCGACGAAAAACTCGGCATCGCGACTGCGCCGCTGAACGTCGGATTCAGCTGGCTGGAAGAAGGCCTGGACTTCGTCACCGAGACCGAACTGTTTGCCGCCGGCCCCACGACGCGGCGGCGCAAGAAGCAGGAACAGGTCAGCGATGTCGAAGCGCTGATCAAGGACCTGTCCGAGCTCAACGTCGGCGACCCGGTCGTGCATTCGCAGCATGGCATCGGCCGCTACAAGGGCCTGATCAACATGGACCTGGGGCAAGGGTCCACCGAATTCCTGCACCTCGAATACGCGGACAAGGCACTGCTGTACGTGCCGGTGAGCCAGTTGCACCTGATCAGCCGCTACACCGGCGTGTCGGCCGACGAAGCGCCGTTGCATCGGCTGGGCTCGGGCCAATGGGAAAAGGCCCGGCGCAAGGCGGCCGAGCAGGTGCGCGACACCGCCGCCGAACTGCTCAACATCTATGCCCGCCGGGCCGCGCGCGAAGGCCACGCCTTCCGCTTCTCGTCCCAGGACTACGAAACCTTCGCCAACGACTTCGGCTTCGAGGAAACGGCGGACCAGAACGCCGCGATCCATGCCGTGTTCCAGGACATGGTGTCGCCCCGGCCGATGGACCGGGTGGTGTGCGGCGACGTGGGCTTTGGCAAGACCGAGGTGGCGCTGCGCGCCGCCTTCATCGCCATCACCGGCGGCAAGCAGGTGGCGTTCCTGGCGCCGACGACGCTGTTGGCCGAGCAGCACTACACGACCTTGGTCGATCGCTTTTCGAAGTGGCCCATCAAGGTCGCCGAGGTGTCGCGCTTTCGCTCCGGCAAGGAAGTCACCGCGACGCTCAAGGGCCTGGCCGACGGCAGCGTCGACATCGTGGTCGGCACGCACAAGCTGCTGAGCGAGGCGACCAAGTTCAAGAACCTGGGCCTGCTCATCATCGACGAGGAGCACCGCTTCGGCGTGCGCCACAAGGAAGCGATGAAGGCGATGCGCGCCGAGGTCGACGTGCTCACCCTCACCGCGACCCCGATCCCGCGCACGCTGGGCATGGCGCTGGAAGGCCTGCGCGACCTGTCGGTGATCGCCACCGCGCCGCAACGGCGGCTGGCGATCAAGACCTTCGTGCGCAACGAAGGCAACGGCGTGATCCGCGAAGCGGTGCTGCGCGAGTTGAAGCGCGGCGGCCAGATCTATTTCCTGCACAACGAGGTCGAGACCATCCAGAACCGGCGCGAGCGGCTGGAGGAGCTGTTGCCCGAGGCGCGCATCGCGGTAGCGCACGGCCAGATGCCCGAACGCGACCTGGAGCGCGTGATGCGCGAGTTCATCGCGCAACGCCACAACCTGCTGCTGTGCTCGACCATCATCGAAACCGGCATCGACGTGCCGACGGCCAACACCATCGTCATCAGCCGCGCCGACAAGTTCGGCCTGGCGCAACTGCACCAGTTGCGCGGCCGGGTCGGCCGCAGCCACCACCAGGCCTATGCCTACCTGATGGTGCCGGACACCGAGAGCCTGACGAAGCAGGCCGCGCAACGCCTGGACGCGATCCAGCAGATGGAAGAACTGGGCTCGGGCTTCTACCTGGCGATGCACGACCTGGAAATTCGCGGCGCCGGTGAAGTGCTGGGCGAAAACCAGAGCGGCAACATGCTGGAGGTGGGCTTCCAGCTGTACAACGAGATGCTCGCCGAAGCCGTGCGGTCGCTGAAGGCCGGCAAGGAGCCGGACCTGCTGTCGCCGTTGTCCGTGACGACCGACATCAACTTGCACGCACCGGCGCTACTGCCGGACGACTACTGCGGCGACGTGCACCTGCGCCTGTCGTTCTACAAGCGGCTGGCCACCGCCAGGACGCCCGAACACATCGACGCGCTGCTCGAGGAAATCGTCGATCGCTTCGGCAAATTGCCGCCGCAGGCCCAGACGCTGATCGACGTGCATCGCCTGCGCGTGCTGGCCAAGCCGTATGGCGTCATCAAGGTCGATGCGGCGCCCGGCGTCATCCACATCACCTTCCGGAAAGATCCGCCGATCGAGTCGACCCGCATCATCGAACTGGTGCAGAAGAACAAGCACATCAAGCTCGCGGGCAACGAGAAATTGCGGATCGAACGCGAACTCAAGGACCCGAAAGACCGGGCGCAGATGGTGCGGGATGTGCTGCGTTCGCTCGGCCAGCCGAAGGTGGCGCAGCCGGCCTAAGGCGGCGCCTGCGGCTGCTCATAGCGCAGCCGCAGCCCGCCGGCTGGCCGGTTGACCAGCGTGACGGTGCCTCCCAACCGCTGCGCTGCGGCGCGCACGATCGCCAGGCCCAGGCCACTTCCGCCTTCGGGCGAGCCGGGCACCCGGTAGAACGGATCGAACACCCGGTCGATCTCCTGCGCGGCCAGGCCGGGCCCCTGATCGTCCGCTGTGAACACTGCCCGGCCTGCGAGAGACACCACCGCCACTTCCACGATACTGCCCGCCGCGCTGTAGCGCACCGCGTTGTCGATGACGTTGCGCACCAAGGCCGCGAGCTGCGCCTGCGCGGCCTGCACCACGACCGGCTCCAGCGCCGTGGCGACGATCTCCACCTGCCGGGCCTGGGCCAGCGGCAACAAGTCCTGCACCGCCTCCCGTACCACCGCATCGAGCGCCACGGGGCCGGGCGGCGCCTCGGGCGACTGCTGCAGGGCGAGCGACAGCAATTGATCCAGTAACGAGCGTGTTCGCGCCAAGCCCGCTTTCAGCGGCGCCAGCCGCGCCCTTGCTTCGTCGGGCATGGCGACCCGCTCCAGGTTCTCGGCCTGCAGGCCCAGGGCGGTCACCGGCGTGCGCAGTTCGTGCGCTGCATCGGCGATGAAGCGCTGTTGCTGCGCGATGAGCTGGCGCACCCGCTCGAGCAGGCCGTCGATCGAAGCAATGAAAGGCTGGATCTCCGCGGGAACGTTTCCCGCCCGGACCGGCTCCGTGTCGCCCGGCTGGCGCCGGTCGAGCTGCGCGGCCAGCTGTGTCACGGGCTGCAGCATGCGGCGCACGAGCAGCGCGACCAGCAGGATCAAGGCAGGCAATAGCACCAGCAGGGGGATCACGGTGCGAAGCGCGCTGTTCGTGGCGATCTCGTCCCGCAGCGAAGTGGGCTGGCCCACGGCCACCCGTTGCCCGGATGGCAAGTCGCGTATCGCCACCCGCCATTGCTCGCCGGCGTGCGCAACCGTGTGCAGGCCCGGCGCCAACTCCGCCGGCAACGGTCCGAGCGGCCCCGCAGGCAGAGCCGGCGCTGTCCGCGCGGCGAGCAATTGCACCACCAGCCGGCTCTCGGCTTCGCCCTCTTCCCACGGCGCCGCGGCAGATGCCGGGACCGCGTCCAGCGTCAGCTTGCCGGCCGACGCCAGCGCGGCGATCTGCTGCAGCTGCTCGTCCTGCATTTCATGCGCATCCGCAAATGCCAGTGCGAAGGACAGCACGCCCGCCGCCAGACCAATCGCCGCGATGACCACGGCGATCCACAGCGACAGGCGCAACCTCAGGGAATTCTTCATGTGGCACGGTCCACGTACCAGCCCATGCCGCGCACGTTCCGGATGGCCTCGGCGCCCAATTTCCGGCGCAGCGAGTGGATCAGGAACTCGACGGTGTTGCTCTCCACCTCTTCGCCCCATCCGTAGATGCGCTCCTCGAGTTCAGCGCGCGACAGAACGGTGCCAGGCCGCTGCAGCAGCGCTTGCAGCAACGCGAATTCGCGCGGCGACAACCGTGCGCTTTTCTCGCCGAGGCTGGCGACCTTGGTCGCCGGATCGAGGCTCAGCGCGCCGTTGCCCAGCAGCGGCAGGGCCGACCCGCCATGGCGCCTGCTGAGGGCGCGCAGGCGCGCCAGCAATTCAGTCGACTCGAAGGGCTTGACGAGGTAGTCGTCGGCGCCCAGGTCCAGCCCCGCAACCCGGCTTTGCACCGCATCGCGAGCCGTAACAATGAGGACCGGCGTGGAGTCGCCCCGTCCCCGCAGCCGCTCCAGCACTTGCAGCCCGTCGGTGCGAGGAAGGCCGAGGTCCAGCACCACCAGCTCATACGGCTGGGTGGCCAGCGCGGACAGCGCCATGCCGCCGTCGGTGACCCAATCGACGGCATAGGCAGCATCCTTGAGCGCCTGCTCGAGGGCGCTGCCGACCATCCGGTCGTCCTCGACCAGCAGCACCCTCATGCGGCGTCAGTCCTTCTTGTCGTGGTCGTCGTCGTGATCGGCCTTGTCTTCGGTCGCGGCCAGTACGGCGCCACTGTCGGCGTCCACGGCCACGTCGAACACCTTGGCGCCGGCGACGACTTCGATGTCGAACACCCACTTGCCGCCCTTTTGCTGCTCGAACTCGGCCTTGGAGGCTTTGCCCTGCACCTTGGCTTCGGCGGCGCTGATGGCCTGGGCCATCCCGATCTTGGCGTTGCTGATTGCGAGGGCGTCATTTTCGGCCTTGGAGGTGGCCGCCACAGCGGCAGCCGTCACGCCACACACTACAGCAGCGGCGGCCGCGATGGTCTTGAGATTTCGTTTCACGCGATTTCCTTGGTAAAGCACGCTTGATTGCGTGAGGCCAAGAGTAGGGGCCGAAGCTTAGCGTTCCCATAGGAATACCGCCTGCCGGCCAACGGGATGCGAAAATCGTCCGCTATGACCGCAGCCCGCGAAATCTCCCCCGGCCTGGTGATCCAGGGCTTCACCCCTCCCCTGTCGCTCAAGGACTTCCGCCTGATCGCCTTCGACATGGATTCCACGCTCATCAACATCGAGTGCGTGGACGAGATCGCCGACGCGGTCGGCCGCAAGGAAGAAGTCGCGGCCATCACCGAGGCGGCGATGCGCGGCGAGATCACCGATTACAAGGAAAGCCTGCGCCGCCGTGTCGCGCTGTTGCGCGGTGTCACTGTGGCCGACATGGAGCAGGTCTTCACCGAGCGGCTGCGGCTCAACCCGGGAGCCGCCGAACTGGTGGCGGCCTGCAAGGCCGCGGGCCTGAAGACGCTGCTGGTTTCCGGCGGCTTCACCTTCTTCACCGACCGCATCCGCGACCAGTTGGGGATCGACTTCACGCGCTCCAACGTCCTGGAGATCGAGTCCGGCCCGAACTGCGGCCAGCTCACCGGCCGCATGGTCGACCAGCCCTGGGGCGACATCTGCGACGGCGCGGAGAAGCGCAAGATGTTCCTGGATACCTGCGCCCAACTGGGCATCTCGCCCAAGCAGGCCATCGCGATGGGCGACGGCGCCAACGACCTGCCGATGATGGGCGAGGCCGGCCTTTCGGTTGCGTACCACGCCAAGCCGAAGGTGCGTGAGCAGGCGATGGTGGCGATCAATGAAGGTGGGCTGGACCGGCTGCTCGAAGTGGTGCGCTAGGTCGGCAGCCGCACCGTGAAGACGGTGCCTTCGCCCAGCTCGCTCCTGACCTCGATCCCGCCGCCGTGCATCTCCACCGCGTTCTTCACGATCGCCAGCCCCAGGCCGGTACCCTGGATTGCGCCGACGTTGCTCGCACGATGGAAGGACTCGAACAGGTGCGACAGCTCGTCTGGCGGAATGCCGATGCCCTGGTCCGCCACCTCGAACACGGTTGAATCGCCTTCGCGCCGCACCTTGAAGCCGACCTGCCCCCCGCCGGGCGAGTATTTCAGCGCGTTGGACAGCAGGTTGCTGAAGATGTGGCGCAGCAGCTTCTCGTCATACGTGCCCTGCCCCACGCCGTCGGAGAACTCCGTCACCACCTCGCTGCGGCTGTCGGGCTGCTGGGCCCGCGCCTCGTCGATGAATTTGCGGCACAAGGGCACCAGCTCGATCGGCTGCGGCACGAACTCCAGCATCCCCGCATCGGCCTTGCCCAGCAGCAGCACGCGGTCCATCATGCGCGACATGCGCTGCACGCCGGCGGCGATTCCGTCCAGCACCTCGACGCGCTCGGCCTGCGGCAGCCGCTCGCCGTAGTGGCGCAGCAACTCCTCGGCCGAGAGGATCGCCGCCAGCGGCGTGCGGAACTCGTGGCTGGTCATGGCCACGAAGCGGCTGCGCAATTCGTTGAGCGCTTTCTGCTGCTCCAGCGCCTCGCGAATCTCGGCTTCCGACTTCTTGCGCTCGGTGATGTCCAGGAAGGTCCAGATCACGCCGGAGTCGGGGTCATGCGAGCGCAGGCAGCTGCCGCCCATCTCGACCCAGAACAGTTCGCCGTTGCGGCGCTTGAGCTGCCGCTCGCAGACGTAGGAGCCGGTCTCGACCAGCGCCGCGCGCGACTGCTCGCCGAACCGCTGCCACGCCGCCTCGTCAGGATGGATGTAGCTCGAAGGCTGGCCGATCAGGACCTGCCTGGGGTAGCCAAGCATCTGTGCGAACTTGTCGTTCACCCATTCGTGGCGCCGGGCGACCGACAGCACGATCCCCACCAGCGCGCTGTTGAGGATCGCCTCGCGCTCCGAATTGGTCTTGCGCAGCTGCTCCTCGAGTTCCTTGCGCGGCGTGATGTTCATGATCACCCACACCGTGCCCTGGCCCAGGTCGCCGCGGCTCACCGCTTTGCCCGACAGCGACACCCAGATCAGCGTGCCGTCGGCGCGCCGCATTTGCAGCTCGGTCTCGAAGACTTCGCCGCGCGCCACGGTCGCCGACACCTCGCCGCCGATGCGCAGGTACTGCTCGCGCGATTCGTAGAACGGCTCCATCGACGTGTTGGGCTGGCTGGGCGCGCCGAAGATGTCCAGCATCGCCTGGTTGGCCCAGCGAAAGCGCCCCTCCGGCGTCAGGAAGGCGATGCCGACGATCGAGCTTTCCAGGATGATCTCGCGTTCCTGGAGCACCGTGCGCAACCGGTCCTGCGACTGGCTGAGCGCCTCCACCATCGCATGCTCGGCCGCGATCCGGGCCTGGGCCTGCTCCTTGAACCGGCGCGCCACGTTGATGCGGTCGGCCAGCGCGAACGACAGCAGCACCATCTCCAGCGCCGAGCCGATCAGGAGCGCGTTCGAAGTGAAGGCGTTGGACGGCAGCACGCCGGTGTTATGCAGCGTCAGCGTCGCCACGCCGAGCAGCAGCAAGGCCCAGGCGGTGCAGAAAAAGCGGGCCCCGGCAAAGTCGCGCCGGACGCTGATCACGCCCACGGCCACCATGGTCACGACGCTGACCACCGCCAGCACGGTGACCATCACCGACGACACGCGGTACGGCAATGCCAGCGCGGCCAGTACCGCCAGTGCCCAACCCGCCAATTGCACGACGATGAAGCGGTCGATACGCCGCATCCGCACCGGGCTCGACAGGAAATTGCGCGCGAACAGCAGGCCGAAGATGGCGGCGGCCGACAGGCCGATGGGCGGCGAGACGACGTTCCACCAGGTCCACTGCGGCCACAGGTACTGCGCGCCCAGGCCGGTGAGCGCCGCCTGCCCGATGCCCATCGACGTGACGAAGGCCACGTAGATCAGGTAACCGACGTCGCGCACCGACATGTAGAGCAGCAGGTTGTACAGCAGCAGGCCGACCAGCAAGCCGAAGTACAGGCTCAGCGCGGCGTAGCTGGCCTGGTCGTGCTGCCACAGCGCCTGCGGCCGCCACAGCGTGGCCGGCGCCGACACCGTTCCTTGCGATTGCACCCGCAGGTACAACGTCGTTTCTGCGCCTCGCATCAACCGGACCGGCAACACATGGTTGCGGTGGACCACGGCCCGGCTGTCGAAGGGCAACAGATTGCCGCCCGCCTGATGCTGGAAACCGGAAGCCGGATCTGACGCGTACAGGTCCACACTGTTCAAGGGCGGATAGGCGATTTCCAGCAGCCAGTCGGCCGGGGTCTCGGGTGACGCCTCGAGCTTGACGCGCAGCCAGATGGCCGACCGGGTCAGGCCGAAATTGGCGCCCGGCCCCTGCCGCGGGACCGGCCTGAAGGCGGCCTGCGATGCCGGCCGCAGGATGTCGTCCAGCGTCAGTTCCGCGCTGGGGTCCTCCAGGTAGAGAAACGAGGGCGACAACAGGTAGCGGTCCTCGGCGCCGACGGCCACGTCACCCGCGGGGGCTTGCGCCCAGGCCCAGCCCAGCGCCAGCCAGCACAACATTCCCATGAGCCAGCGCCGCATCACGCCCGCTCCACCTTGGGCTGGCCGGCACTGACTGCGAAGCGTGCCAGCGTCTCGATGCCGGTATCTCGCCGCGCCACGTCCTCGACGACGCGCAGCGTGGTGGTGAGCCGCTCGGGCGTGAAGTCGGCGATCCCGTAGCCCTTGCGTTCGGCGTCGGCAAAGACGAAATGCGGGTTCTCCGCCAGGCGTGCGGCAATCTTCGCGTTGCCGTCGGATCGCGAAGTGATGGCGGTGCCGCAGAACTCCACGCCCAGCGCCGCGCTGTCGGGCCGGGCGTAGTCCGCCTTGACATGGCCGACCCAGTTCTCGTGCATATCGCCGCCGAACAGCACGGGATTGGCAACGCCGTGTCGCTGCAGCGACTGCGTGAGGCGCCCGCGTGCCGCGCAGTAGCCGTCCCAGCCGTCGTTCCACAGCCTTTGGCCCGGGCCCGGCTGCGCGTCCAACTGGCCGAACAGGGTCTGCTGGCCGATGACGGTCCAGCCGGGTCCGGCGTCCGCCAGCGAGGCGTCGAGCCAGCGCTCCTGCGCGGCTCCAAGCAGCGTGCGCGCGGGATCGTCCCAGGCCGGGCACACGGCCGGATCGACCAGGCTCGACCCCGGCTTGCCGCGCCGCGTGCACACCTGCGCGTCGCGATACTGCCGGTCGTCCAGCAGGATCAGGGTGCCGAGCCGCCCGATGCGCTGGCGCGAATACAGCCTCACCTCCGCGCCGGCCCCGAGCCCGGCGATCGCCTGTGTCAGGGCCGCGGCGCGCACCGGCATGTGTTCGTAGAACGCCTGGTATGCGGCCGCGCGGCGCGCCGCAAAGTTCGCCACGCGCGGCCCGCTGTCGCCCTCGGCCAGGCCGGCGTAGTCGTTCTGCACCTCATGGTCGTCCCACGTAACGATCCACGGGCAGGCCGCGTGCATGGCCTGCAGCTCGGCCTCGCCCTTGTGCAGCGCATAGCGCCCGCGATAGCCTTCCAGCGTCAACGCCCAGCCGCCGGTCACGGAGCGCACCGGTCTGGCCGCGCCGGGATATTCGTAGATGTAGTCGCCCAGGAACAGCACGGCGTCCGGGTCATCGTCGCGCATGTGGCGATAGGCGCTGAAGTAGCCGTGCTCCCAGCGCTGGCACGACGCGTAGGCCAGCCGGAACTTTTGCACCGGCGCATCCGGGGCTGGGAAGGTTCGTGTGCGTCCCGTGGTGCTGGTGGCGCCGCCAGCCATGAAGCGATAGAAGTACCAGCGGTCCGGCGCCAGGCCCGCGATTTCGACATGGATCGAATGGGCAAGTTCGGCAACGGCCTGGGTTTGCCCGCGTTGCACGACGCGGCCGAACTGCTCGTCGTGCGCCACTTCCCATTGCACGGTGACGGGTGCGTTGTCCAGGCCCGGTGCGACCAGCCGGGTCCACAGCACCACCGAGTCGTGGGTGGGCGAGCCGCTGGCAATGCCCAGCACGAATGGGTTTTCGGAAAGACGCGGCTGGCTCCAGCTGCCGCGCGGCAACCACAGCGTCGCCGCGCCTGCGGCAGCCAGCCGCAGCAGGCGGCGGCGGTCGTGCGGGGCGTCTGGTGCCATGGCCGGGCGACTCTATCAACCCGCTTGCGCGGCAGCCGCCGTGCCGGAGCGTCCCGCCGTCATCGACCGGACCCGGTAAAGCAGGAACAGGACGATGCTGACGTTCAGCAGGTTCCAGCCGATGCCGTTGATGAATGCCGCGTGGTACGAACCGGTGAGGTCGAACACAGCGCCGGACATCCAGCCGCCCAGTGCCATGCCGAACAGCGTCGCCATCAGCACCGTCCCGACCCGCGCGCCGGCCTCCGCCGGCGAGAAATGCTCGCGCACGATCAACGCATAGGCCGGCACGATGCCGCCCTGGAACAGGCCGAACATTCCCGACACGACATACAGGGACACCAGCCCGTCGAACGGCAGGAACATGAGCAGCGCGATACCTTGCAGGATGGAGCCGAGCAGCAGGGTGCGCAGCCCGCCGATGTGGTCCGAAATCCAGCCCGACACCAGGCGGCTCACCACGCCCAGGCCCAGCATCAGCGCCAGCATCTCGGCCCCGCGCGCCGCGCCGAACCCGAGGTCGCCGCAATAGGCCACGATATGGACTTGCGGCATCGACATCGCCACGCAGCACGACACGCCGGCCACGCAAAGCAGCGCCAGCACCGTGCCGGGATTCATCCCCATCGGCCGCGACACCGCCGGCCCCGGCCCACCAGCCATGGCCGGCACCGGCGCCTGCACCGGCGGGCGCCGGCGCAGCACCAGGGCCAGCGGCAACATGGTGACCACGCAAAAGATACCCATGCCAATGTAGGTCTGGCGCCAGCCCACGGTGTCGATGAAGTGCTGCATCACCGGCGGCCACACGGCACCGGCCATGTAGTTGCCGCTCATGCAGATGGCCAGGGCGATGCCGCGCCGGCGGTCGAACCACTGCGAGGTGTCGGCCACCAGCGGCGCGAAAGTCGCCGAGGTGCCCAGCAGGCCGATCAGCAGCCCCTGGGCCGCGCAGAACAGCCACAGGTTGGGCGCCAGCCCCGCCGCGATGAAGCCCGCGCCCAGGCCGACAGCGCCGATACCGACCGGTACCAGCACGCCGAAGCGATCCGCAAGCCGACCCATCAGGATGCCGCCGAGACCGAACCCGATCATCGTGAGGGTGTAGGGCAGCGAGGCATCGGCCCGCGCCACGCCGAACTCCTGCTGGATGCGCGGCAACACCACCGTGACCGAATACATGCCCGAGCCGCCGATGGTCATCAGCAGCAGCGACACCGCCAGCCGCGCCCAGGCATAGGACGATTCGATATCTTGCGGTTTCGCCGGGGCCCTGCTCATTTCCGCCTATTGGACACGAGAAGCGGCCCGGCACGAAACAACTAAGTGCTTTCCACACTGCCGTGCCCCGTTTTCCTGCCTTATGGTGACTCTCCAATGCGGCTTAACGTATTACGTGGAGAGACAAAGATGAATACAGGCAGGCTGGTAACGCGCTTCCTCGTGGCGGGCACCCTCGCGGCGGCGTTGCATGCGGCGCAAGCGGCGCAGCTGGTGATCGGCCAGGTCGGCCCGATGTCGGGGCTGGAAGCCAACCAGGGCCGCGCCTACGCGGCCGGCATGCAGCTGTATCTGAACAACGTCAACAAGGCCGGCGGCGTGAACGGGCACACGTTCACCCTCCTGCGCAAGGACGACGGCGGCCGTCCCGAAGACACGGTCAGCGTCACCCAGAAGATGCTGGCGGAGGACAAGCCGCTGGTGCTGGCCGGGTTTTTCGGCAACCGCAACATCAGCGAGCTGATCAGCGCCGGCCTGCTCGAAAAGGACAAGATCGCGCTGGTCGGCTACCGCGCGGCGGAGATTCGGGCGGAGACGCCGCTGCTGTACAACGTGCGGGCCAGCCTGCGCGACGAGATCAACAAGCTCACCGAGCACCTGGCCACCATCGGCATCACGCGGTTGGGGCTGTTCTACGAAGACGGCCCGGGCGCGCCGGCGCTGGTCGCCGTGGCCGAGGAAGCCGCGAAGAAGGCGAAGGCGACCATCACTTCGAAAGCCTCCTATCCAGCCGGCACGGCCAAGGTCTCATCCGCCGTCGCCACCTTCATCGGCAACACGCCCCAAGCCATCATCATGGTGGCGAGCGGCGCGGCGGCGGCCGGGTTCATCGAGCAGTACCGCGGCGGCGGCGGCGGCGCGCAACTGTTCGCGCATTCGGGCGCCGACATCGAGCAGCTGTCCAAGCGGCTGGCCGAGGAGCAGATGCAAGGCGTGGCCATCGCGCAGGTCACGCCCAGCCCGTACAAGATTTCGAACAAGCTGGCCAAGGAGTTCAGCGACACGGTCGCCAAGACCGAGAAGCTCGAGGTGCCGGTCAGCTACGCGATGATGGAAGGCTATATCACCGCCAAGGTGATCGTCGAAGCGGTGCGCCGCCAGGGCGCGCGGCCGACCCGCGAGGGCATGGTGGCGGCGCTGGAGAGCATCGACAACTTCGACCTGGGTGGCTACGTGGTCGGCTTCAAGCCGGGCGTGCGTTCGGGCTCCAAGTTCGTGGAGCTGTCCATCATCAGCGGCGCCGGCAAGATCCGCCAATAGGCACGGATCAGCCCTTGGGCGGCTCGCCCTTGCCGGCTGCATCCTTGAGCTGGTCGAGCAGGCTAGGCTTCTTGCCGCCAGCGGCCGCCTTGGCCGCTTCGGCCAGTTCCTGCGGTGACAGTGTCTTGGGCTTGCCCTTGCCGGCCTGCTGAGCCAGATCCTTGAGTGCATCGCGTTTGGCCGCGGCGGCCGCTGCGGCTGCGGCTGCGCCTGCTGCACCTGCTGCACCTGCTGCACCCGCTGCGCCTGCTGCGCCTGCTGCATCCGCTGCATCCGCTGCACCCGCTGCACCCGCTGCACCCGCTGCACCCGCTGCACCCGCTTGTGCGCCTGCTGCGCCTGCTGCACCCACAGCATCGGCTACGCCAGCATCTGCTTCGGTTCCTGCACTTGCTGGCGGTGCACCCGCGTCGGTTCCGGCGCCAGCACCAGGCTGGGCCGCTGCCGGGGCGGCGGCTCCAGGAGCACGTTGCCTTGCATCCGCGCCCGGCTCCGCAGGCGCGGCGGCCTGTTCAGCGGCTGCGACTGCGGGAGCGTCAGCGGATGCGTCGGCAGGAGCACTTGCAGCGGCGGCAACAGCATCTTCCTTGGCCGGTGCCGCCGCGCCACCGGCTGCGTCGTCCTTGCTCGCGCCGGCCGAGTCTTGACCCGCGGCGGCAGGCGGCGCCGCACCCGCACCCGCACCCGCACCCGCACCCGCACCCGCACCCGCACCCGCACCCGCACCCGCACCCGCACCCGCACCAGCACCTGCACCTGCCCCCGCACCCGCAC
>JAQGMS010000122.1 GCA_028292245.1 Ramlibacter sp.
CGACACCACGATGCTGCGCGTGGGCAACGAGGAATATGCGAGCACCAACGGCTCCTACGGCCTGACCACGCTGCGCAACCGCCATGCCGCCGTGCAGGGCCAGGCTCTGCGGCTGCGCTTCAGGGGCAAGAGCGGCGTGATGCACGAAGCCAGGCTGGACGACCCGCGCGTGGCCCGGGTGGTGCGCCAGTGCCAGCAGCTGCCCGGGCAGGCGCTCTTCCAGTACGCGGAGGAAGGAGGCGAACCGCACAGCGTGTCGTCCACCGACGTGAACGACTACCTGGCCGAAGCCGCGCGCGGCGAGCGCTTCACCGCCAAGGACTTTCGCACCTGGCATGGCAGCGTGCTGGCGCTCGAAACCCTGCGCATCCTTTGCGGCAAGGGAGAACCGGTTTCGCTGAAGCTGGTGCTTGGCGCGGTCTCCGCGGTGCTGGGCAACACGCCAGCCGTGTGCCGCAAGGCCTACATTCATCCCGAGGTGCTGGCGCTGGCCCAGCGCCTGGCTGCCGAGGGCGGCGCCCCCGATTTTCCGGCAGCACCGGCCAGGGGCTTGAGCGCGGCAGAGCAGCGGCTGATCGCCTGCTTGAGCGGGACCGCGGCCGACTCGCGGCGCGCCGCCTGAGGCTCCGACGGCACAAAGGCGGCTTGTCCTACAACGCGCCGGCCCGGCAATTTCTATGGTTGACGCAGAAAGGTGCAGCGCCATGGACGAGCGTTCCTCCAACGCCCTCAAGAGTTACCGCGACAAGCGCAATTTCGACGTGACGCCCGAGCCCGCGGCGGGCGGTGTGCCCAATGAGCAGGCTCGCACGTTCGTCATCCAGAAGCACTGGGCCACGCGGCTGCACTACGACTTCCGCCTCGAGCTCGGGGGCACCATGAAGAGCTGGGCGGTGCCCAAGGGACCGAGCTTCGATACCGCCGACAAACGCATGGCGGTGCACGTGGAAGATCACCCGATCTCGTACAACAGCTTCGAAGGCTCGATCCCGGCGGGCAACTACGGCGCGGGCAAGGTGATCATCTGGGACAAGGGCGTATGGATCCCGCTGGAGGATCCGCAAAAGGGCTATCGTGAGGGCAAGCTCAAGTTCGAATTGCGCGGCCACAAGATGCACGGCCGCTGGACCCTGGTGCGCATGAAGGGCCGTGGCAACGAGAGGCAGGAACCGTGGCTGCTGATCAAGGAGAAGGACGAATTCGTGCGGCCGGCGTCCGAATACAGCGTGGTGGACCAGATGCCCGATAGCGTGAAGCAACTGGCCGATCGCCCGGCCACGGCCAAGGCCAAGGCGAACCCCGCCGCATCAGGACCGCCCGAAGGTGCGCGCAAGGCCACATTGCCCGAGCATCTGCAGCCGCAGCTGGCGACGCTGCTGGACGAGCCGCCCAGGGACGCCGAAAACTGGATCTACGAAATCAAGTTCGATGGCTATCGCATGCTCGCCCGCGTGCAAGCCGGCCGCATCAAGCTCGTCACGCGCAATGGCAACGACTGGACCGCGAAGCTGCCGCGACTGGTCCAGGCCCTCGAGTCGATGCAATTGCCCGATGGCTGGTATGACGGCGAGATCATCATGCCCGGCGATCGTGTGCCGGCTGATTTCCAGGCATTGCAGAACGCCTTTGACAGCGCGCGCACCGCGAACATCGTGTACTACCTGTTCGACATTCCCTATTGCGCAGGCTACGACCTGCGCGACGTGCCGCTGCTGGAACGCCGCGCGGTGTTGCAGCGAGTGGTGGAACGCCAACCACACGACAACGTGCGCTTCAGCGCTGTCTTCGACGCGAAGCCGGAGGAAGTCGTGGCGTCGGCCTGCCGCCTCGGCCTGGAGGGCGTCATCGCCAAGCGCCGGAATTCGGCCTACGTCCTGCGCCGCTCGTCCGACTGGGTCAAGCTCAAGTGCGGCCAGCGGCAGGAGTTCGTCATCGGCGGCTATACCGACCCCAAGGGCTCGCGCACCGGCATCGGTTCATTGCTGTTGGGGGTGTATGACGCCAAGGGCGCGTTGCAGTACGCAGGGAATGTCGGCACCGGTTTCAACGAACGGACACTGCGCGAATTGAAACGGCAGCTGGACGAAGTGGCGACCGGCCAGGCCGCTTTCGCACCCAATGCCGCCTTGCCGCGCAATGCCCATTGGGTCAAGCCCGAGCTGGTGTGCGAAGTGGCGTTCGGCGAATGGACCCGCGACAACCGCATCCGGCATTCGGTGTTCCACGGCTTGCGCGACGACAAGAAGCCCAAGGCGATCGTGCGGGAGGCACCGCGGCATGCCGCGCCCATCGACAAACCGGCACGGGCGGCCGCGGCCAAGGCCGTGGCTCCCGCAGCTTCTGCACCCGGCGCCGACGCTCGACTTCCCGCTTCGCTGCGCGTGAGCAACCCCGACCGCGTGATCGACTCCGAATCCGGCATTGCCAAGATCGAGCTGGTGCGCTACTACGCGCTGGTGGCGCCGTTGATGATGGTGCATCTCAAGGGCCGCCCGGTGTCGCTGGTGCGCGCCCCCAAGGGAATCTCCGGGGAGCTGTTCTTCCAGAAGCACGCGGAACGCTACAAGATGTCCGGTATCGAGCAACTCGACCCCGCGTTTTTTCCCGGGCATCCTGCGATGCTCGAGGTCGCCAAGCCGGAAGGCCTGCTCTCCGCGGCGCAGATGAACGTGATCGAATTTCACACCTGGAACGGCGTGAAGAGCGCCATCGACAAACCCGATCGCATGACTTTCGACCTGGACCCGGGTGAAGGCGTCGGCTGGCCCGAGGTCCAGCAAGCGGCCCAGTTGGTTCGGGCCTTCCTGACCGAATTGGGGTTGCCTGCTTTCCTCAAGACCAGCGGTGGCAAGGGCCTGCACCTGGTGGTGCCCTTGAAGAAGCAATTCGATTGGGACACCGTCAAGGACTTTTCGCAGGCCATCGTGCAGCACCTGGCTCGCACCATCCCGCAGCGCTTCGTAGCCAAGAGCGGCGGCTCCAACCGGGTCGGCAGGATTTTCATCGACTACCTGCGCAACGGCTACGGCGCGACAACGGTATGCGCGTGGTCCGCCCGCGCGCGGCCCGGCCTGGGGATTTCCGTGCCGGTGCGATGGGATGAACTCGATGGCCTCAAGAGCGGCGCGCATTGGACGGTGCGCACCGTGCACACCCGGCTCGACCAGGGCAACGAGCCCTGGGCCGACTACGAAACCAGCCGGACCGGCTTGGCCGCCGCGATGAAGGCCCTCGGCTTCAAACGGGCTTGAGCCCGATCGCGCGACACGCATGCCGGACAAATGGCCACGCACAATCTGGGTCGTACGCCACGGACAAAGCGCGGGTAACGTGGCGCGTGATGCCGCGGAGGCGGCAGGGCTGCGGGTCATCGACATCGCCCACCGCGACATCGACGTGCCGCTGTCAGATCTCGGCCGCGAACAGGCCCTCGCCCTGGGCCGCTGGTTCGGCGAGTTGCCGCGCGAGCGCAGGCCGGAAATCCTGCTGTGTTCACCCTACGTCAGGGCCCGCGAGACCGCGCACCTGATGCTCGAAGCGGGGGGATTTTCGCGCGACGAATTGCGGCTGCGCACCGACGAGCGTCTGCGCGAAAAGGAGTTCGGCATCCTGGACCGTCTCACGCACTTCGGCATCGTGCACAAGTATCCCGAACTCGGCGAGCAGCGCGCCCATGTGGGCAAGTTCTACTTCCGCCCGCCGGGCGGCGAGAGCTGGTGCGACGTCATCCTGCGCCTGCGCAGCCTGCTGGAGATGGCGACTCGCGAATATTGTGGAAAGCGTGTCCTGATCGTCGGCCACCAGGTCATCGTCAACTGCATGCGATACTTGGTCGAGTGCATGGATGAAGCGCAGATCCTGGCCATCGACAAGCTGGGCGACGTGCCCAATTGCGGCATCACCTCCTATGAATACGACTCGCGCTCCGATGCGATGACTGCCGACCTCGTCAACTTCGTGGCGCCGTTGCGTCAAGCCGGTGCGCCGGTTACTGCCGCACCGGACGCACCGGCGGCTCCCAAGCCTTGACGCCCGTGTCAGCCGCGCAGCCGCCCCTCGTCCTGGACGCGCGTGCGCTGCGCCACTGGCCGCTGCCCCTGATCGAGCAAGAGGCCGACAAGGAGGTGCGCGGGCGTGTGCTGGTGATCGCCGGCAGCCGCGAAATCCCCGGCGCCGCGCTGCTCGCCGGCAGCGCCGCACTGCGAGCGGGCGCGGGCAAGCTGGTGATCGCGACCGCAAGGAGCGTTGCCGTTTCCACGGCGATCGCGATCCCCGAAGCCCGCGTGATCGGACTGCCCGAGACAGCGCAGGGCGCCTTCGCACCGGATGGCCTCCGCTTGCTCGAGAGCGTCGCCGCGACGACGGATGCGGCACTGGTGGGCCCCGGCTGCATGGACGAAGCGGGCACCGTCGAATTCGTCACGAGCCTGCTGCCGCTGCTGCCGCACACGCCGGTCGTGCTCGATGCGCTTGCCATGAATGTGATCAAGCGACTGAAGCGCGTGCAGCAGCCCGTTCTGCTGTCGCCGCACCTGGGCGAAATGGCCGAACTGCGGGGCCGCGCCAAGGAAGATATCGCAGCCGATCCCCAAGCCGCGGCACAGGCATCCGCCGATTGGAACGCGATCGTCGCCCTCAAGGGCGCCACCACGCTGATCGCCTCGCCTGACGGGCGGCGGTGGCGACGCGAAGGCGGATGTCCAGGTTTGGCGACCTCGGGCTCGGGCGATGTGTTGGCCGGCCTGATCGCCGGTTTCGCGGCCCAAGGTGCTGCGCTGGAGCAAGCAGGCGCGTGGGGTGTCGTGCTGCACGCGCTGGCCGGCGCCCGATTGGCCCGCAAGATGGGGCCGCTGGGCTATCTCGCACGCGAACTCCCGCAGGAAGTGCCGCAACTGATGAAGAGGCTGCGCCGCGGCGGCGCTTTCAGGCCGGGTGCGCCGAAGCCCAGGGAATAGACAGGCGCATCTGCTGGCGGCCGGTCCGGCTCAACGTCACCGATTCAGCCGCTGCCAGCGCTTGAACGTCTGCCCATTCGATCGGCCGATAGGCCGGCTCCGGTGAAAAGCCCTTGTCGCCGTCGGTCGGCCGCAGCGTCAGCGTCAATACCAACCCGCTGCGGTCCGGTTCCGCGGCCAGCACCATTTCGGCGGGTGGCGGATTTTCGTCGGTGACGTGGATCAGCGCGGCACTGAGGACATTGCGGATGGCCGAACGGCGCACTTCCCCGGGCACTGGTGTCACCCCGTTGCGCAGGGCATAGCCGCGAAACGTCAGGCTGGTGGCCAGCAGCCCCAGGCATTCGCGCACGCCGTCGGCAGCCGTGGTCCGCGCGTCTTCTTCGGGCGCCAGCCAGGTCACGACGTCGAGGCAGGAACTCAGCGCGGCGCGCGCAAACCCGTTGATTTTGTGGGCGCCTTCATGGACTTCCGCGAGGTCGGGCTCCGCCGCCCGCAAACGCCGGTCCATGACTTCATAGATCATGCCGATCGGCTGCAGGTTGACCACCAGGTGGTGCCGCATGGACGGAGCCAGGCGGCGCAGCAGCGCATAGCGCGCCGCCTCCGCCTCCGCCGCCTGGCTGACAGCGGGCGGCGCTGGCGCCTGCTCTTGCAAGGAAGGCGCGGATGAAGTCATCGTATCCCGAGTATTTCACAGCCGCGCGCCTTGTCAATGTGCGTCCGGGGAATGGTCGAGTTGCGGCCCGCGTCGGTATTTGTAACTGGGAAGGTGTTGGCCTGAAGCGGACGCTACCTGTTGCGCAGGATCCACTGATTGCGTCGGCGCAGGTTCGTCACCACAATGTCCATTGAGTTCGCTCGTGCGCCGCCCCCGGTATGCAACGGGAAACAGGATTCGCTGACAAGGAGCGGGCATGGCGGCAACTGCGGGAAACGATTACATCGAAGGCACGCCGGCGGACGAAAGTTTCGACGCAGGACAGGGAAACGACACCATTGAGGGTCATGGTGGCAGCGACACGTTCCATGCCGGCCCAGGCGACGATGTGTACTACGGCGGCTTTGGGATCGACACCGTCATCTACTCGTCCGCGCGAACCGATGTGCGACCTCAGTGGTACCAGATCAGCGACGGTGAGGCAAATTACACTTTTCTGTTCAGCACCGACGCCACCATTGGCGGAGAGGGCCGGGATTCGTTGCATGACATAGACCGGCTCGAGTTCAAGGACGGCGAAGGGCTGGCATTCGACCTCGGCACCTTGAGCGGTCAGAACAATGCAGGCGTGGCGGCGAAGCTAGGCGCCACGATCTTCGGGACGGATCGACTCTGGCACGACGAAGCTGGCGTAGGACTGATATTGGCCTTGCTCGATCGGGGCATGAGTCCACTGGCGCTGGCCGCAGCTGCTTTCGACTATCTTGGCATCAGCCAGCCTTCGGATGTGGTCCAGCTGCTCTGGGGCAATGTCGTGGGGACGCCCATCGACAATGAATCGTTTCAGTACTTCACGGGACTTCTGGAGGGCGGGATGACCGCGTCCGACCTCGCGGTGCGCGCCTCCAACACCGCTTATGTCACCGAACGCGTCGGCCTGACCGGCGCGCAGTCCTTCGAAACATCGTTGGCAGGCACCGGGCTGCGGTACCGTCACGTCGATTTGCCGCCGCTGCCGCCGACCGCCGCCGCCATCACGCAATGGATCAGCACCACCGAGGGGAGCACGCTGACACACACGGTCCTGCTGTCCCGGCCAACGACGGAGACGATCTCGCTGCCTTTCACGCTGGCATCGGACCCACCCGGGGGCCCGGAGTGGAGCGGCATCACTGCGACACAGGGAGTGGTCGTGGCTGACGGTCAATTCATCATCGGCCCGGGCATTCAGACCTTTGGCATGACCATTCAGACCGTAGACGACAGCATCGACAGCCCAGACGGATTTTTGGTCTTCCGCTTCGGCAACGGCGTGGGCGCCGATGATTTGGTGCTTGACAACGACGGCCCGGTCTTCGTCCGGTCCGCCAGCCAACCCACGTGTGTGGAAGGAGAGGCTGTTGGCGCTGTCGTGGTGCTTTCCGGCGCGGCGCAGGTGCCGACGCATTTCGGTTTTTCCACGCAGGCCACGTTTTCGACGGACGTGCGCTTCACGAGTGTGGCGGCGAGCGACGGCGTCGTGATCAACGGCGCCGACCTTTGGGTTCCGGCTGGCGTCATTTCGTTCTCACTGGTGTTCCAGACCGTTGACGATTCGGTCTACCAGGGCAATCCGTCGTTCTTCCGTTACAGCGTCACCAATGCCTACGGCTCCGTCGGCGCGGCCATCGAGATCGTCGACAACGATCCTTCCGTAGGCGCCCAGGAACGGTTCTTCCCATTCCACAGTGACAAATACGGCGACCTGGGACAGTACCTTCGGGACGACACGCTGGAGGGGCCCCTGGGTATCGAGGCCTTGCGCGCGTCAATCATCGGTGCGACGAACGAGCTGGACTACTGGAAGCTGTTCAGCGTGGACCGTGTTGCCGGGCCGCACGACGCCACGTGGACGACTGAAGAAATGGGCAACGGCGCCTACGGAAACCTCCCGGCCACTGCGGCGGTACTGGAGAGCCTGGTGCTCGGCGGCGCCGTCATGCTCATGAAAGCCTACACCGCGGAGGACAGACACACGTTGGCTACGTTCGTCCAGGACCACCGGCCGGCCCTGCTGGCGGGCGACCTTGAAACAGTGGACGCCTACATGTACCAGGTCTGGCAGCTGACCGACTATCCCTACAGCGTGGGAACCGACGCCAATATCGCCCTAAACCTTGTGGTTCCCTTTTTTGCTCACCTGGTGGAAATGGTCGGTATGGGGCAACAGGTCAGCATCTTGCAGATGCTGCCCCTGGGCTGGACTTGACCAGCGCTGCTGGCGGCGGCGAGCACGCTCACTCGACCGTCACGCTCTTGGCCAGGTTGCGGGGCTTGTCCACGTCCGTTCCGCGCGCGCAAGCAGTGTGATACGCCAACAATTGCAGCGGCACCACATGCAGCAGCGGGCTCAAGGCGCCGTAGTTTTCCGGCATCCGGATCACATGGATGCCCTCTTCGCTCTCGATGCGTGAATCGGCATCCGCCAGCACGTACAGAACGCCGCCGCGCGCCCGCACTTCCTGCATGTTGCTCTTGAGTTTTTCCAGCAGCGCATCGTTGGGCGCCACGGTGACCACCGGCATCTCGCTCGTGACCAGCGCCAGCGGGCCGTGCTTCAACTCACCCGCCGCGTAGGCCTCGGCGTGGATGTACGTAATTTCCTTGAGCTTGAGCGCCCCTTCCAGCGCGATCGGGTAGTGCAATCCGCGGCCCAGGAACAGCGCGTTCTCCTTGCCCGCGAAATCCTCCGACCAGCTGATCACCTGGGGCTCCAGAGCAAGGACCGCCGACAACGCCGCCGGCAGGTGCCGCATCGCCTTCAGGTGCGCCGCCTCTTGCGCTTCGGTCAGGCGGCCCTTGACCTGCGCCAACGCCAGTGTGAGCAGGAACAGCCCCGCGAGCTGCGTCGTGAACGCCTTGGTCGACGCGACGCCGATCTCCACGCCCGCCCGCGTGATGTAGGCCAATTTGCATTCGCGCACCATCGCCGAGGTCGCGACGTTGCAGATGGTCAGCGTGTGCTGCATGCCGAGCGACTGCGCGTGCCGAAGCGCGGCCAGCGTGTCTGCCGTTTCGCCCGACTGCGTGATCGTCACCACCAGCGTGCGAGGATTGGGCACCGATTCGCGATAGCGGTATTCGCTCGCGATCTCCACCTGCGTGGGAATCTTCGCGATGCTTTCCAGCCAGTACTTCGCGGTGCATCCGCTGTAGTAGCTTGTTCCGCAAGCGAGGATGAGGAC
>JAQGMS010000123.1 GCA_028292245.1 Ramlibacter sp.
GCCGATGCCCGGTCCCGGGTCGATCGAGTTGCAGACCGCGTCGAGCGAATTGGTGAAGCTGTAGGTGGCGGGCCCGTTGGCCATCAGGTTGAACAGCAGGGCCGCGTCGACGTAAAGAACATTGGCGCCCAGGTCGACGATCGAGACCAGCAATTCGGTGTTGAACTTGGTGCTGACGTCGGTCAGCAGCGCGCCCTGGCCGGTGGCCGCCGCCCAGGGCGAGCGGCTCAGGTCATAAGTGCCGACCACCACGACATGGGTGGCACCGGCCTGGACCAGCCTGCGCACCTGTGTGGCGAGGTCACGGCCGGCCTGTTTTACGTCGTCCACCGTCTGCGCGCTGGTCTGGGTGCCCGCGTTGAGCTGGGCGGTTTCCGCCACGATGTCGCCGACGCCGCCGGCGATGATCACCAAGTCGTTGGCATTGAAGGTGTTGCTGGCCAGGAAGGTGTCGATCTGCTCCTTCACCGTGGGCGTGGCGCTGCTGCCCGCGGCATCGGGCTTGCTGTTGATGCGAGCGTTGCCGGTGGCATACGAAGTGCCGCCCGTCGCGGCCGTCGTCATGAACAGGCCGAACGAGGCCGCCACCTCCTGGCTCCAGATGTTGATGGTGCCGTCGTTCACCGTGTAGCGCGAGCCACTCTGGCCTAGGTCGCTGAAGCCGTCGCCGAACGCAACCACGCGCGTGGGCTGCAGCTGCGACTCGATGGTGCCTGAACCGCAGGCGGTGAAAAACAACGCGGAGGCGGACGCCAGCGCCAGCAGGGCGCGGCGCATCCAGTTACGTGACATGAAGATCTCCAAAATGGGCTTGCCGTAGTTTAACGAGGCCGCCCGCGGTCACGCGGCGGAGGCTCTTTGCAGGCGGTCGCGAACGCCGTCCCACTCCGGGCCGTCGGGCGGGCTTTCCACCCAGATGAGGCCGACGCCCTGTGCATCGAACTCGCGCAGGACGGCGAACAGCTGCCGCGCGGTCTCGCCGGCGTCGTCGGGCATGCGCCGGCGCAGCACCTTGTCCGACCGCGTCACCACGATGACGCGCGAATAGATGGCGATGCCGGATGCGTCGGGCCCCAGGACATCCAGCGCCGTTTGCAGCGAGCCGGCATCCATCAAGCGAACCCTCGCACTGGGCGCGTAGTGCGATTCCAGCGTGCCCGAAGCGCGCGGGGCCTCTTGCTCCATTTCGGCGGGCAGGTGCAGCGGCTGGCCGCACGCGGCCTCGACTTGCGGCCGGGTCAACACACCCGGCCGCAGCAGCACCGGCACACCCCGGGTGCAGTCGACGATGGTCGATTCGATGCCGACCCGGCAGGGGCCGCCGTCGAGCACCAGCAGTGCGTCACCGAATTCCGAGCGCACGTGCTCGGCGGTGGTGGGGCTGACCCGGCCGAACCTGTTGGCGCTGGGCGCCGCCAAGCCCGATACGGGCGGCTTAGCCTGCGCACAAGCCAACAGCAGCGCGTGCGCCACGGGATGAGCCGGGCAACGCAATCCGATCGAGCCCTGGCCGCCTGCGGCCGCCGCCGCGACTTGCGCACGCCGCGGCAGGATCAGGGTCAGCGGTCCCGGCCAGAAAGCTTGCATCAGCTTCTGGGCGAACGCCGGCACTTCGGATGCGAACAAGGCCACCGCCGATGCGTCCGGCACGTGCACGATCAAGGGGTGGTCGCTGGGCCGGCCTTTGGCCGCGAAGATCTTCGCTACCGCCGCGTCGCTGCTCGCGTCGGCGCCCAAGCCATACACGGTCTCGGTCGGGAACGCCACCAGTTCGCCGGCGGCCAATGCGCCGGCGGCCTGCTCGATCGCTGCGGGTGAGGCGCCGTCGACAATCATCGGCGAGCCCGTCAGAACGCTTCGATGCCCAGCAGCGCCGCGGCCTTCAGGGCCGTGGCCCTGACAGCGCCGGCGGTGGGCCCCGTGATGTTCAGGTGGCCCATCTTGCGTCCCTTGCGCGCGCTGCGCTTGCCGTACAGGTGCAGGTGGGCGCCGGACAGCGCCAGCACCCGGTCCCAGGCCGGAGTGCGCTCCTCGTCCGCCCAAGCGAACCACAGGTCGCCCAGCAAGTTGAGCATGATGGCGGGGCTGTGCTGCCGCGGCTGCGACAGCGGCAGGCCCGCCAGGGTGCGCACTTGCAGCTCGAACTGCGAAACGTCGCACGCGTCCATGCTGTAGTGCCCGCTGTTGTGCGGTCGCGGCGCCATCTCGTTGACCACCAGCGAGCCGTCGGGCAGCACGAAGAATTCGACGCACAGCACGCCGACGTAGCGCAGGCCTTCGGCGATCGCCCGCGTGGCATCGATCGCCTGCGCCGCCTGCGCCGGTGGCATGTGGGCCTCGTGAACTTGCGTCACTGCCAGGATGCCGTCGCGATGCAGGTTCAATTGAGGCGGCAGGTTCACCATCTGGCCGTCGCGGCTGCGCGCCACGATGACCGAGCATTCGGCAGCCAGTGGCAGCAATTGCTCCAGCACGCAGGGCACTCGCCGCAATTGCTCCCAGGCGGCGGCCAGCTCGGCGCGGTTCTTGACGCGGACCTGGCCCTTGCCGTCGTAGCCCAGCCGCGCAGTTTTCAGCACACCGGGCAGCAGCCGGTCGCCCACCGCCGCCAATTGCGCATCGGTCTCGATCACCGCATGCGCGGCGCAGGGCACGCCGCACCGCACGAAATGGGCCTTTTCCTGCGCGCGGTCCTGGGCAATCGCCACCGCTTCCGCCGCCGGCGCGACCGGCCGCTGCGCGGCCAGCGTCGCCAGCGCGGGCGCCGGCACGTTCTCGAATTCGGTGGTGATCGCAGCGCTGCGCTGCATCAGCTCGGCCAGGCCCTGCGGGTCAAGGTAATCGGCCTGGACGTGGTAATGACTCACCAGCCCTGCGGGGCTGGCTGGATCGGGATCGAGCACAGCCGTGAAATAGCCCATGCGCTGGGCGGCGTGCACGAACATGCGGCCCAGCTGGCCGCCGCCCATCACACCGAGGGTGGCTCCCGGCAGGATGACGGTCATGGATTGGCCGGCGGCAGGGTCATGCCGCGCGCGGCTTCGGTCTGCCGGGCGCGGTAGTCGTCGAGCCTGGCGCGCAAGGCCGGATCTTCATTGGCCAGCATCGCGATGGCGAACAAGGCCGCGTTGGCGGCTCCTGCGGCCCCGATAGCGAAAGTTGCGACCGGAATCCCCTTGGGCATCTGCACGATGCTGTGCAGCGAGTCCACGCCTTGCAGGTGCTTGCCGGCGACCGGAACACCCAGCACCGGCACGCTGGTCTTGGCCGCCAGCATGCCCGGCAGGTGCGCGGCGCCGCCGGCCCCGGCGATGATGGCCTTCAGGCCCCGGCCCGCCGCGCCCTGTGCATACGCGAACATGTCGTCGGGCATGCGATGGGCCGACACGACACGCGCCTCATGGGCGATGCCGAATTCCTGGAGAATCGCAACTGCATGCTGCAGGGTATCCCAGTCACTGCTGGACCCCATCACCACGCCAACCTGGATCGAGCT
The DNA here is from genome assembly GCA_028292245.1 of Ramlibacter sp. Taxonomy (GTDB): domain Bacteria; phylum Pseudomonadota; class Gammaproteobacteria; order Burkholderiales; family Burkholderiaceae_C; genus Ramlibacter. Next base: position 3,497 of record JAQGMS010000123.1, read on the forward strand.
CAATTCGTGCTCCTAAAGGTTGAATTTTACGGTTTGAACCTGAGTTAGCCCCAATGATCGACGTTACCCTGGAAAACTTTGAAGCCGAGGTCATCACCGCCTCGACGACCCAACCCGTGCTGGTGGACTTCTGGGCGCCGTGGTGCGGCCCCTGCAAGGTCATCGGCCCGCTGCTGGAAAAGCTCGAGGGCGAGTACGCGGGCCGCTTCAAGCTGGTCAAGATCGACTCCGACCAGGAGCAGCAGCTGTCTGCCGCCTTCGGCATCCGCAGCATCCCCACCTGCATCCTGCTGATGAACGGCCAACCGGTGGACGGCTTCATGGGCGCGCTCCCCGAGGGCAAGGTCAAGGAGTTCCTCGACAAGCACCTGCCGCCGGCCGCTGACGAGCCCGAAGAGGAAGCGATCGAAGAGCCCGCGCTCGACATGTCGCCGGCTGCCCAATTGGAACGGCTGCAGCACGACGTCGCCACCGACCCGGCGGACGATGAGGCACGTTTCCATTACGTGAAGGCCTTGTTGCTGGCGGGCCGCACCGACGACGCCAAGGTGGCGTTCGCGCCGGTCATCGGCAAGACAGCGCTGGTGCGGCGCTTCGATTCGCTGCAAAGGCTGATGGACGCGCTCGATTTCGCCGCAGCCAAGCCGGATGCGGTGAAGGCGCTGGCCGAGGCCGACGCGCGCATCGCGGCCAACAAACGCGATTTCGATGCCCGCTTTGATCGCGCGCGGCTGTCGATGGCCCGCCAACGCTGGACCGAAGCCATGGACGAACTGCTGGAAATCCTGATGCGCGACAAGGCCTGGAAGGACGACCTCGCCCGCAAGTCCTATATCGCGATCCTGGACGTCATCGAGCCGCCCCGGCCCAAGGTGGCGGACGGCCAGATCCCGCCCGACGATCCCACCGTGGCGACCTACCGGCGCCGGCTCTCCAGCGT
>JAQGMS010000509.1 GCA_028292245.1 Ramlibacter sp.
CGTTCTAGCCACCCAGCAGAATTGTGTGACGGTGGCGACCACTCTCTCGACGGGTCACGACAGTGGGGATGCGACCCAGATGATTCGGGCAACGACGGCGGGGACGTCGAGCTGTCGTTTGGCAGCGGCAGTGTCGAGCCCGTCCACCGCTGACTCGGGTGTGGGAACGCTGACTTCGACCTGGTGCAGCGATCCACCGAGCCGGCGACGGACCACCCGGACCGCTGTGCCAAGACCGACAGCGTGCTCAGTGAGCCAGGCGAGAGCGTCAGCGTCGTCGTCAAGGACCCGAACTACGTGCCCTTGCCATCCATCCGGCACAGTTGAGAGTCGTTGGCCTACGACGTCGTCGACAGCCCCGTCCTGGGTCGGGATCGGGTCGCCATGCGGATCGGTCGTGGGAAAGCCCAACATCGATTCGACCCGGTCGATGAAGAGGTCCGAGACGGCGTGTTCCATGACCTCTGCCTCGCCGTGGACCTGGTCCCAGGTGTAACCGAGGTGGTCCTGGAGGAGCGTCTCGATCAGGCGATGCCGACGAACAACGGCGACGGCCAGCCGCCTGCCCTGGTCGGTGAGCGCGATGAGGTGGTAGGGCTCATGCTCGATCAGCCCGTCGAGGTCGAGCTTTCGCAGGTTCGTCGACACAGTCGTGTTGCTCACCCCGAGGGCTGCAGCAATATCCCGTGTCGCGAGCGGACCGCTGCCACGCTCCTCGGCCTTCCACAGAAGCCGAACATAGTCTTCGGCCATCGACCCAGATACCCGCCCCCGCACACGAACAGACTAAACGGGCATCCACGCTGTGAGGGTGCGCTGCACGATCAGGTGACAGCAGGCATCCGCCGCCCCCAAATGCCTGACTGCACTCAGCGACGAGATGTTCGCGCCGGACAAGCTGCGAAGGGGAGCGTGCGTCGGACGGCCTTCAGGGCTGAACCACGTTCACAGATCGCCCTCGACCGGGGCCGTCCAAGTCCGCGCCGACCGACGCCGCGTCCTCGGACCCGCTGCTCATCGCCCAGATGGGGCTACGACGTTCGGGCGCCTAGAGTGCGGCAACCGCCTGCGGTCTGTTGTAACGGAAGAGTCCTCTATCCCGTCGCGACTAGTGCCGCGTGGCGCACATTGCTGGGCGGTTCCAAGATGGTCGAGAACGAGTCGCGGCGACCCGTCCGGCGTCCAGACGCTTCAACACGGAGCGCTAGGTACCGGACTTCTTCGTCGGCGCTGGGAACGGGGTCTTGCCCTGGGCGAGGGCGTCGGTGAGCTGCTCGATTCGACGGGTGCGGGTCTCCGGGCGCACCGCGGTCTGGATGCGATTCAGGAACGCGAAGCGGTTGCGGCCGTCCAGCGAGGCGTACACGTCGGTGAGGCCGCGCGCAGCCAGGGCGGCAGCAAGGTCGTCGGGCACCACTGCGGTAGCCGGGCTGTCGTAGGCGGCGTCCCAACGGCCGTCCGCCTTCGCCCTTTCCACCTCGGCCAGGCCGGCGGGGCGCATCCGCTCCTCGGCGGTGAGCCGCTCGATGCGCTCGCGGTTGATCTTCGACCAGACGCTCTTCGCGCGCCGCGGGGTGAACCGCTGCACGTACCACTCGTCGTCGAGCCGCCGGGCGATGCCGTCGATCCAGCCGAAGCAGAGCGCCACGTCCACGGCCGTTGTCCAATTGATCGACGTGACGCCGGTGCCCTTCTTGGCCATCCGAATCCAGACGTGCGTGGCGGTCGACGCGTTTTCGACGAGCCAGGCCTCGAACGCTTTGTCGTCCTCGAAGAACACCGCGTCGGTGTGGACCATCGACATGGCAGCAGCCTAGAGGCACGGGTTTGAAGTAGTTGGACGGTTGCCGAGGTCGCGGCGCTGAGCCGGGCGCCCTTCACTTATGCCGAGGTTGGAGGCACACCCGCCGCTACCGGGACCCAAACCGAGAGCCTCAGGGTGCTGCATTCCGCCGCCTGTCGAACGCGCGGATCTGCCATTTTGAGCTAGAGGCGCTTGAGGAGTTCGGTCTTCTTGTCCGAGAACTCCGCGTCGGTGAGGATGCCTTGAGCGTGGAGCGAAGCGAGTTTCGCGATCTGCTCGGTTGCATCCGGAACAGGCGCATCCTTCGCGGTTACTGATTTCTGCATGCTCTTCGGTAAGACAGAGGAGGCGAAGTCTGCAATCTTTTCGGCCACACCGGGCGGCACGTCCGCCTCAGGCTTTCCAGACGATTCGGTGGTGACCTGAAGGTCCTTCAGCAAGATGGATAGGACCATGAACTGCTTCTCAGGGAACCCGATGATCGACTGCTTTCCGTCGGCCCAGATGACACGGACGGTGTGTCCCGAGTTGAAGGCCGCACCCAGGCCAGCCCCGACGGCCTTGCCGGCCCTTCCCGGAAGCGCAGCCCTTGCCGCTGCGTAGCCAATAGCTCCGGCGACACCGTCCCTTGCGTCGAGTTCCTCCCACTCGCCCACAGTCTCGGCGTTGATCTTGTGCCGCTTGAACGGGTTGGAGGAGTGCTGGATCGACATGTCCCCGTTCCTAGAGAACGGAGTTGATCCGCCGGAAAGGATGATGCCACCGGCGAGGTGCCCACCAACGACGCGCCCCTGGCCAGTCAGCTCCTGGTAAAGCGCCATGCGAGGACTGTATGACACCCCGATTAGACCGACCGACAGCCGACATCTGCAGACACAGACATCCGCGTGCGCGTCGCTCAACGCGCCAAGTCGATTCGCGGTCTCAGAAGTGCGCCGCCACCGACGGATGACGAGGGTCTGGCGCTTCCCGGAACCCCCATCCACCACGGTCTTACCGCCGCGATCCGCGCGCTGATCGACGTGGGTCACAGCGACGCGGGCTCGATCCATCAGCAGCTGCTTCGCCCATTCGCAGCGTTCCCCACCCGTCGGCTGTAACGCTCCGCCTCCCTCCGGGCGCGTGCAGCTCCAGGATGTTCGGTACACGGAGTCCGGCTGGCCCTAGGGTCGCGCCATGCCTAAGTTCACCTGGCTCCCGGCCAACCGAGCAGCAGCGGAGGACGTCGAGGCAGTCTTCGCCACGGGAGGCGCCGCCAAGTGCCGTTGCCAAGCCCTGAAGGTGCCGGGCTGGATCTGGCGTGACACCACCCAGGAGCAAAGGGACACCGCGCTGCTCGAGCAGACCGCCTGCGGCACCGCCGGCCCTACGTCCGGGCTGATCGGATACGTCGACGGCGAGCCGGCCGGCTGGGTGGCGGTCGAGCAGCGTGCGAACTACCCCAGGCTGTGGAGCCGGAAGCAGGCGTGGATGCGGATGGACCCCGAGCTGGCAGGCGTCTGGTCAGTGACCTGCTTCGTGGTGCGCAAAGGGTGGCGCCAGTCAGGGCTGACCTACGAGCTCGCCGCCGCCACCGTCGAGTACGGCCAGCAGGTCGGCGCCAGCGTCC
>JAQGMS010000159.1 GCA_028292245.1 Ramlibacter sp.
CCAGCCCGGGAGCGTGGGGGTGAGCATCGCGAGGTTGGTCTTGCCGCAGGCGCTCGGGAACGCGGCGGTGACGAACTTCGACTCACCGTTCGGCGGCGTGAGCTTGAGGATGAGCATGTGCTCGGCCATCCAGCCCTCGTCGCGGGCCATGACCGACGCGATGCGCAGGGCGAAGCACTTCTTCCCGAGCAGCGCGTTGCCGCCGTAGCCCGAGCCGTAGGACCAGATCTCGCGGGTCTCGGGGTAGTGGACGATGTACTTGGTGTCGCTGCAGGGCCACGCGACGTCCTGCTCGCCCTCGGCGAGCGGCTTGCCGACGGTGTGGACGGCCGGGACGAAGAAGCCGTCCGTGCCGATCTGCTCGAGCGCGGCGGCACCCATGCGCGTCATGATCTTCATGCTGACGACGACGTAGGGGCTGTCGGACAACTCGATGCCGATGTGGGCGATCGGCGAGCCCAGCGGACCCATGGAGAACGGCACCACATACATGGTGCGGCCGCGCATGCAGCCGTCGAACAAGGGGTGCAAGGTGGCGCGCATCTCGGCCGGGGCCATCCAGTTGTTGGTCGGGCCGGCGTCCTCTTGCCTCTCCGAACAGATGAAAGTGCGGTCTTCGACCCGGGCCACGTCGCTCGGGTCGGAGCAGGCGAGGTACGAGTTGGGGCGCTTGACGGGATCGAGCTTCTTGAAGGTGCCGCCCTCGACCAGCTTGCCGCAAAGGCGGTTGTATTCTTCCTCGGTGCCGTCGCACCAATGGATGCTGTCCGGCTTGCACAGGGCGGCCATGTCGGCCACCCAGGCGATCAACCTTGCATTCTTGACATAAGGCGGGGTGCTCAAGTTCAGCCCCTGCATCACCGGTGAGTTCATCCAAAGCTCCTGAAGTTAAAACCTGGTTTCCAAAAGGAGCTCTGGATTGCCGTCGTTGAGCTGAAGCCTTTTTAAAACCGGGCTTGCCGAGTCGACGGGCGGCGGTTGCGGGGTGGGCAACGGATCGGCGTGAACTGGTGATTCACATCCACGGGTCGGCCGGGAAGCCAATTTTAGGGACCGCCGGAGCGTCCCGGCCGTCAGGCAGGCTGAAAACAATGCAAAACTTGCATGAGGTTATGCAGGATTGCATGTCACCCGCGCAGAGGTAATTTTGGGCGCGCAGCGCCGCCGGCCCAGCTCGACCGGACGGCAAAAAGAAACGGTGGGAAGTCAGCGTCCGCGCGTCACGCCATGTAGATGGCGATGAAGGCGAGCAGGAACATCAGGACCCCGCCCACCAGGGGCAGAACCAGGGGAATCGCCGGCACGATCGCCTCGATCGGGTCTTGCGGCTCGTTCGTTGCGCCGTGCGTGTGGCGGGGTTCGGTGCTCGACATGGGGATTTCCTCTGGATGATGGTGCTCGGGATTGCGGCGATTTTAACGCCGCCGCCAATCACAGCAGCGCGTAGGTCACGCTGGCCCGGCAGGCGCTCTTGCCGTCGTTGGCGCCGCGGATGTCGATTTCGCCGAACGCCAGCGACTTGCCGGCGCGCACGACCGTGGCCTGCACCAGCGCGCCCTGCCCGGACAAGGGCCGCAGGAAGCTGGAGTTCATCTGCACCGTCGTGCAGGGCCGGAATTCACCGAGCTGGTTGATCAGCGCCAGCACCATGGCCGTGTCGGCCGCCGCCATCATCGCCTGGCCGCAGAGCATGCCGCCCACACGGGCGAGCTCGGGATTCTGCGGCAACTCCAGGGTGACGCTCGTGGCGTCGAAGCCATGAACCTTCAACCCAAGCGCCTGGACCCAGGGCGCGAAGTATTCGGCCAGGGCCGATTGCAGCACTTGCGTTTCCACTATTGCTCCTGCGCGGCAAAGCCGCCTGCGTGCAAGGCGTCGAGCACGCCCTGGATGTGGTCGCGCCCGCGGGTCTGGATCACCAGTTCGATCTCGACGTTCTGCGCCGCCAGCATGGTGAACGCGCGCTGGTGGTGGACCTCGTCGATGTTGGCGCCCGCTTCGCTGACGATGGCCGTGATCCGCGCCAGCGATCCCGGCACGTCCCGCGCACTCACGCGGATGCGCGCCAGCCGGCCGGCCCGCACCATGCCACGCTCGATGATCGCGGCCAGCAGCAGCGGGTCGATGTTGCCGCCGCCCAGCACCAGGCCGACCTTGCGGCCACGGAAGCGCTGCGGATCCTTCAGCAGGGCGGCCAGGCCGGCGGCGCCCGCGCCTTCGACCAGCGTCTTCTCGATTTCGAGCAGCATCACGATCGCCTGCTCGATGTCGCCTTCGTCCACCAGCAGCATGTCGTCAACGTACTTCTTGATGATCTCTTGCGTGATACGCCCCGGTGTTCCCACCGCGATGCCTTCGGCGATGGTGCTGCCGCCCTGGGGCAGGTGCGCGTGCTTCACGGCATTGAACATGTTCGGGAAGCGCAGCGCCTGCACGCCGATCACCTCGATGTCCGGCTTCAGCGCCTTGGCGGCTACCGCGATGCCGGCGATCAGGCCGCCGCCGCCGACCGCCACGATCAGGGTGTCCAGCGACGGCACGGCCTCCAGCATCTCGATGCCCACCGTCCCTTGCCCGGCGACGATGGCTTCATCGTCGTAAGGATGGACAAAGGTGAGCTGCTGCTGCGCGGCCAGCGCCAGCGCATGGCTGCGCGACTCGTCCAGCGTGTCGCCTTGCAGCACGATTTCCGCGCCGAAGCTGCGAGTGCGCTCGACCTTCACGCCGGGTGTGAAGCGCGGCATCACGATCACTGCACGCAAACCCAGGCGCTGCGCATGGTAAGCCACGCCCTGGGCGTGGTTGCCGGCGCTCATGGCCACCACCCCGCCCGTCGCGTTGCCGCGCGCGCCACGCCGCATCTCTTCATCGCTGAGCTGCGCCAGCTTGTTGCAGGCGCCGCGCTCCTTGAAGGAAGCGGTGAATTGCAGGTTCTCGAATTTCAGGAACACCTGGGCGCCGGTGATCTGCGACAGCGTGCGCGATTCCACACACGGCGTGTTGAGCACTTGCCCCTGCAAGCGAGTGGCGGCTGCGCGGATGTCGGCGAGTTCGATCATGGCGTGAAATTGAGTGGCCGCCATTGTCGGCGGGAAAAAGGCCCAAAGTGGGGCTTTCCCCACAATCAGCGTCTTCCATGTAGCATCAACTCGCGTTATCGTAAGGGCGCGCAACAGGTCCTGGAGGCCTTTCCCCATGGTCAAGCGTTCGGCGGATGTGCAGGTACTCCCCTCACCGGGTCTGAAGGACGCGCCGGTGCTGGATTTGATGTGCTCGCACTTCGTGCTGACGCTGGCCGCCAAGCAAGGCGGCAAGTTCAACGTGCGGCGCGACCTCAATGGCCTGCTCTCGCTGGCCGGCCGCCACCTGGTGTGGCCCGCCCCGGCCCTGATGCGCTTGCGCGAGTTCCTGGCACGCCGCTGCAAGGACAACGAATTCTGGCGCGGCCACGAATCGCTTTCCATCCAGGAATTCCTGGACCGGCACGGCGTGTGGCGCGGCCCCTATGAAGAAGGCACGCTCTTTTTCTACCTGGACGAATACGCCAAGGACCAACCCAAGGACCTGCTGTCGGTGCTGGCCGTCACCGGCGACTGGCTCACGCACGCGCTGAAGAAGCACTCCACGCTGGTGGAAAAGAACATCGACGCCTTGTCGGGGCTGCTGCAACTCAACAAGGCGGAGCGCGCGCTGTTGCTCTACGGTACGCTGGCACGCTACCAGCGCGACTTGCGCAGCATCCTGGTGGAGTTCAAGGTGAACAACGCGCCGGAAGCCTATGCCGCGATCGCGGAGCTGGCCGGCGTCAACGCGACCGAAGTCGGCGAGGCATTGCGCGCCGGCTCGCGCCTGGAGCGCATCGGCCTCGTGGAGAACCTGATCTCCGAACACAACATCACCGACCTGGCCGACCTGATGAAGGTCAGCGAAAAACTGCCGCCCGTGCTGATGCGCGAGTACCGCGACCAGAACGAATTGATGGCGGTGTTCACCCGGCCCTCCGCCAAGAGTTCGCTTGCGCTGCAAGACTTCGGTTTTGTCGAGGAAGACGCGCAGGTGTTGTGCTCGCTGTTGCGCAACGCTGTCACGCGCAAGGAAGCGGGTGTCAACGTCCTGCTCTACGGCCCGCCGGGCACCGGCAAGACCGAACTGGCCAAGGTGGTGGCGCAGGCCGCCAACCTCGAATTATTCGAAGTCGAATATGCCGACCGCGACGGCAACTCGCTGTCCGGACGCGATCGCTATCGCTCGCTGCAGATCGCGCAAGTCTTCCTCAAGGGCAGCGCCCAGGCTGCCCTGCTGTTCGACGAGGTCGAGGACGTGTTTCCCCCGATCTCCAGCGAGGCCGCCCAGCTGATGGCCCGCGCCGAACAGGTGGTGGCTCCGCCCAACAGCAGCGTCAGCGGCAAGGCCTGGGTCAACCAGATCCTGGAATCGAACGCCGTGCCCACGATCTGGGTCACCAACCGCATCGAGCAGATCGATCCGGCGTTTCGCCGCCGCTTCGCCTATCACCTCGAGCTGAAATCGCCGCCGCCCGGCGCGCGCGAAGGCTTGGTGCGCAAGACGCTGGAAGGCGTGACGGTGACCGAAGCGTTCGTCGGCAAGCTGACCGAGCGCAAAGGGTTGACGCCGGCGCAGATTCGCACCGCGGTGCGCTTCGCGGGCCTGGCCACCACCGAAGGCAGCTCGATGGAAAGCCTGATCGAGCGGCAATTGCGCAACTCGGACCAGGCGCTGGGCAACCGGGCCCACGATTCCGGTGCCCGGCGCAGCGTCACCACGTATGACCTGGAGATGCTCAATGTCGAGACGCGCTTCGAAGTGCCGCGCATCGTGGCGGCGCTCAAGGCGCGCGGCCATGGCACGCTTTGTTTCTATGGCGCTCCCGGGACCGGCAAGACGGCGCTGGCCGAACACATCGCCAAAACCTTGGACAAGCCGCTATTGATCAAGCAGGCCAGCGACCTGATGAGCAAGTTCGTCGGCGAAACCGAGCAGAACATGGCCGGCATGTTCCGCGAGGCCGAAAACGAGAAGGCGGTGCTGCTGCTGGACGAAGCCGACAGCTTCCTGCAAGACCGCCGCGGCGCGCAGCGCACGTACGAGGTGACCGAGGTCAACGAAATGCTGCAGGGCATGGAGCGCTTCAACGGCATCTTCGTGTGCACCACCAACTTGATGGACCGGATCGACCAGGCGGCTCTGCGGCGCTTCACCTTCAAGATCAAGTTCAAGCCGCTCACCGCCGCGCAGCGCGAGAAGATGTTCGTGACGGAAGCGCTGGCCGGCGATCTCGAGTTGCTGACCCCGGAGGCGCGCAAGACGCTGGGCCGGCTGGACCAGCTGTGCCCCGGCGACTTTGCCGCCGTCAAGCGCCAGGTCGACATCCTGGCGGCAGAGTTCACCATTGCCGAATTCCTGGAGCAGCTCGAAGCCGAGCACCGCATCAAGCCCGAGGTGCGCGAGGCGCGCAACATCGGGTTCGTGCAATAGCGGCTATACGCCGCCCACCACCCTCAGCACTTCCTCGCCGTAGGCCTCCAGCTTTTTCGCCCCGATGCCGCTGATGCCTTGCAGGTCATCGAGGCTGTTGGGCGCCAGCGCCGCGATGGCGGCCAGGGTGGCATCGTGAAAGATCACGTATGCCGGCAGGTTGTGGGCTCGCGCCACTTCGGCTCGCCACGACTTCAGGGCCGCAAACCGTGCCTGGCCCGAATCGGTGAGGCCGGCCGCGACAGCGGGCGCCGCTTTCGCCGCGCTCTTGCGGCGGCGTGCATCCGCGGGCAGCGAAACCGATTCGCGCAATTGCACCGCGGTCTCGCCCTTGAGCACGCCGCGCGAGCCATCGGTCAGCTTCAGCGTGTTGAAGGCTTGCCCGTCCACGGCGAGCGCGCCGGTCGCGATCAGCTGGCGCAAGACGCCGCGCAACTGCACTTCACTGAATTCGGCGCCGATGCCGAACGTCGTGAGGCGCTCATGCCCGAACTGCGCCACCTTCTCGGTCTTCTTGCCGCGCATGATGTCCATCACGTGGCCGGCGCCGAAGCTGATGCCGCTTTGCTGCTGCACGCGATAGATCGTCGACAGCAGCTTGCGTGCGGCGTCGGTGCCGTCCCACACTTGCGGCGGCTGCAGGCAGTTGTCGCAGTTGCCGCATGGCGTCGATGCTTCGCCGAAGTAGCCCAGCAGCCGCACGCGGCGGCAGTCGGTCGCCTCGGCCAAGGCCAACAGCGCATCGAGCTTGCCGCGCATCACCTGCTTGAAGTCCTCGCCGGCCGGGCTCTCGTCGATCATGCGGCGCTGGTTCACCACGTCCTGCAGGCCATAGCCCATCCAGGCGGCTGCGGGCAGGCCGTCGCGGCCCGCTCGCCCGGTTTCCTGGTAATAGCCTTCGATGTTCTTGGGCATGTCCAGGTGCGCGACGAAGCGAACGTCCGGTTTGTCGATACCCATCCCGAACGCGATGGTCGCCACCATCACGATGCCGTCTTCGCGCAGGAAGCGGTCCTGGTTGGTTTGGCGCACCTCGCTGTCCAGGCCGGCGTGATAGGGCAGCGCGCGGATGCCCTGCCCACTCAGGGTCTGGGCGATTTCCTCGACCCGCCTGCGTGACTGGCAGTAGACGATGCCGGCCTCGCCCTCGTGCTCGCGCTCGATGAAGCGCAGCAACTGGGTGGTTGCGTCCTTCTTCTCGACGATCGTGTAGCGGATGTTCGGCCGGTCGAAGCTGCTGATGAACTGGCGCGCGTCCTCCAGTTGGAGCCGCTCGAGGATGTCCTCGCGGGTGATGGCATCGGCCGTCGCCGTCAGCGCGATCCGCGGCACCCCTGCATAGCGCTCGTGCAGCACCGTCAGCGCGCGGTACTCGGGCCGGAAGTCGTGGCCCCACTGGCTCACGCAATGCGCCTCGTCGATCGCGAACAGGCTGAGCTTGCCGCGTTCGTGCAGCGAATCGAGCTGGGCCAGGAAGCGCGGCGTGGTCACCCGCTCGGGCGCGGCGTACAGCAGCGTGATCTCGCCGCGCAGCATCCGCTTTTCCACCGCGTTGGCCTGCTCGCCCGACAGGGTGGAGTTCAGGAATTCGGCCTCGACGCCGGCTTCATGCAAGGCGCCGACCTGGTCGTGCATCAGGGCGATCAGCGGCGACACCACCACAGCGACGCCATGGCCGGCGCGCTGGCGCGCAATCGCCGGGATCTGGTAGCACAGCGACTTGCCGCCGCCGGTGGGCATCAGCACCAGGGCGTCGCCCCCGGCAATGACGTGGTCCACGATGGCCGCCTGGGGCCCGCGGAACTGCTCGTAGCCGAAGATCTCGTGGAGGATGGAGCCGGGAATGGAGGGAGGTGACAGCAAGATGGGCCTATTGTCCGGGATGCTGCGCGTTCAACGCTTTGTTCCTACAATCGGTGGACCATGAAGCCGATCATCTACACCCGCGGCCAGGCCCTGTCCGGCATCCTCGAGCAACGCATCGCGGTGCTCGATGGCGCGATGGGCACGATGATCCAGCGCTTCAAATTGACCGAGGCTGACTATCGCGGCGAGCGCTTCAAGGACCATCCCAAGGACCTGAAGAACAACGGCGAGCTGCTCAGCCTGACCCGGCCCGACGTGATCCGCGACATCCACGAGGGCTACCTCGCTGCCGGCGCCGACATCATCGAGACCAACACCTTCGGCGCGACCAGCATCGCGCAGGACGACTACGAACTGGGCGGCCTGGCCGCCGAGATGAACCTGGCTTCGGCGCGCATCGCGCGTGCGGCCGCCGACAAGTTCTCCAGCGCCGGCAAGCCGCGCTTCGTCGCCGGCGCCCTCGGCCCGACGCCCAAGACCGCCAGCATCAGCCCGGACGTGAACGACCCGGCCGCCCGCAACGTCGACTTCGAGCAGCTGCGCGCCGCCTACTACGAGCAGACCGAGGCGCTGGTGCAAGGCGGCGCCGACCTGCTGCTGGTCGAGACCATCTTCGATACCTTGAATGCCAAGGCGGCGCTGTTCGCGGTCGACGAGTATTTCGAGAAGTCGGGCGAGCGGCTGCCGCTGATCATCAGCGGCACCGTGACCGATGCTTCAGGGCGCATCCTCTCCGGCCAGACCGTGACGGCGTTCTGGTACAGCGTGCGCCATGCGCGGCCCCTGGCCGTGGGCCTGAACTGCGCCTTGGGTGCGGCGCTGATGCGCCCCTACATCCAGGAACTCAATCGCGCGGCACCGGACACGTTCATCAGCTGCTATCCCAATGCGGGGCTGCCCAACCCGATGGCCGAGACCGGCTTCGACGAAACGCCCGACGTCACCTCGCGCCTGCTGCGAGAGTTCGCCGCCGAAGGGCTGGTCAACATCGTGGGCGGCTGCTGCGGCACCACGCCGGAGCACATCGGCGCGATCCGCCAAGCCGTCGAGCCGCTGGCGGCGCGGTCGTTGCAGCGCGAATTTTTCTACAAGGAAGCGGCCTAGGCCCGTTCCGTGTGCCGGCCGCGCGGCCGCAATTGGCTGAGCGGCGCCAAGCTCACATTCGACCGCTCCAGCAATTCGCCGAACGCCGCGCCGGACAGGACCTCGTATTCGTTGCGGCGGGCTGGCCCGATGGGGTCGTCCGCCGCCGCCGCGAGTCCTGCGTGGCACATCAGCAAGTCGCCGTCCTGCGCGGTCTCGATCCAGGCCGCCAACAGCGCCAGGTAGCGAGCTGCGTCACCCTTGAAGTCATAGACCCCGAGCAGCGATTCGTTCTGGGGATAGCCGTGCAGGTGGGCCAGCCGGCCCAGGGCTTTGCAGCCGAGCCGCTCGATCAGCCAGGGCTTGAAGCCACCGGCCAGCCCGGCCGGCTGCCGGGTGCGCCGCAGCCAGGGCCGCTGCTGCGGGTAGCGCTCGAGTAGGGCGGCGAGCAGGACATCCCGCACGACCGGGAACTGGTGAACGTGCTGGTGCCCGTCCACATAGTCGGGCGCCCTCCCCAACTCGCGTTCGAACCTTGCGAGTTGCGCGTCGATCTCCGCGCGCAGCGTCGCGCGGTCGAGCAGGCGCGCGCAGGATCTCGTCATCAGCACCGGCAGCGGCCAGCCGACAGCGGGCGTGACCGGGTATTCGGTCAGGTCCAGATGCAACCCCACGTCGACTCGGCCCGGCGGCAGCGATTTGAGGAGCGCGGCACGCTCGGGCCACTGCGGGGCGCCCACCAGGCAACTGGTGGCGGTGATCCGCTGCTGCGCCGCCAGCCGCAGCACGGCCTCGTTGACGCCCGCGTGCAAGCCGAAGTCATCGACGCAGACCGCGATCCGCTTGTCCATCACTTGCTCGGCGGGTTGGCGAGGGGCTTGGCGGAGCACGGCGCTGCGTTGGGGCCGGCGGGCCGCGTTACGCGCCAGAGCACGGCGCTGCCGCTTCTGTCGGTCACCGCCGCATGGGCGAGTTCGGGATAGCGATTGTCCATGGTCCAGTATGCAACGACCCAGGTGACCGGGGCACTGCAGACGATCGCCGACAAGGCGCTCGGCGGCAGCAATACCGGTTCGGCCGATGGTGCGAGAAACTGCTGGGCATCCCGCAATTCCTTGCCCCAGTTGTCGCGGCGCGCAATCTCCGGGCTGTCCCAGTCTTCGAGCACCCGCACCGGAGCCCGCAGGCGCGCATAGAACGGCAGGTCGAAGTAATAGTCGTGCATGAAAACCACGGGCTCGCCCGGCGCCGCCTTCTCGGCGAGCGTCCGGGCCAGGTTCTGCACTCCTTTGCCTTCGTGGGTCCAGGCCAGCACCACGGCGGCCAGACAGGCCGCGATGGCGATCGCGGCGCTGGCTTTCCACCATTGCCGAGCGCGCTCCGAAATCGCGATGCGCAAGCCGGCGCTCTCGCCGATCAGGAAAGCCAGGGGCACCGTGACGGGCAGGATGTAGCCGACCAGTTTGGATTGAGGCAATGAGAAAAAGCCGGTCACGACGATCAGCCATATCCACATCAGCTGGCGCACGGGCCCCTGTTGCGGGTCCGACCAATACGGCCGCGAGACCGCACCGCGCAGCCAGACGAACCACGGCAGCGTGAGGAGCGCGATCACCGGCAGGTAGAACCAGAACGGCTGCGCGTTGTTGAACCCGGCTTGCGCGAACCGGTTGAAGTGCTGCACCACGAAAAAGTAATGGCCGAATTCCGGAAAACGCCACTGCATCGCGATGAACCACGGGCCTGCGACGCAGGCAAAGAGCGCCATGCCGGGCAGCCAGAGAAGTGAAGCGATCAGCCGGGGCCGGCGCAGAACCAGCAGCCAGATGACGACGACCATGCCGGGCAGCACCAGGCCGATCAGCCCCTTGGCCAGCAATCCCAACGCGGCAAACAGCCAGGCCGCCGCGAGCGCCGGCCGCGATCGCATCCCTTGCCGCGCCAGCAAAGCCGCGTGGGCGGACGCAAGGATCGTGGCTGCAATGCAACCGGCCACCAGCATGTCGAGGTTGGCGAACTGGGCACCCAGGAAGAACATGGGCTGCGTCGCCAGGACCAGCAAGGAAAGCCTGGCGGCGGACGCGCCGCTCCAGCGCCGCGCGAAGAGGTAGAGCGACGACGCGCCCATCAGGGCGCCCACCAGCGGCGCCGCCCGGGCCGCCCACTCGTGGGCGCCGAACAGCCAAAGCGAGGCGCTGGTGATCCAGTAGAACAGCGGTGGTTTGTGGAAATAGGGCAGGCCATTCAGGGTCGGCACCAGCCAATCGCCTGAGCGCAGCATTTCCCACGCGACGCTCGCGTAGCGGCCCTCGTCGGGAACCATCAGGGGGCGCACCCAGGCGGTGGCGGCCAGCCAGGCGGCGGCCAGCAGCAGCGCGGCGAGCCGGCCGGGGCGCTTGTCCAGCCAGCGAATCACGGGCGGTGCACCGTCAGCCCCTGGCCGA
>JAQGMS010000381.1 GCA_028292245.1 Ramlibacter sp.
GATCGCCTGCGGAATCATCGACTCGAATCCGGGCAAGCCCGACGCGGCGACCGTAGGCAGGTCCGGGACGAGTGGGGAAGGCTGAAGGCTGCCGACGGCGATGGCCCTCACCCTGCCCGCCTTGACCTGCGGCATCGCGATCGTCGCATTCGCAAACATGACATGCACTTCGCCGGCAATCAGCGCGTTCACCGCAGGTCCGGTGCCTTTGTAGTTGACGTTGACGATATTCACGCCGGCCATCGACTTGAAGAGCTCGGCCGGCAGGTGCGACGCGCCGCCGATGCCACCCGAGCCGTAGTTGAGCTGTCCGGGCCGCGCCTTGGCGAACGCGATCAGCTCCCTGATCGAAGCAACCGGCAACGAGGGATGCACGATGATGATGTTGGGCGACCTGACCGCTATCGTTATCGGCGCGAAATCCTTCAGCGCATCGTAAGGGGTGCGTTGCAGCATCGGCCCGAGCCACAGACTCGAGCCATCGACCAGCAGGGTGTAACCGTCGGGCTGTGCGCGCGCGGCGACCTCGCCGCCGAAGTTGCCGCGGTTGTCCACGATCACCTGTTGCCCGAGATTTTCCGTGAGCCCTCGCGCGATCAGGCGCGAAGTGAAGTCACTCGTGCCTCCGGGGGCGGAGGTGATGATGCGGATGGGTTTGTTCGGGAAAGTCTCACCCGAGGCGACGTGGGCGCCCGGCGCGAGCGCAACGGCTGTAAGCATGCAGGCAGCGAGGAGTCGCACGGCTGGTCCTTGGTACGCGTTGGCGCGATGAGGCCGTTCCACAGGATTACTTCGTAGGCTAGAACGCGACGTTTGCGCCGCCTTTCAGCGCGAGCATCTTGCGTGCTTCAGCCGGTGTGGCGATTTCCAGCGACAGGTCTTCCAGAATGCGGCGTATTTTCGCCACCTGCTCCGCGTTGGTTTTGGCGAGCTTTCCCTTCGCGAGATAAATGCTGTCCTCGAGCCCGACGCGCACGTTACCGCCCATGAGCGCGCCCATTGTGACGAGACCCATCTGGTGCCGGCCGGCGCCGAGAATCGACCAGTGGTACTGATCCCCGAAAAGCTTGTCGGCGATCGTCTTCACGTGCATCAGGTTCTCGGGGTCGGTGCCCATGCCGCCGAGAATGCCGAAAATGGTCTGCACGAAGAGCGGCGGCTTCACGAGCTCGCGATCGAGAAAGTGCGCGAGGTTGTAGAGGTGCCCGACGTCGTAGCACTCGAATTCGAAGCGCGTGCCGCACTCGTCGCCGAGGTGCTTCAGCGAGTATTCGATGTCCTTGAAGGTGTTGCGAAAGATGAAGTCCCGGCTTGCCTCCAGGTACTGCGGCTCCCACTCGTGCTTCCACTCTTTACGCTTGTCGAGATTGGGATAGAGACCGAAATTCATCGAGCCCATGTTGAGCGAGCACACTTCGGGCTTCGCGAGCAGCGGCGCCGCAAGGCGCTCCTGCACGGTCATGTTGTGGCCGCCGCCGGTCGTGATGTTGATGACCGCGTCGGTGCCGGCCTTGATCTGCGGCAGGAATTGCATGAACACCTTCGGGTCGGGCGTCGGCCGCCCGTCGATGGGATCGCGCGCGTGCAGGTGCAGGATCGCCGCACCCGCTTCGGCCGCGCCGATCGCGCCCTCCGCGACCTCGTCCGGCGTAATCGGAAGATAAGGCGTCATGGTCGGTGTATGAATCGATCCGGTCACGGCGCAGGTGATGATCACTTTGCGGGTGTCAGCCATGCTCTACTCCTAAAAAATGCCGTCAGTGCGAGCCCGCAGGACGCGAGCGGTGCGCGTGCCGGATGACGTGTTCGACCCGCTGCGACCTCATTTGGGCCGCCGTTTCAGCGCGCCGTCTTCCCCGCCGCGAACAGTCCATCCCACTTCGTGAGCTCCTTCAGAAAAAAATCCGCGAACTCGGCCGGGCTGTTCGCGACGACTTCAGCGCCTTCATCGGCGTAGCGCTTTTTCGCATCGGGCGCGTTGAGTCCTTTTACGGCGGCTGCATTCACTTTCATCACGAGCTCCGAAGGCGTCCCGGCCGGCGCCAACAGCCCCCACCACTGGTGCGACTCGTACCCGCGAACGCCGGCCTCGTCTAGTGTCCCGAGTCTTTAATTCGTACAACTAATGTGCATCCGATCTGTCTCATAGTAAGGTCCTTATGGGGAGACGGATATGGGTGCGGGACGGCCACTGCCGCCATTGGTTCTGACGGTCGAAGAGAACAACCGCTTGGTGGAATGGACGCGGCGTCGCACGACGGCCCAGGCACTGGCGTTGAGAGCACGCATCGTGCTGGCCTGTGCGCAAGGCGCGACGAATACCGCAGTGTCGGAGCGCTTGCGTGTGACGCTTCAAACGGTGGGCAAATGGCGTCAGCGGTTTATCGACAAGCGCTTGGACGGCTTGTTCGATGCACCGCGGCCTGGGCAGCCGCGCAAGATCACCGACGCGAAGGTCGAAGAGATTCTCGCCATGACGCTTGAGCGCAGGCCTGCTGAAGCCACGCATTGGAGCACGCGCTTGATGGCTAAGGCCGCGGGCGTGAATCAGACGGCAGTTGGACGCATCTGGCGCGCGTTCGGATTGCAACCGCATCGCGCTGAGACCTTTA
>JAQGMS010000164.1 GCA_028292245.1 Ramlibacter sp.
GATTGAGCGCCTTCACTTGCTTGTCCCGGGCGGTGAGCCGCCGGGCGGCGTCCATCAGGCGGCCCAGTCTCGCCTGGCTTGCCTCCGGCGAAGGATTGCGTCCAGCGATGAGCCGCTCGGCGACTTCCTTTGTCGCGCCCGCCAGCCGCGGCACCGGCGGCTCGTGCGAGAGCCCGCCGGACCCAACAAGCAAGACCCTCATGCCTAGCGTGTTGGCAAATTGCCCGATCGCCCGGCCCAGCGCCCGAACGCGTGCGATCGAAGGCAGCGGAGCAGCGACCGAATTGATGAAGATGGGAATCACCGGCACGCGATCCAGTCCACCAAAAAGATCGTGGAGCGGGTTCGCAAAGCCATGATCGACTCGCATGCGGTGTGAGAGGGACACGTCCAACCCGGCTCTCATCAGGAAGGACGCGCAACTCTCGGCCAGTTCTGCGGGCACAGAGAGTTTCCCGGCCGGCGTGCCAAAGTCGCCGATTGCCTCGGCCTCGGTTCCGATGCAATACGGCGGCATCAGGTCATAGAAGAAGCCGTTGAAATGGTCCGGCGCGAAGAGGATGACCAGCTGAGGCTGAAAAGCCTCGACCTTGCTGCGAATGCGAGCCAGTACCGCATCGATCTCGCTGACGATGCTCTCATCCGGATCGAGCAGCCCACGCAAGGGTGTGTGCGACAGGCAGACCGCCTTCAGAAGGCCGGCAGGTGCAACATTGATCATGGCCTGGAGTATCGACAGACCCTTTCAACTCGCATAGCGTCCCGAACCAAATGTGCACTCTGTGCCCGCGTTGCACTACGACGCGACGACGCAGCGCTGTGCACTGCATGCACCTAGGCTGGAAAAGCCTTTGGCCGGCCATTGCCGAAAAGTGAAACTGGCGCTCCCACATTCTGAAGCGCTCCATCATGACAACTAACACGCCGGCCGCATATTCCAGCCAATGGTCCGATCTACGCGGCGCGTCCTTTTCACAAGGCTACCTTGATGCCGCGGGCGTCCGCACTCGCTACATATCTTCTGGCTCGCCGGACAAGCCGTTGCTGCTCGCCCTCCACGGGATCGGCGGTCATGCCGAAGCGTACAGCCGGAACTTCGGCGCCCACGGCGAGCACTTCTGGATGGTCGCCATCGACCTGCTCGGTCATGGGTGGACCGACAAGCCACCGATTCGCTACCAGTTGACCGACTACGCCGAGCATGTCCTGAACGTCCTGAAGGCGCTCGGGCGCGACAAGGCCCACATCACCGGGGAATCCGTCGGCGGCTGGATCGCCACCCACCTTGCCGTGCATCACCCCGCGGTGGTGGAGAAGGTCGTGCTCAACACGGCAGCTGGATGGACCGCGCACCCGGAGGTAATGGCGCGCCTGAAAAGTATTTCCAATCAGGCGGCGTCCGACCCCTCCTGGGAGCGCATCAAGGGACGTCTGGAGTTCCTGATGCACGACAAGTCCAAAGTGACGGACGACCTCATCGAAACGCGCCGTGCCATCTACGCGCAGCCTGATTTCGCCGCAACGATGGAGCGGATCATGTGTCTCCAGGAAATGGAATTGAGGCGCAAGAACATGATCACCGAACCTCAGTATCGGTCGATCAAATCTCCCGCACTTGTCGTTTGGACATCGCACGATCCGACGGCGACGCCGCAGGAAGGCAAGCAGATCGCCGACATGATCCCGGGCGCCCGATTTGTCGTCATGAACGAGTGCGGCCACTGGCCGCAATACGAGAACGCCGACGAGTTCAATCGCCTGCACATTGACTTTCTTCTGGGGCGCTGAATGCCGGACAACCATACCTCAAGCGAGCAAATCGCCGCCGCGGCCGAGTCGATACGCCGCGCCTATGCCGGCAGCGTTCCGGCTCAATGGGTGCGGGACGTCATCGCGCCGACGGATTCCGCGAATGCATATTCGATTCAACACGCGAACACCAAGCAGTGGTTATCGGAGGGCAGGCGTGTGGTGGGGCACAAGATTGGACTGACAAGTCTCAAGGTGCAGCGGCAGCTCGGGGTCGATCGCCCCGATTTCGGGGTGCTGTTCGCGGACATGGCTTGCGCCGATGGGGAGGAGATCCCCGTCAGCCGCCTCAGGCGCCCACGCATGGAAGCCGAAGTAGGTCTCGTCGTTGGCCGCACGCTGCCCCATCCAGATCTGACGCTCGCCGAGTTGATGTCCGCGGTGGAATACGTTGTACCGGCGATCGAGGTCGTCGACACCCGCTACGAATCGTGGAAGATCACCCTTGCCGATACGATCGCCGACAACGCATCCTCCGGCTTGTTCGTGATCGGTGGCAAGCCGGTCAAGCTGGAGCAGATTGACCTGGCATCCGCGACGATGACGCTTGCACTCGGCGGCAACCTGGTCAGCGAAGGCTCGGGGCGGGAGTGCATGGGTCATCCGCTGCGGGCGGCGTTGTGGCTCGCACGAACATTGGCCGCGCTTGGCTCGCCGTTGCAACCTGGGCACCTCGTCATGACCGGTGCACTGGGCCCCATGGCCGATCTTCCCGCGCAGGGTCCGGATAGCGACGTGGAGTGCGACATCTTCGGATTGGGTACCGTGCGATGCCGCTTCGTCGGGGGAGAGAGTCAATGAAGATCGCCAGAATCCGGACGGCTCAAGGTGTTCGGCCGGCCCTGCAGGGCGAAGATCGGCTTTGGCGCAATGCGGGGGCTATCGTTGGAGACTGGACCCCCGATACGATTGGCACGGCGGAGTGGGAGGCCTACAGGAATCAGCTGGCGGCGCTTCCGCTGATAGTCCACCCGCATTTCGAGGCTCCGATCTCGCGGCCCGGCAAGATCGTGTGCATTGGCCTGAACTTCACGGATCACGCTCGTGAAGCGGAGATGGCGGTGCCCAGCGAACCGGTCTTCTTCCTGAAGGCGCCGACGTCCTGGTGCGGCCCTGACGCAGACGTGTGGATGCCGCCGGGCGCCGGGAAGCTCGATTGGGAGATCGAGTTGGCCATCGTGATCGGGCGGCATGCGCGTCATCTGCCCGCGGCGCGAGCGATGGACGCAGTTCTTGGCTACACGATCATGAATGACGTGAGCGAACGGGCTTATCAGCTCGAGCGCAATGGTCAGTGGACCAAAGGCAAAAGCTACGACCGCTTCGCTCCTGCCGGCCCCTTCATCGCGATGCGCGATGAAGTCGAAGACGTGAGCAAGCTCACCATGACTCTTGAAGTCAATGGCGCCGCGCGCCAGCAGGGCAGCACGGCCAACATGATCTTCGACGTGGCAACCTTGGTCTCTTATGTGAGCCAGTTCATGACGCTGGAGCCTGGAGATGTCATCAGCACGGGCACGCCGGCCGGGGTGGGCCTGGGCCACAAGCCGCCTCTGTTCCTGAAGGTGGGCGACGTCATGACGTTGCGCATCGACGGACTGGGGCATCAGCGCCAGCGAGTGACCCTGGGGGAGACTCGTTGAATCGGCTCCAGCTCGACGGCCGCCGAGCGATCGTCACCGGCGCGGCCAGTGGGATCGGCCTGGCTGTTTCGCGGCGCCTCGCTGCTTCTGGAGCGATCGTCTGCGCATGGGATATTTCAGAGGACGCACTCGATGCCATGTCCAGGGAGTTTGGTGCGGACCACACCTATGTGCCCATGGACATGGGGCAGCAGGACGCCATCGCGGCGGCAGCGGCTCACAGCATCGAGCGCCTTGGCCGGATCGACATCCTTGTCAACAACGCCGGCATCACGGGCCCGAACCAGGTGCTTTGGGAATACCCGTCCGCTGCATGGCGGCAAGTGTTCGAGGTCAACGTACACGGCGTCTACGCGGCATGCAAGCACGTTGTCGCACACATGCGCGAGAACGGCGTGTCCGGTCGCATCGTGAACGTCGCATCGGTGGCGGGCAAGGAAGGCAACCCCAATGCGAGCGCCTACAGCGCCTCCAAGGCAGCCGTCATCGCCCTCACCAAGTCCCTGGGCAAGGAGCTCGCCGGAACCGAAATCCGGGTCAACTGCGTGACGCCGGCAGCGGTGGAAACGCCGCTATTCGACCAGATGAGCACGGAGCACATCAGATACATGCTCTCGAAGATTCCCGTCGGACGTTTCGGGCATGCCGACGAGATTGCGGCGATGGTGGGTTGGCTTTGCACTCAAGAGTGCTCGTTCTCCACCGGGGCAGTCTTTGACCTCTCGGGTGGGCGTGCGACCTATTGAGTGCGCGAATGGCTCCAGAAAAGCCGGTACAAGACCCAGGTCACGCCGAATCAGGTCTCAGCCCGGCCACCCAACGGGGGTTGGCGCTCCTTTGTTCGGCCTCCATCGCCGGCGTCTACTACTTGCAACCCTTGCTGGTGGCGATCAGTGGGACCTTCGATCTCACGGGCGCTCAGGTGGGGTTGGTGCCGATGATCACGCAACTGGCAGTCGGACTCGGCGTGTTATTCCTGTTGCCGCTTGGCGACGCCAGAGACAACCGGCGGATCGTGATCGGCGCCATCGCGGGGCAAAGCGCCTCGATGTTGTTGGTCGCGTGGTCGCCCACGTTCGAGGTATTCCTGCTGGCGAGCGCTCTGCTGGGCTTCCTGACGATTGCGCCTTACCTGATTCCGCCCTATGCGTCCGGCTTGACGTCGCCAAGTGCGAGAGGCCGGGTCACAGGGCTGATGGTCCAAGGCTTCATCCTCGGCATCCTCCTGGCCCGCTCGGCCGGCGGATTTGTCGCTGCCGCAGCCGGATGGCGCAGTGCCTACTGCCTGGCCGCATTCGCAACTTTGCTGTTGCTGGTCACGTTCGCACGTACGATGCCACCGTCCGCAGCGGTGAACCGGGTGTCTTACCGCAGGTTGCTGGCATCTCTGCCGCAGCTGGTCGCGCGCGAGCCGGTGCTGCGCAGTGCAACGATGACCCAAGCGCTCATGTTTGGCACCTTCGGATCGCTGTGGATCGCGCTCTCGCTTCACATCCAGGGCGCTGCATTTGGCCTGACCAGCGCCGCGGTCGGGTTCTATGGGCTGCTGGGACTGGTTTCCGCCGGTGCTGCGCCGCAATGTGGGCGACTGATCGATCGTTTTGGGGCGGCCAACATTGCGCGCGCGGGGATTGCCTTGACGCTGGGGGCCTGGTGCATTCTTCTGTTCTTCGGCCACTCGCTCGGCGCCATCGGCCTGGGTATCGTGCTGCTTGACATCGGTGCTTCGTCGACGCACATCGCCAAGCAGACGACATTGTTCGCCCTTCGTTCAGAAAATCGAACGCGCATCGTCACCGTCTACATCGTTGGCCAATACGTCGGCGGGGGGCTGTTGGCATTCCTGACAGGCCTGGCTTGGGCGCATGGCGGCTGGCCGGGCGTGTGCTGGCTTGGACTGGCTACCGTGGCGCTGGCGCTTGCCCTCAACAGCGCGAAGCGAGGCGGACATAATTTCAAATAGCGCAGGTGGATGCCCGAGCGCGGCAGCTGATCACGCGCCGGCAGCTTTCGGCTTTTCGAAATGCGCGAGGGCGCTTTTCAACCGGGTGGTAGCCGCCTTGCGCAAGCTTCGGGCGACTTTCATCTGAATATCCGACGGCCGCAGCCCCGATCCGCGCGCCAGGCTGGTGAACGCGTCACAGACGGTTCGCTCCGCCGAGCTTGCAAGCTCATCGGCGAGTTGCCAATCCAGAAATGCATCACCGCCGCCGTCAAGCACAGATGCCTTGGAAACAATGATCTTGGAAGTCATACAACGCGTCCTGATCGGTGCGCTGTACAAATGATCCTGGGCAAGCACGGGGGCTTGAGCGCCAGCTAGAGGCACGAAGGGAGCTGGCCTGCAATGGGATCGCGATGCGTGAATGATAGGCTCACGCTTACTGATGAGGTGGCCTATTTCAGCGCGTCTGTTGGTCGCCCACGACGTCCTTCTCTCATTCGCCGCTAATCCCGCCGACGATAGCCAGCAGTTGTCACATGCGAGAAAGTTTCATCTTACGGCTGTCGCGGGCGGTTCCTATGATTCGGCCCAGAACAACTTCTTGAGACAGCCTGCCGCCATGAAATCCCTCTCTGCCCTTGTCGCCCTCGCTGCCTCCGCGCTGCTGCCTGCCGTCGGTCAGGCCGCGTGGGAGTTCGATCCCTCCCACACCCACGTGAGCTTCGAGGTGGGTCACCTCGGGCTGACCCGAACACCGGGCATTTTCCGCAAGGTGCAAGGCGAGGTGAAGTTCGACCTCGCGACGATCGAGGCCTCGAAGGTAAGCATCACGATAGACAGCGACTCCATCGACACGGCACAGAGCCTGCGCGATGCCGACTTGCGCAAGGAGGACTGGTTTGATGCGGGCCGCAACCCGAAGATCACCTTCGTGTCGCGCTCGGTCAAGGCGCTCGACGCGAAGAACTTCATTGTCACCGGCGACCTGACGCTACGCGGCGTGACACGCCCGGTCGACTTCAAGGCCACGCTGACCAACGTCATCACGAACCCGTTCCTGAAGGTCCCGGCGGTGGGCTTCGTCGCGACCGCGAGCGTCAAGCGCACGGACTACGGAATGGCGAAGTTTCTCCAGGTCATCGATGACGAAGTGCTGTTGAAAATCCAGCTCGAGATGAACAACAAGCCCTAGTGTCCATCCCATCAATCAACCTTGATGTCGTTGTCCTTCACGACCTTGGACCAGATCCCCGAATCATCGTTGATCATTTTCTGGAATTCCGCTTGCGTATTGCCAAGGGGCGTCACACCTAATTCTGCGACCTTCGCACGGAATTCGCTGGAATGCGCAATTCTTTGAGAAGCGGCTGCCAGGACGCTAATGACTTCGACCGGCACGCCTTTGGGTGCGAGCAGCCCGATCCAGGCGTCTGCCGTGAAGCCCGGGATAGTTTCGGAAAGAGTCGGTACATCGGGCAGCACAGCCAGGCGCTTGGGACTTGTAACTCCAAGCGCGCGGACTCGCCCCCCCTTGATGAGCGCGGTAGCGGTTGTCGCGGGCTCGAAAGAGGCATCAATCGCGCCGGAAATGATGTCGGCGACGCCACCGTCCTTATACGGCACGTGGATCATTGCCACGCCGGAAGTATTCAGGAGCCGGGCCATCAACACGTGCGTGCCTTGACCAATCCCATAGCTCGCGTAGTTGAGGCTTCCAGGCTTTGCCTTTGCGGCGCGAAAGAGGTCCTGTGGAGTCTTGAACGGTGAGATTGCGCCCGTGATCAGCACGAAGGAAGACGACACGAGAGGCGTAATCGGTATCAGATCCTCAACTTTATAGGGAAGCGACTTGAATACGTAGGGGTTGATGGACGTGGTTGCACTGGTCGTGAACAGTAACGTGTATCCGTCAGCGGGTGCAGCGGTGACTGCCTGGGCTCCAATGATCGTGCCGGCACCTGGGCGGTTGTCTATCACGACAGGTTGCCCCAATGCTTTGGACATTTCACTTCCCCAGAATCGAGCTATCACGTCTGGGGACGTGCCTGCCGGGAAGGGCACGACAACTTTGATCGGCCTGCCTGGATAAGTTTGACTCCACGCAGCGAACGGCAGAGCTATGCCGGCGAACAGTCCAACTATCGCCCTCCGGCGAGCGGCAAGCAGGCAACCGGACTTCGCGGACGACTTGAATTTCGCACTCTTCTTCACGGCATTTGAACCAATTGGTATTTCACCAGGTGCGCGTAATCGATGCGCGCCGGTGAAAATATGTCGAGGTTGAGCACCGTCTCCTGGCCCAGCGGCTCGGCGTAATGGGTGACCCCTGGAGGGATGCGGATCATTCCGCCGGCCGACAGTTCGACCGATCCATCGTCCAGATGCAGCTTGATGCGACCTTGAAGGATCAGGACAAGCTGTTCGAACGTATGACTGTGCGGGCGCGTCTCCATGCCGGGCTCGAGCCAGTTGAACACGCAGATCACGTTGTCGCCGGCAAATCCGACCCGCGTCACACCGGGCCGCACGACCTCGCGCTCCAGCTCGTTCCAGTCGTAGGCCTTCAAGTCCGTGGTCATGCGGCGAGGCCCTTCAACGGCTGCGCATCGATCAGAACGAATGCCACCCGGGCCGGCTCGTGCGAGCGATTCTGCCAATCGTGGTTCGTGCCGCGCTGGACCATGACGTCGCCGGGATGCATAAGGACTTCTCCCTCATCCATCACGCACCAGATCTCGCCGGAGATGACAATCGCGAAATCGACCGAGCGCGTCCGGTGCAGCAATTGGCTGCCGCCGGACTTGCCGCCTCCCTTCGTCAGCACTTGATCCGGGCGAAGGGCGTCCCGAAAAGTCCTGTCCGGAGGGAATTCCACAACACGCAAGACCGCCCCGTTGTCAGGAGGCGCGATGCGATGCGGCAGCTCGACGGGATCGCCCGACGCGGCGTTGTCAGCCGGCACGGCCGTCTTCCACAACTCGGTCGTAGCGAAGTTCTCCAATCCCAGGATCGAATCCACATGGGGGCACGCCTCGTCCGCAACGATGACTGCCACCCCCTTTTCATCATGTCCGGTGATGATCCGTCGGATCGGGGAGACTTTCGGCCGGACTCGCGGCTTGTCGGAAATCTGGTTGGCCATGATGGTCCTGTCCTTAATTTTTTCAGTCGCTAAATCTTTTCCCACGCGATGTAACTCACGCGTGAGACGCCGCCGATGATCATTGAGGGTGTGTCGAGCTTGAGGCGATTGCCTTCGAAGATGCAGATTCGGCGCATCCGCTGGCCGACCAGATGCGGCACCGTGCTGCACTCCACGACATGGGTTACCGTCGAAGTCTTTTCGTCGATCTCGAACATGCCGGCGTAGGAAACGATCGTTGCGAACGCATCGGCGCGTTCCTGCACGGTGCCGCCGTCGAGTGAGCTGTCCTTGAAAACCGGACGGTTCTTGCGCGACAGCATGGCGCTCATGGCGCCCGACGGCGAATAGATGAGAAAGCCGCTGCAATCCCCGACAAAGCCCAGGGGCGGCAGGAACTTGTCTTCCTCGGCGCCGTCGGTCAGCCCCCAATCGGCAAGCCGCCATCCCCCCAGCAGACGATCCCTCAAGCCAGACATTCAATACTCCTATCTGTAGACATACGCGCCCGAGCGATGCTTCGGTGGAATGACTGGGACCTGGAGGTACGAGTCGTATTTGCCGCCGGCATGAATGAGGTGGCGTCCCTTGTTGTCGGTGTCGTAGGAGAACGGCTCGAACCAGTCTTTGCGGATATAACGGCCTGCAATCCGCAGCCGCAGCGTCTCGCCTGCATGCCAGATGCGCGCGTGGGGGTAGAACGCGACGTCCACGGCCACAATCTCTCCCGGCGAGAGCCTTTGTTCAACGCGGTGCGATTGAACCGGCTGGAAGTCAGTCGACAGGTCCTTGTCGAGCGCCCGGTGCGAAACGCGCGCACGCGCCCATGCGCCAGGATGTGCGAACCCGAACACACTGGTGGGCAGCCATTCACCGGCCTGGTCGAGCTTCTGTACGGTCAGGAACAGGTCCATCTCGTCGTGGCCGTCCGCCTGCACCCACAGGTGCGCCTTGATGAAGCCCGCAAGCTCGGTGTCCTCGGTGAACTTGATGTCGAAATTGGCTTCCTCGGTCTGCGGGTCATAGGAGATGGTGGTCGCGACCGATGACGGCGCGCCCGCCAGTTCGTTCTCGCCACGAAGGTAGAGCTTGGTGTAGTTCGTCCGCTCCAGCGGGAAATCCGTTTCCGGGCGGCGAACCTGGCTGTCGTGGTCATAGGCGTCCATGATGTCCAGGCGGACCTTGGGCGTCATCTCCCAGCCGTTGCGGATTCCCTTCAGGTAGCGATCGAAGAACCGCTCGAGGTCTTCCATGTTCCACCAGGAATAGAGGTCAGGCCATTCAAAGTCGCGGTGAACGCGCAGCCACTTCTTCTCCGAACTGATCCGCCGAAAGCCATTGATGGAACCCATCATGTGGACATGGCTCCAGCCGCCGGTGACGTAAGCGGGGATGGTGATCTTGGCGAATTCCGGCACCTTGGACTGCCAGTACGCGTTCATCAGCGGATATTTCCGCAGCATGGCAAGGTAGTCTTCCTGCAGGCCGCTGGCGCTGCGCCCGATGCTGGCAACGAAGTTCATGAAACCGGGACCGGGGATTCCGTTCTCGGAGACGAACTCCCGGTACATGTCCGATGTGCCTTCCCACGGGGCGATGCATGCGAGGTGCGGCGGCCGTTCGGCAGCGATGAACCACTGGCACATCGCCAGGCCGGAATTGCCCACCATGCCGACCTTGCCGTTCGACCAGCGCTGCTGCGCAATCCATTCGATCGCGTCATGGCCGTCTTCCCCGTCCTGCTTTCCCCACAGGACCAGCCGCCCTTGCGAATTGCCGGTGCCGCGCGGATCGGCGTTGACGACCGCGTATCCCTTCTTGCACCAGAAGCCCGGATCGGGGCCTTCGAACTTGACCATCTGCGAATGGGTGCCCGGCACCACGCCGAAAGTCGCCCACTCCTCCTCGGACTCGTCTCCCGGGCGCTTGCCGTACCAGCACCAAGAAAGGATCGCCGGCAGCATGTCGGTATCCACGCCCTTGGCCGGCCGATAGATGTCGACATAGATCGTCGTTCCATCGCGCAGCCGCACCGCGACATCCTGGTCGACCCTGATCTCGTCCTCGACGTAGCTGCGGGGATTGAGGGGCGGGTAGAAACCGGCCCCGGCCAACGGAAATTCCTTGGGCGCGTCCAGCGGCAGCAAGCGCCTGTACAAGACTTCGATCGTCTCGCCGCCAAACTGCTCCGCGATGCTTTCGTGTTGCGTCATTCTCTTCGCTCCAATGGTTTGAATGTCAGGCCGCAAGTTCGGCCAGTCGAGGCGCCAATGCCTTTGGGCTGGCGTGCATGATGCCCAGCGCGATGCCGTATTCGATGGCCTGTGCGTACAGGTCGCAGGTCGGAAGCTCGCCTCCTGCTTCCCGATTGGCGACTGCCGCGGCCAGCCATGCATGCGCTTCGACTGCTCCGATGCCAGCCTCCGCGATGGTGGCGCTGTTGTCCCAGTGATCCATCTCGTCGAAGCGGCCGCCGGCCAGCAGGTCGATCACCCGCCGATCGAACGCCTCGTTGAAGCAGCAATCCGCCGCGCTGATCTTTCCTTCGGCCAGCAGCACGGCCGCGACGCGGTGAATCTCGTCGAGGCGGCCCAGCCAGGCTTCCCTGGTCATCAGGTCGTTCAGCGGGCCGTTCATCTGCCACGACGTGACGTCGGCCTCACCCGTGCCGATATCCGGATAGATGACCTTGGGGTTGTGCGACAGGCCACCCGACCCAAGGAACAAGGTCCGCTTCCCGAGACCCTTGGCGAAGCGGCCGACCAGCTTGCCCAGATGACGCGACCGGTGAAACGGCGGAAGAGGGGCCGTCATCGTGTTGATGATGATCGGGATGACGGGATAGCGATCGACGCTGCCGGTGAGCCGGTGCAAGGTTTGGGAGATGCCGTGGTCTACCTTGAGGTCATAGGAAACGGCGGCATCAAGCCCGTTCTCCGCCAGGTTCTTGACGCACGCGACGGCCAATGCGTCGGGAACGTTGAACTTGCCGGCATGTCCCCCGATGTCGTCGACCGCCTCGCATTTCGCGGCGACAGTGAACGGCGGCGCAAGGCTGCGGAACAGCGATGTGTAGTGATCCGGGCCGAAGATGACGACCAGTTCCGGATCGAATTTCTCGATCTCCCGCTGCACCCGCGCGAACGTTTCGTCAACCTCGTCGTGGACGGACGGCGCACGTGCGTAGCAGTACATCAGGGGTGCATGAGATGCACAAGCCATCATCGTGCGGCAGTGGCCGCTATCGGCCGTTTCTTGCGTGATCATTGTCTCCATCCTTAGTATTTGTTTACGGGTTAACTGCGTCAATCGACTATCGAGACGATCGCTCTCTCCTCGATGAGCGGCGCGAAGTTCTCTCGCACAAACCTTTCATGACGTTCGCTGTCGAGATACTTCTCCAGGTCGCCGAGAGTGGCAAAGCCCATCGTCATACCGTGGGAGAACCTGCGGTCGCGCTTGCTCACGTTGACGCCGAGCTGAAAGCCCTGCATATCGGGAAACTGGCGCGGCAGTTCGGCAAGCAAGTCCAGAAGCTGGTGGCGCTGGTCTTGGTCCACCGACGGCTTGAACGAGAAGAGCACCATGTGCCGGATCATGTTTTTCGTCCTCAACGCGGTCCCTTGTTGCTCCATGGGGGCGAATGATAGGAACCGAGGACGATCGCCGTAAGATGATTTTTTTCCGCATGTGAAAACTACCGGCTATCAGGCTGAATCCCGCCATTTCAGGGACTCCCGACTGCGAGCCGACGGAACTGCGACACCCGCTCGCGGGAGGCCGACCGAAGCATCGCCTGGTCGGACGAGACGATGAAGGCCGTCACGCCCTGGCGCAGGAAGCCTTCGGTCTCCCCGACGTTCGCCGCGAAGATGCAGACCGGCTTCCCCGCAGCGACAGCGGCTGCGATCACGCGCTCAATCAGCGCCGCGGCAAGCCGCGTGTCCGGCGTGCGATCACGCAGCGAAACCGCCAGGTCGGCCCGCCCCACCAATACGCCATCCAGGCCGTCAGCCGCAAGAATGCCCGCGATGTCATGGGCACTTTCCTGGCTTTCGATCATGGCGATCACGGTGGCTGCGGAATCGGCGTCGTCGACGTGACGCCACATTGGGCTCGCACCGAACGAGCCGGCTCGCGGGGAGTTGGAGTAGCCGCGAGTGCCACCGTAGCGGCATGACGCCGCCGTCTCGGCCGCCTGCCCCGCGGAATCGATGTGCGGCACGATGACGCCCGCCGCGCCATCGTCGAGCGCCGCGAGCAGCGTGGCCGCCCGGCCGTCCGCTGTCCGCACCAGTGCGGTGAGACCGGCCGCCTTGGCCGCGAGCAGCGCGAGATCGACGGCACCCCGATCGAACGCAGCGTGTTCCGCATCGATGACGACAAAATCCAGCCCGGCATCGCCCAGCAATTCGACGACATGCGGCGACGGTGTCTTGACGAATGTCCCGAGCAGGACCTCCCGCCGACGAAACCGCGTCCTGAAATCGATCGCACGTTGAAGGCTCATAGGGATGGCGCGTCAGGGCGCCGCGATTCCCGACAGCGCGAGTTTGAATCGCACCTGGATGTCATTGGCAACCATCGAGGTGTCCGACCATTCGCCGTCGCCGATCTTGAAATCCAGCCTCTTCACGACAAACGCGCCTGTGGCGACCGTGAAGGCCCCGTTCTTCGCGAGCGCCACAGGCACCCGGATTTCCTTGACCGTTCCCTTGAGCGCCAGCTTTCCTGTGAGCTCGTACCTGCCGGCACCGGTGGCCTTGATGGCCGTGGACTCCAGTGTGGCCTGCGGGAACTTGGCGGCGTTGAACCAATCGCTCTTCACGGCTTCGCCTTCGGTCTCCACGGCGCCGAAACGCACGCTGCCGGTTTCGATGGCCAAGGCGACCTTCCCTGCCTCGGGCTTGTTCGGGTCAAAGGCAAATTGCCCGCTGAATTTGGCAAAGCGCCCTTCCACCGGCACGCCGAGCTGGCGGAAGGTAAAGGCGATCTCGCTTTGCGCGGGCTCGAGCTTCTGCGCCGACGCCGCGCCGGCGGCGGCGAGCGCGCACGCGATGAAGCCGATCTGAAATGCACGCTTCATTGCGGCTGGCTCTCGAAGGTTCCAGGCAGCATGCGCGAGAGGATGCGGTCCCGGTCCACCAACTGGTGCTTGATCACCGCCGCGATGTGGACAGCGATGAGCGCGCCCAGCGACAGCGCCAGGCTGGCATGCACAGTCTTGAGCGCCGAGGCCAGTGCCTTGTCCGGCGCCACCAGGTCAGGCAGGGGCAGCACGCCGAACACCACCACCGGAAAGCCGGTCGCGCAGCTGTAGGCCCAACCCGCCAGCGGCACGGCGAAGAACAGCACATACATCGCCCAATGCGTCGCGTGCGCCGCGCGCCGCTGCCAGGACACCATGGGCGTGTCGGCCGGCGGCCGGTGAGTCATCCGCCACAGCAGGCGCGCCGTCGACAGCGCGAGGATCGTGATGCCCAGCCATTTGTGCCAGTTGTAAAGCTTGAGGCGGGCCGGCGATATCTGCAGGCCCGTCATATAGACGCCCAAGGGGATGGCGCAAACGATCATCAAGGCTGCCAGCCAGTGGATGGCGATCGCCGCCGGCGAGTACTGGTCTTGATGCCGTGCCATACCAAAAACGGACTGCTCACATTTGGAGGTTCATGCGTTTCTCCCGTGTCAGAAGACGTGGCGAATGCCGACCATGAGGCCCGTCTGTGAAACGCCGGGCGCGGGGTTGCTGCCGGCGGCGCCGGTGCTCACTGAATATGCGGAAGCTCCCCGGTTCGAAATCCGCGCAACTTGTGCATACACCGCGCTTCGCTTGGACAGGCTGTACGTGCCGCGCACGACGCCCAAGGTCGCCTTGTTGGCGCTGTTGTCGAAGGCGATTCGTGCCAGTTGCCCATCGACAACCAGCGCCGGAGTGGCTGCATAGGCGGCACCGATGTACCAGAGGTCGCTCTTGGGCGTCGCAGCCGAGCCCTCGTCATCGCGCCGGATCAGTCCACCGCCCACTCTGAGTTGCCCGAAGTTGGCGTACCCGTTCAGCGAGATACGGGTGTCTTGCAAGCCGCCGCTCACGAGGCCCGCAAATGCGCCGGGCCCGCCGTTGAGTCGGTCGATCGACGCAGCCGCACCCCAGGATGCCGTGTCGTACTTCACCATCGCGGACCACTCGCGGCACTGCTTGGCGTCGGTCGCACTCTCCCCCGCACAGTTGGTGCCGCCCGCACTGGGCCCGGCATTGGCAACGTCGCGACCCAGGCTGTATGTCGCACCCAGCGTAAACCCGGCGAACGTGCCGCGGTAGGCGATCGAATTGTCCGCTCGCGCATTCGGCAAGTACAAATCCAAGGCGCCGATGCCGTAGATGTTGGGACCCACGATGTTCGCGTCGGCGAGCGACAAGAACAGCATCGTCGGCTGGCGTCCCAGCGTCACCGTGCCCCAGGGCCCGGCGAGTCCTACGACGGCCTCGCGCCCGAAAGGACGGCCCGCCTGGTTGAAGACTCCTGCGTCGATGCCCAAGCCGCCTTCCAGGTTGAACACGGCCTTCAGGCCGCCGCCGAGGTCTTCGACTCCCCGAAAGCCAATGCGCGAAGGAACGCTGCCGGTATTCGTGGGCAACCTGGTCATGCTTCCCCGCGCGGGGCCCACATTCGTCAAATACTCGACCCCGGTGTCCATCACACCGTAGAGGACGACATTCGAGCCGGAGGCGGGCTGCGCGCTGGCCGCCGCGCCGCAAAGTGCCAGGATTGCTCCTGCGATGGGTTGAAGTTTCATTGTCCGTTGCTCCTCTTTGGTGGTTGATGGCGCCGGTGATCGCGCGGCTGGTGACGACTTTTTTTGGGCGTGACTTGCCCCTACGCCTCGCGGGCGTACAAGACACTCGTGGAGAAACCTGGGTTGTGGGCTTAGTCGGTGAGCCTGGCCCCTGCGGTCTTTACGACCTGGCCCCAGTTAGCTCGATCCCGTTGAAGAAACCTGGCGAATTCGGCCGACGTTCCGTTGAGCCGCGTGACGGCCAGCGGCGTCATTCGCTCGATGAACTCCGGCGAATTCATGATGGCATTCACCTCGGTATTGAGCTTGTCTTGAACGGGCTTGGGCGTGCCCGCGGAGGCGAAGAGCCCGAACCAGGTGAACACGTCTACCCTCGGCACTCCCGCTTCGGCGAGAGTGGGCACATCAGGCGCCAGTGCCGATCGCTTGCCGGCCTGCAAGGCGATTGGACTGAGTTTCCCGGTCTTCACATAGTCCACCACGCCGGGATTGCCCAGGGAGACAAAGGCAATCTGCACATCTCCGCCGCCGACGCTCTGCATGATCTGCGGAAACCCCAGGAACGGGACGTGCAAGAGGTCGATGCCCGCCCGGTTGCGAATCCAATCCATCTCCAGGTGAACGTCGGACCCGACGCCGAACGACGCGTAGGCCAGCTTGCCGGGATTGCGTTTCGCGTAGTCCAGCAACTGCGGCCAGGTCTTCGCCGGCACGCTGGGATTGACAGCAAGCAGCACGTCCGGGGCAACCAGATTCGTGATGGGCACGAAACTCTTTTCAGGGCTGTAGCGCAGTTTGTCGTAGAGCCACGGATTGATCGACAGCGTGCTGGCGGAGAGCACGCACAAGGTGTGACCGTCGCCTTGCGCCCTGGCGCACGCTTCGGCGGCAATGCGGCTGTTCGCACCCGGCTTGTTCTCGATCACGACGGGTTGGCCCAACCGCGGCTGGAGCGCCGTCGCGAGCGCCCGGGCGACGACATCGGGCAGACCACCCGCGGGCCAGGCGACGATGATCGTCACCGGCTTGGTGGGAAACGCGGCCTGCGCCATGACAGGCGTGCCCGCCATCCAAAGCGCACCGAGGGCAAATGCAGCCAAGGCAACGGTGACTCGACGATTCATTTCATGTCTCCTTCTCTTTGCGGGAGGGTTCAGCCCTGCAATGGGCGCAGCCCTCATCCATGACCGGATGCTAAGGAGCGCGGATGATCCTGGATAGATGGCAAAATGGAGCTTCCGATTACCAGCAGCTATCACACATGAAGCTCCATCACCTCCGCGATTTCATTGCCGTGGCGGAAAGCGGCGGCATTCGATCGGCTGCGCGGGACCTCAACCTTACCCAGCCGGCGCTGACGAAAAGCATCCAGCAACTGGAGGAAGAACTCGAAACGCCCTTGTTCGAGCGCAGCGCTCGCGGAGCCGCGTTGACGGTCTACGGCCAGGCGTTCCTTGTACGCGCGCGCGCGGCCGCCCAGGAACTGGTGCGGGGACGCGAGGAGTTGCAGCAGATGCGGGGCAGCACAGGCGGAACTGTGTCGGTCGCCGTGTCGAGCGTTGCCTCCCTCCTGTTCCTGCCCTCCGCGCTTCAGGCTTTCCGCAAGAAGTATCCGGACGCGGACGTGCGCGTGGTCGAAGGAACCTATCCGATCATGCTGCCGGCGTTGCGTGACGGCTCGGTCGACTTCTGTGTCGGCCCTTTTCCGTCACCTCCAAAGGC
>JAQGMS010000176.1 GCA_028292245.1 Ramlibacter sp.
CGTGGCCGCGCTCTTCGAGCAACGCCTTCACATGCTCCGCCTGCCAAAGCGCGAGCCGGCTTTCTCGGGTGGCGATCACGAGCTTGCTCAAGTTCGAAACCTGTTCGTCATCCTTGGGGGGTGCCGATGCTAGCATGGGCCCAATCCCCCAGGAGAAGAGATGCCAGCCAGCACGCAGCCGCCCGCGCGGCGCGCCAAGGACAACGAACGCCCACTGCTCGACGACATCCGCCTGCTCGGGCGCATCCTCGGCGATGCGATCCGCGAGCAGGATGGCGTGGAGGCGTTCGACCTGGTCGAGCGCATCCGCAAGCTGTCGGTGGCGTTTCGCCGCGACGCGGACCATGAGGCCGACAAGGCGCTCAAGCACCTGTTGAAGTCGCTCTCCGGCGACCAGGCGGTCAGTGTGATCCGCGCCTTCACCTACTTCAGCCACCTGGCCAACCTGGCCGAAGACCGGCATCACATCCGCCGCCGCGCCATCCACGAACGCGCCGGCGACACGCAGGAGGGCAGCATCGAGGTGGCGCTGGCCCGGCTGCGCTGGGCCGGCATCGGCACCAAGGCGGTCTCGCAGGCGCTGGCGCAGGCCCACCTGTCGCCGGTGCTCACCGCGCATCCGACCGAAGTTCAGCGCAAGAGCATCCTGGATGCGGAACGCGACATCGCCAACCTGCTGACCGCGCGCGACGAGATCAAGGCCCGCGCGCTGCCCAAGGACGCGCTGGCGCCGCGCGAACTGGCCGCCAACGAGGCGCAGATTCGCGCTCGGGTGATGCAATTGTGGCAAACGCGCCTGCTGCGCTTCACAAAGCTCGCCGTCGCCGACGAGATCGAAAACGCGCTGAGCTATTACGAAGCCACGTTCCTGCGCGAAATTCCGAAGATCTATGCCGACCTGGAACGCGAGCTCGGGCACCACCCGGTGGCGAGCTTCCTGCGCATGGGCCAGTGGATCGGCGGCGACCGCGACGGCAATCCCAACGTCAGCGCGCAGACCCTGGAGTACGCGTTGCGCCGGCAGTGCGAAGTCGCGTTGCGCCACTACCTGACCGAAGTGCATTACCTGGGCGGCGAACTGTCGCTCTCCGCCATGCTGGTCGAAGTCACGCCGCAGATGCGCGCGCTGGCGGACAGCTCGCCCGACGCCAACGAACACCGTCTGGACGAGCCTTATCGCCGCGCACTGACGGGCATCTACTCGCGCCTGGCCGCCACGCTCAAGGAGCTGACCGGCGGCGATGCGGCGCGCCATGCCATCGCACCACAGAACCCCTATATCCGCGCCGAGGAATTTCTCGCGGACCTGCGCACGATCCGGGCGTCGCTGCTCGCGCATCACGGCCTGGCGTTGGTGCAGCAGCGCCTGCATCCGCTGATCCGCGCGGTGGAGGTGTTCGGCTTTCACCTGGCCACCGTGGACCTGCGGCAAAGCTCCGACCAGCACGAAGCGGTGGTGGCCGAACTGCTGGCTGTCTCCCGGGTCGAGCCGCATTACGCCAAGCTGCCGGAGCAGGCGCGTCGCGCGCTGCTGGTCAAGCTGCTGGCGGACGCCCGGCCGTTGCGGGTGATGGGTGCGAAGTACTCGGACCTGGCCCGCCACGAACTGGCGATCTTCGAGATGGCCAAGCGCATGCGCGAACGCTACGGCGCGCAGGCGATCCGCCACTACATCATCAGCCACACCGAAACGGCGAGCGACCTGCTTGAAGTGCTGCTGCTGCAAAAGGAAGTCGGCCTGCTCACCGGCACGCTCGACGCCAAGGCCGTCGCCGACCTGATCGTCGTGCCCCTGTTCGAGACCATCGAAGACCTGCGCAACGCCGCACCGATCATGCGCGAGTACTACGCCTTGCCCGGCATCGCGAAGCTGGTGCAGCGATCGGGCGCCGAGCAGGACATCATGCTGGGCTACAGCGACAGCAACAAGGACGGTGGCATCTTCACCAGCAACTGGGAGCTGTACCGCGCGGAGATCGCGCTGGTGGGGCTGTTCGACGAGTTGGCCAACAGCCACAACATCCAGTTGCGCATGTTCCATGGCCGTGGCGGCACCGTGGGGCGCGGCGGCGGCCCCAGCTACCAGGCGATCCTGGCGCAGCCGCCCGGCACGGTGCGCGGCCAGATCCGCCTGACCGAGCAGGGCGAAGTGATCGGCTCCAAGTACGCCAACCCGGAGATCGGCCGGCGCAACCTGGAAACACTGGTCGCGGCGACGCTGGAAGCCACGCTGCTGCAGCCCACCAAGACGGCGCCCAAGGGCTTCCTGGTGGCCGCCGAAACGCTCTCGCAATCGAGCATGGCGGCGTACCGCGCGCTGGTCTACGAGACCCCGGGCTTTACCGAATACTTCTTCGGCTCCACGCCGATCCGCGAGATCGCGGAACTCAACATCGGCTCGCGCCCCGCCTCACGCAAGGCAACCCAGCGCATCGAGGACTTGCGCGCGATCCCCTGGAGCTTCAGCTGGGGCCAATGCCGCCTGACCTTGCCGGGCTGGTACGGCTTCGGCACCGCCGTGCAGCAGTTCCTGGACGAGAACCCGCAGCAAGCGCGCCGCGAAGGCCTGGCCCTGCTGCAGAAGATGTATCGCCAATGGCCGTTCTTCCGCGCCCTGCTGTCCACCATGGACATGGTGCTGGCCAAGAGCGACCTGGCGCTGGCGTCGCGTTACGCCGAGCTGGTGACCGATGCGCGCCTTCGCAAGCGCATCTTCGCCACCATCGAAGCCGAATGGCACCGCACCGTGGAAGCCTTGCAGGTGATTACTGGCGAAAAGTACCGGCTGGCCGGCAATCCGGCCCTGCAGCGTTCGATCCGGCATCGCTTTCCCTACATCGACCCTTTGCATCACCTGCAGGTCGAACTGGTGCGCCGCTATCGCGCAGGCGCGCTGGACGACCGCGCGCGGCGGGGCATCCACATCTCGATCAACGGAATCGCGGCGGCGCTGCGCAACACCGGCTAGTTGCGCCGCGTCAATCCCCGAGCAGCTCGCCCACCGGCTTGAGGTGGTCCACGCGATCGCAGATCGCCTTGACCACCATCAGGATGGGGATGCCGAGCAGCAGGCCCCAAACGCCCCACAGCCAGCCCCACGCCAGCACGCCGATGAACACCGCCACCGGATTCATGCGACTGGCCTTGCTGGTGACCCACGGCACGACCAGGTTGCCGGTGATGGTGTGGATGATGAGCGAAGCGCCCGCCACGGCGAGCGCCATGTTCACCGTGCCGAACTGCAGGAAGCCCACCAGCGCCGCTGCTCCAGCAATGACCGCGGAGCCTATGTAGGGCACGAGATTGAGGACCCCCGCGGCCAGGGCCCAGACTGCCGCGTGTTTCAGCCCCAAGGCCCAGAACGCCAATCCGGTGGCGAGGCCGACCGCCGCGCTCGAAAGAAGTTGAACGAGCAGGTAGCGCTGGATCTGCTGCGTGATTTCATCCAGTGCCTCGACGGTGATTTTCTTCGTCGACAGCGTGGGGCCCGCTATCTTGACCAGCTTTCGGCGAAAAGTGTCCCCTGACAGCAGCAGGAAATAGGTCAGGAAGGTCACCACGATCGCCTGGCCGATCAGGCTCACCAGCCCCATGGTGCCACTCCACAGGTGATCCCGGATATTGAAGCGCGGCTTCTCGATCACCACGCGCTGCACGCCGCGAGTGGCCGGCGTGGCCGGGCCCGCCTCCTCGGCCGCCTGCTCGAGCTGCGACGCGGCTTTCTGTACGGTGCCCAATGGCGTGTCGGTGCGGCCACTGCGGGCGCGAATGGAATCGCGCAATTTGCTGGCGGCCTCGGGCAGCGAGTCGACCAGCTGGCTGGCGTCGTCACTGAACGAATAGACCGACAGGCCCACCACGGCCTGGATCGCAAGGATCAGGACGGCCGCGCTGACGGCGCGGTGGATGCGCAGCTTCTGCAGTGCATCGACCACAGGCGACAGCGCGTAGCTGAACATCAGGCCAAGCATCAAGGGAACGAAAAAAGCGCTGGCCCAGCGCAAGACGGCCAGTACCGCGATGACGGTGAGCACGACCAGCGCCATGTTGCGCACGTCGACGGGCATATGCAGCAGCACGCGCGACGGTTCGTCCTTGTCCACCGGCGCCGCCTTTTCAGGATGATCGGGATTCACCGATTTGTCTCCACAACATCACTTCCGATGAGCCGTCAATTCGCGATCGCCTCCCGCACCGCACCGAGCTGTCGCCTGGACACTGCAAGCAGCTCGTCGATGCCGTTCAGCCGCACCGCCCAGCCTTCGCCCTCTTCGGGGTCGTAGTGCTTTTCCAGGGCGCGTATCGCGCGCCGGGCGACCAGTGCATTGCGATGCACGCGCAGGAACCTCGTCGCGTGGCGCTCTTCCAGCTCGCTCAGCGATGCATCCAGAATATAGCTTCTGGTGGCTGTGCGCACAGTGACGTACTTGAGTTCCGCCTTGAAATACAACACTTCCGCCAGCGGGACCCGTTCGGTGCGCCCGCGGTCCTGGATCAGCAGCACCTCGGGCGGCGCGGCCGCGGCACCGCCTGCCTGCGCCTGGCGTTCGACCTTCTGCAGCGCCACTTGCAGCCGTTCCAGGCGAACCGGCTTGGTCAGGTAATCCAGGGCGTCGAGCTCGAACGCGGCGACCGCGTGTTCGGTGTGGGCGGTGACGAAGACCACGGGCGGGGCCTGGGGCAGCGCTCGCAGGGCTTGCGCCAACGCCAAACCGTCCGCGCCCGGCATATGGATGTCCAACAGCACCGCGTCGAACCGCAGGCGCTGCAGCATCTCCATGGCCTGGGCGGCCGTACCCGCTTCGCCACCCACGGCGGCGGCCGGCGCGGTGCAGTCGCCCAGCAGCGTGCGCAAGCGCAAACGGGCCAGCGGCTCGTCATCGACCACCAACACCTGCAAAGTCATGTGCTGCTTGCCCTTCTCATGCCGGCACCTCCACCCTGACCTGGTAAATCCCGTCCTTCAACAGTGCCTGGAACTGGCCCTGGACATCGTGCAGCAGACGCAACCGGTCGCGCACGTTGTCCTGCGCCACGCCGTGGCCGCGCCGGCCCTGCCCCGCCGGCACGGTGTTGGTCACCTTGATCACCACGGTCCCGCTGCGGCGCTGCGTGCTGATCTTGACTTGTGCGCCGGCGGCGCTGGGTTCGACCCCGTGCTTCACGGCATTCTCCACCAAGGGCTGCAGCATCAGGGCCGGCACCCGCGCGCTGCCGGCCAGCGGGTCCAGCGCCCATTCCACCTGGAGCCGCTCCCCGAAACGAACCTGTTCGATGTCCAGGTAACGGCGGGCCAGGGCGATCTCCTCGGCCAAAGTCACCGATTCGCCGGGCTCCATCAAGGCGTGGCGGAACAGCTCGCTCAAGTCTTCCAGCAGGGCCTCGGCCCGGGCCGGGTCTTCGCGCACCAGCGCAATGGCGCTGTTGAGCGTATTGAAAAGGAAATGTGGGCGGATGCGGGCCTGCAGCTCGGACAGCCGGGCCGCGGTATCGGCCGGCATCCGGCCCTTGGCCCGCAGCGCCAGCGCCGCCACCAGGGCCGCCGCCAGCAGCATGCCGGCAAACGCCGAGGCGACCCAGGGCGAGCCCACCGTAAAGCCCACCAGCGTCATCAAGGCGCAGCCATACAGACCTGCCAGCGCGCCCAGAACCATTCCGAAGATCTGCTGGGCGGCGGGCGCCAGCCGCGCCAGCAACTTCTTCAGGCTGCAGGCCACGATCAGCCAGGCCAGCGTCGCGGGCAAGGCGGCGCCGCTGAGCACCGAAACCCGCAGCAGCCAATCGATGGCGCCGACGGCGCCGAACATCGCCCCCACGGACATCACCGTCTCGACGAACAGCACCGCCCGCAGGATCACACCCACATGGCAGGCGTCGAACACCAGCGCCGGCCCCGGACGAGGCGCGGGTGCTTGCGCGGGCAGGTCCTGGAACGCCGATAAAATTTGGGAATCTTTCATCAGATCATGGCTTTTGGCCCGATTATTGGTGATCCTTGCCGCAACCACCCCCGGGGCGAACCCAGTAACCGGCCGCCCAGCCCATCTCTATGAACCAACTCGATAAAAAGTCCCAGGCCTGGTCGGCCCTCTTTTCCCAGCCGATGAGCGAGTTGGTCAAGCGATACACGGCCAGCGTTACTTTCGACCAGCGCCTGTGGAAAGCTGATATCGAGGGATCGCTCGCCCATGCCGCAATGTTGGCGGCGCAAGGCATCATCTCGAAAGCCGACCTGGCAGCGATCGAGAAGGGATTGGCGCAGATCAGGACGGAAATCGAGGCGGGCAAGTTCGAATGGAAGCTTGACCTGGAGGACGTGCACCTGAATATCGAAGCGCGCCTCACGCAGCTGGCCGGCGACGCGGGCAAACGGTTGCACACCGGCCGCAGCCGCAACGACCAGGTCGCGACCGACGTGCGTTTGTGGCTGCGCGGCGAGATCGACCTGATCGTCGGCCTGATCGAGGCTTTCCAAAGGGCGCTGCTGGACCTGGCCGAGCGCAACACCGAGGTCATCCTGCCCGGGTTCACGCACCTGCAAGTGGCGCAACCGGTGAGTTTCGGCCACCACATGATGGCTTACGTCGAGATGTTCAGCCGCGACGCAGAGCGTCTCGCCGAGGTGCGCCGCCGCGTCAACCGCCTGCCGCTGGGTGCCGCTGCCCTGGCCGGCACCAGCTACCCGCTGGACCGCGAATTGGTCGCTCGCACACTTCAAATGGAAGGCCTGTGCCAGAACTCCATCGACGCGGTGAGCGACCGTGACTTCGCGATCGAGTTCTGCGCCGCCGCGACGCTGGCGATGCTGCACATCAGCCGCATGTCCGAGGAACTGGTGTTGTGGATGAACCAGAGCTTCGGCTTCATCGACATCGCGGACCGCTTTTGCACCGGCTCGTCGATCATGCCGCAGAAGAAAAACCCCGACGTGCCGGAACTGGCGCGCGGCAAGACCGGCCGCGTGGTCGGCCACCTGATGGGCCTGGTCACCCTCATCAAGGGCCAGCCGCTGGCCTACAACAAGGACAACCAGGAAGACAAGGAGCCGCTGTTCGACACGGTGGACACGCTCAAGGACACGCTGCGCATCTTCGCCGAACTGGTGGGCGGCATCGAAGTGAAGCCTGAAGCCATGGAGAAGGCTGCGCTGAAGGGCTATGCCACCGCGACCGACCTGGCCGACTACCTGGTCAAGAAAGGCCTGCCGTTTCGCGACGCGCACGAAACCGTGGCCCACGCCGTCAAGGCCGCGATCGCGCACCAGGTCGACCTGTCGGAGCTGCCGCTGGCGGAGCTGCAGAAGTTCAACCCGGCGATCGAGAAGGATGTGTACGGCGTGCTGTCGTTGCGCGGATCGCTGAACGCCCGCAACCTGCCGGGCGGCACGGCGCCGCCGCAGGTGCGCGCGCAAATCGCGCGGCATCGGGCGCGGCTCGGCCCCGGCTGAGCAAATTTGGGCGGCCGCGCAAATTTCTTCAACCCCGGCCGCGCCGGAACCGCTAGCATTCCCGGCAACCGAGGAGACAAAGAGCGTGCCCGTGATCACCAACATCGAAGACCTGCGCGTGCTGGCGCAAAAGCGCGTGCCGCGGATGTTCTACGACTACGCCGATTCCGGCTCGTGGACCGAGAGCACGTACCGCGCCAACGAAGCCGATTTCGAGCGCATCCTGCTGCGCCAGCGGGTCGCGGTGAACATGGAAAACCGCAGCACGCGCAGCACGATGGTCGGCCAGGAAGTGGCCATGCCGGTCGCCATCGCGCCCACTGGGCTCACCGGCATGCAGCATGCCGACGGTGAAATCCTGGCCGCGCGCGCCGCGAAGAAGTTCGGCATCCCCTTCACGCTGTCCACCATGAGCATCTGCTCCATCGAGGACGTCGCCAAGGAAACCGGCAACCATCCTTTCTGGTTCCAGCTGTACGTGATGCGCGACCGCGCGTTCATCGAGAGCCTGATCGACCGCGCCAAGGCAGCGGGCTGCTCGGCGCTGGTGCTGACGCTGGACCTGCAGATTCTGGGCCAGCGCCACAAGGACCTGAAGAACGGGCTGTCGGCCCCGCCGAAGCTGACTGTCCCGAACATCCTGAACATGATCACCAAGCCGCGCTGGTGCCTGGGGATGCTGGGCACGCAGCGCCGGCAGTTCGGCAACATCGTGGGCCATGTGAAAGGCGTCGACAACATGGGATCGCTGTCGGAGTGGACTGCCAAGCAGTTCGACCCGGCCCTGTCCTGGAACGACGTGCAATGGATCAAGAAGCGCTGGGGCGGCAAGC
Source organism: Ramlibacter sp. (assembly GCA_028292245.1). GTDB lineage: Bacteria > Pseudomonadota > Gammaproteobacteria > Burkholderiales > Burkholderiaceae_C > Ramlibacter. The sequence goes on from JAQGMS010000176.1 coordinate 8,281, forward strand.
TGATCCTCAAGGGCATCCAGGACGCCGAGGACGCGCAGCTGGCAGTGGACAGCGGCGCCGACGCCGTGATCGTGTCCAACCACGGCGGCCGCCAGCTCGACGGTGCGCCCTCTTCCATCTCGGCGCTGCCGGCGATCGTCGATGCGGTGGGCCGCAAGATCGAGGTCCATATGGACGGCGGCATCCGCTCCGGCCAGCACGTGCTCAAGGCGGTGGCGCTCGGCGCCAAGGGCACCTACATCGGCCGCGCCATGCTCTATGGCCTGGGCGCGATGGGCGAGGAAGGCGTCGACTACGCACTCAACATCATCCACAAGGAGCTGGACCTGTCGATGGCATTTTGCGGCCGCACCGACATCGCCACCGTCGACGAAGGCATCCTGCTGCCGGGGACCTACTGAGGCCGCGCCCGGCCCCCGGCGGCTGCGGCTAAACTGCCCCGATCGCGAAAGGGGTCCCCCAGATGGAAAAGTCCGAAGCGGACCAGCTGTTTCAACGTGCAGTGGACTTCCAGCAAGCGGGCCGCGTCGACCAGGCGCAGCCGATCTACGAGCACATCCTGGCCAGCTACCCGGCGTACCCTCATGTGCCCCACCTGCTGGGCGTCATCATGGGCCAGCAAGGCGATTGGCATCTCGCGCGCAGGCTGATCGAGTCCTCGCTGATCGTGCATCCGAACGACGCCGATGCGTTGTCCAACCTGGCATGGGCGCTGTTCCACCTGGGACTGCAGGACAAGGTGCTCGAGCGCTGCGAACAGGCGATCGCGCTGAACAGCGGCCACCCTCGCGCGTGGTTCACCCGCGGGCTGGCGTTGCACCAATTGGGACGCTTCGAGGAAGCCGTTGCCGCCTACGACCGCTCGCTGGAACTGCGGCCCGACCTGGTCGAAGCGCTGAACCACCGGGGCCGCAGCCTGCATGTCCTGGAACGCTACGACGAGGCGCTGCAAAGCTACGACAAGGCGCTGGCCCTGCTGCCCGGCTTCGCCGACGTTCACAACAACCGCGGGTCCGCGTTGACTTTGCTGGGGCGGCACCAGGAAGCGCTGGAAAGCTTCCAGCAGGCGCTGCGCCTCCAGACGCGTTTTCCGGAAGCGCTGTTCAACCTCGCGCTGGGGCTGCAAAACGCGGATCGCCTGGAGGAAGCCCTGGTGCACTACGAGGCCGCGATCCAGCTCAAGCCCGACTACCCCGAGGCCTTGCTGTACCGCGCCCATGTGCTGCAGCGTCTTCACAAGATGCCGCAAGTGGCGCTTGCCAGCCTGGATCGCGCCCTGAGAATCCGGCCGGACTACTACGAAGCGATCAACGGCCGTGCAAACATCCTCGGCCAGTTGGAGCAATACGCCGAGGCCCTGGAAAACTACGACCGGGCGCTTGCCATGAAGCCCGACGTCCATGAGACGCATCACAACCGTGGCCACGCGCTGCGCGAGCTGGGCCGGCTGGACGAGGCGGCGCAGGCCTACGGCGAGGCGATGCGCCTGGGCGGCGATGCACGCGGCGGCTTGTTCGTGCTGGCGGCACTGGGCGAGGCGGCGGCGCCCCCCGTGGCGCCGAAGGATTTCATCGTCAGCCTGTTCGACCGCTACGCCGACCGCTTCGACGATCACCTGGTCGGCACGCTGCAATACCAGGCACACGAGAGGCTGTGCGAGGCCATCCTCAGGTTGCGCCCGGCGGGGGCATACGACATCGTCGACCTGGGCTGCGGCACTGGCTTGTGCGGGCCGCTTCTGAAACCCATCGTCCGGAGCATGACGGGGGTCGACCTGGCGCCGCGGATGCTTGAAGCCGCGGCCAAGCGTGGGACCTACACCGCGTTGGTCGAGGACGACGTCGCCGCGTTCCTGCAAAAGAGCGCGCCGCGATCCTTCGACATCATGGTGTCGACCGACGTGTTCATCTACATCGGCGACCTGCAGGACGTATTCGCGGGCGCGGCGAAAGCGATTCGTCCGCAGGGGCTGTTCGGTTTCTCGATCGAGACCAGCGAGACTGAAGACTTCGTGCTGCGGCACACGCGGCGGTACGCGCAGTCGCTCCCGTATATCCGGCGGCTGGCCGCGGAGCATGCGTTCGAGGTTGTCACGCTGGAGCCGTGCACCTTGCGGAAGGAGCGCGGCGCCGATTCCACCGGCCACGTGGTCGTGCTCCGCGCCGCCTAGGGCTTGCCGCAATCGCAGACTTCACTGCCCTTGTCGAAGATGATGCGCCACTGCCCCGAAGCCTCCAGGCGCCAG
>JAQGMS010000179.1 GCA_028292245.1 Ramlibacter sp.
TGCCGGCGCTGGGCTTTTCGTCGGTCGACCAGTTCCTCGGGCACATGGTCGAGGACGTGGTGCCCAACACGCAGATGCGCCGCGTGCTGGAAACCGGCCAGGCCATCCTGATCGACCTGCTCACCAACCGCGCCGGCACCTTCGTCGTGAGCCGCCTGCCCTTGCGCGACGAGAGCAGCGGCGAGCTGATCGGCGCCATCGGCATCGTCCTGTTCGACCATCCCGAGACCACGCTGCAGCCGCTGATCAGCAAGTTCGCTCACCTGCAGCGCGACCTCGATGACGCGCGCCGCGAGCTGGCGAGCCAGCGCCGCACCAAGTACACGCTGGCGAGCTTCGTGGGCGGCAGCGTGGCCGCAGTCGAGGTGAAGCGCCAGGCCCGGCGCGCCGCGGTGTCATCCAGCCCGGTGTTGCTGCTGGGCGAGACCGGCACTGGCAAGGAATTGCTGGCGCATGCGATTCATGCGGCTTCGGCGCGCGCGGCCGGGCCGCTGGTCAGCATCAACATCGCGGCCGTTCCCGACACGCTGCTGGAGGCGGAATTCTTCGGCGTCGCGCCGGGCGCCTTCACCGGCGCCGACCGCAAGGGCCGCGACGGCAAGTTCAAGCTGGCCGATGGCGGCACCTTGTTCCTCGACGAGATCGGCGACATGCCGCCGAGCCTGCAGCCCAAATTGCTGCGCGCCTTGCAGGAAGGCGAGATCGAGCCGCTCGGCTCCAACAAGGTGATCCCGTTCGACGCCCGCGTGATCGCCGCGACTTCGCGCGACCTGGGCGCGCTGGTGCGCGAGGGCAAGTTCCGGGAGGACTTGTACTACCGCCTCAACGTCTTGCCGATCCGCGTGCCGGCGCTGCGTGAACGGCGCGCCGACATCCCGGCGCTGGTCGAGGTCCTGGCGGAAGACATGGCGCTGCGCAGCGGCCTGCCGCCGCCCGAAGTCAACGCAGATGCGATTGCGTTGCTGTCGGCCCAGACCTGGCGCGGCAACATCCGCGAATTGCGCAACGTGCTGGAACAGGCCGCGATGCGCAGCGATTCGCAGCACATCGAAGTGCGGCACCTGGAGGAGGTGCTGCGCGAATCGGGCGTCAAGCAGATCGCGCCCGCCCTGGCCGTTGCCCAACCCGAAGCGCCGGCCATGCCGGGGCGAGTGCTGCGTCCGCTCGCCGAGCAGGTCGCCGAACTGGAGCGGCAGGCGATAGACGCCGCTCTCGCGGCCACCCAAGGGAACAAGTTGGCCGCCGCAAAACTGCTGGGAATTTCGCGCGCCAAGCTCTACGAGCGCCTGGAGCCGCTGTCTGATTTCCAGGCAGTGCCTGAAAGCCAGACACTTCGCGTTGTCTGAATTCCAGACAGCTGCCGAATAGTCTCCGAAAAACTCCTTTGAAATCAAAGGCCCGTGCACTGGCACGGCCCGTGCATTGCTGTGTCTGCCAGTTGTTCCGCAGTAGTCAATATAAGTAAGGAGACAGACATGCACCGTCGCACTTGGGTGGCGCTCGCCGCGCTTGCCGCTTCCGCTTTCACTTTCCCTGCAGCCTTCGGCCAGGCCGGCAAGGAAATCAAGATCGCGCACATCTATAGCCGCACCGGCCCCCTGGAGGCCTATGGCAAGCAGACGGCCACCGGATTGATGATGGGCCTGGACTACGCCACCGGCGGCACCATGATGGTCAACGGCCGCAAGATCACCGTGATCGAAAAGGACGACCAGGGCAAGCCCGACCTGGGCAAGTCGCTGCTGGCAGCTTCCTATGCCGACGACAAGGTCGATCTCGCGATCGGGCCGACCTCTTCGGGCGTCGCACTGGCCATGCTGCCGGTCGCCGAAGAGTACAAGAAGCTGTTGATCGTGGAACCGGCGGTGGCCGACTCGATCACCGGCGACAAGTGGAACCGCTATATCTTCCGCACCGGGCGCAGCAGCGCCCAGGATGCGATTTCGAACGCCGTGACGCTGGACGACGCGAACGTCAGCATCGCGACGCTCGGCCAGGACTATGCCTTCGGCCGCGACGGCGTGAAGGCCTTCAAGGACTCGATCAAGAAGGCCAAGATCGTCCATGAAGAGTACCTGCCGCCGACGACCACCGACTTCACCGCGGGCTTCCAGCGCATCGTCGACAAGCTCAAGGACCAGCCTGGACGCAAGGTGATCTGGGTGATCTGGGCCGGCGCCAACACGCCGTTCTCGCGGCTGGCCGACCTGGACCTGAAGAAGCGCTTCAACATCGAGGTTTCCACCGGCGGCAACATTTTGCCGGCGATGGTGGCGTACAACAACTTCCCGGGGATGGAAGGCGCCAGCTACTACTACTTCGGCTTCTCCAAGAACCAGGCCAACCTGTGGCTGGTCACCAACCACTACACCAAGTTCAAGTCGCCGCCCGACTTCTTCACCGCCGGCGGCTTCTCCGCCGCCATGGCGCTGGTCACCGCGCTCAAGAAAACCAATGGCGACACCAGCACCGAAAAGCTCATCACCGCGATGGAAGGCATGAGCTTCGACACACCCAAGGGCATGATGACTTTCCGCAAGGAAGACCATCAGGCGATGCAGTCGATGTATCACTTCCGCGTGGCGCCGGGCGCAAGGCAGGGCGCGATGGCCGACCTTCACCTGGTGAAGGAAATCAAGCCGACGGAAATGAACGTGCCGATCCGCAACAAGAGGTAGCGGGTTCCACAGGGGCGGCCGCCCCTTTTTTTTTGATCGGTAGTTTTGAGGAAACCCCCGGACACACGGGGAGGAGGGGTTGTTCTTGTCAACCACCATAGGAGACACACTCAATGACGTTCAAATCGCTACGCATCCTCATTGCCGGCGCCATGCTGGCTTCCGGCGCCGCGCAGGCCGTGGTCGCCCTGCCCAAGCTCAACGTGGACGAGGCCCAGACCACGGTGTCCGGCCTGTCTTCCGGCGGCTTCATGGCGAACCAGCTCGGCTACGCCTACTCGGCCACCTTCAAGGGCGTCGGCGTCTTCGCCGGCGGCCCTTTCATGTGCGCCGGCCATAGCAACTACACGGCGTGCATGTACAACGCCACCGTCAGCAGCGCGATGCTGAGCACGATGCAGACGGACCTGAACAACTGGAGCGGCAACGCCATCGACCCGAAGGCGAACGTCGGCAACCAGAAGATCTACATGTTCGTCGGCACGAGCGACTACACGGTCGGGCCCAATCCGATGAACGCCGTGCAGACGCAGTACAACAACAACGGCGTGGCCTCGGCCAACCTGCAGTATGTGCAGCGCGCCAGTACGGCGCACGTGTTCCCCACCGATTTCGACAGTACCGGCAACAACGCCTGCAGCAGCAGCGCGTCGCCCTACATCAGCAACTGCGGCTATGACGGCGCCAAGGCCGCGTTCACGCAGTTCTACGGCACGCTGAACGCGCGCAACGACGCGCCCGCCGCCGGCAACTACATCGAGTTCGACCAGACGGCGTTCACCACCAACGCGGGCGTCGCGCCCACCGGCTGGGTGTACGTTCCCGCCAATTGCGCGGCGGGTGCCGTCTGCAAGGTGCACGTCGCATTGCACGGCTGCCAGCAGAACTACGCCACCATCGGCGACAAGTTCGTGAGGAACACCGGCTACACCCGTTGGGCAGACACCAACAGCATCATCGTGCTGTTCCCGCAGACGCGTGTCGACAGCACCAGCCACCAGACGTCGGCCAGCGGCTCGCTGGCCAACTCCAACGGCTGCTGGGACTGGATCGGCTGGTACGGCACCAATTTCGCGCAGAAGGCAGGAACGCAGATGGCCGCGATCAAGGCCATGGTCGACCAGCTCTCGTCCGGCTCGGGTTCGGGCGGCGGCGGCGGGCTGCCGGCGCCGACCGGTGTCGCGACATCGAACGCCACCACCACGACGATGAAGATCACCTGGAACGCGGTGACCGGCGCGGCCAGCTACAACGTCTATCGCAACAGCAACAAGGTCAACGGCACCGGCGTCACGGCGACCAACTACACCGACACCGGCCTGGCCGCCGCGACCACCTACTCGTGGACAGTGCGCGCCGCGGACAGCGGCGGTGTCGAAGGCGCGACCTCAGCGGCCGCAAGCGGCACGACCACCGGCAGCGCGCCGCCGCCGCCCACTTGCTACACCTCCTCCAACTACGCCCACACCACGGCTGGCCGGGCGTACACGGCGGGCGGCTATACCTATGCCAACGGCTCGAGCCAGAACATGGGGCTGTGGAACACCTACGTCACAACGACCTTGAAACTGACGGGCCCCAACTACTATGTCATCGGGACTTGCCCCTGAATGAATCTGACTAGGAGACCATGAGCCTGCTCGCCACCAAGGACCTGACCATACGCTTCGGCGGCCATGTGGCGGTGAACGCCGTGACCTGCGCTTTCCAGCCCGGCACGCTCACGGCAATCGTGGGGCCCAACGGCGCGGGCAAGACCACGTACTTCAACCTCATCTCCGGGCAGCTCAAG
>JAQGMS010000193.1 GCA_028292245.1 Ramlibacter sp.
CCAGAGCGCCGGCACGGGTGGCGCCGATTCCCATCAACTCTGCACCAACGCGGTTGATCGCCGTGGCCTTGAGTGCCTTCCCCTGAAATGTGCGGTTGAAGAACCAGAACAGCGCAAGGATTGCCGCTGCACTCGCGCCGACCACCCACAGCGATTGACCGGTGATCTGCAGTGGCCCCAGCCCCCAGCTCGCTTCGCTGAACGGCGTGGTACGGCTACCCTCGGGACCGAACACGAGAAGGCCAACGCCGGCGAGGGCGAGGTGCGCGGCAACCGAGATGATGAGGAGGACCAGCACGGAGGCGTGGGCGACATCCTGGAAAGCTACGCGATAGAGCACTGGGCCGAGCGGCACAACAATGGCAAGCGTGATTGCCACCTGCGCCGGCAGTGGCAGGCCGGGCGACACGAGCCACGTGACCGCCGCCCACAGCGCGCCCGGCAGCACCCCATAAAGCAACACCCCCCGCATCATCCGGAACCGGTCGCGCTGACGAAAGCCGGCCCAGACTTCCATGGCCACTGCGACGGCAGAGAGGGCCAGCAACAACCACAGCGTGCCCGGCGTCTTGCCGTTCTGCAGCGATGCCATCGTCAAGGCGCTGAACGCGACGAACTCGCCCTGTGGCACGAAGATCACACGCGTCACCGTGAAGACGAGGAGAATGGCAACCGCCAGCAGCGCATAGATCGCTCCGGTGATCAAGCCATCCTGGGCGAGAAACATGGCAGTCTGAGGGTTCACGCTTCAGTCCATTGGAAATGGGATGCCCCTGACGCTGGCCGGACCGGAGAATCGCCGCGGCCCTCGCCTCTTCATTTCACCAGCTTCCACTCGCCATTTTCGGCGCGCAGCAGCACCACGGCTCGCCGATCGACTCCGGCATGATCCGTAGCAGTCATGCTGTAAACGCCGTGCGTGCCTACGACCTCCTTCGATGCCTCTATGGCGTCGCGAAGTGCTTGCCGGAATTCAGGCGTTCCGGGCTTGGCCTTCTTCGCGGCCTGCGCGACGGCGACGTTCGCCAGCAGAAAGGCGTCATAGGAATAGGCTGAGGTCGAATTGCGTGTCCCCACGCCATAGGCAGCCTCATAGAGTTTGGTGAACTCCATGGCGGCCTTCTTCGTCGGTGCGCTGTCTGGCAGTTGCTCGGCAACCACCACTGGACCCGAGGGAGCGAGCGCACCCTCCCAGCTCCTGGTGCCGACCTTCAGGAACTCCTTGTTGACCATCGCGTGGTTGTGGTAGATGCGGCCTTTGTAGCCCCGCTCGCGAAGCGTCATCTGCGGCAAAGCGCCGGGAGTGCCGGAACCACCGACGACGACGGCATCGGGATTGGCCGAGAGCACCTTCAGCACCTGGCCCACGACGCTCGTGTCCAGGCGCGCGTAGCGCTCCTCCGCAACGATCTTGACGCCGGCTTCGTCGGCATGGGCCTTGAGACCGTTGAGCACCGCGTCTCCCCACGAGTCGGCGAAGCCGATGAATGCCACCGTTTTGACCGCGTTGGCCTTCATGTCGGCAGCCACGGCACTCATCATCAGGTCGCTCGGCTGAACGATGGTGAACAACCAGGGGTTCTTCGAAACGGAAGCTCCCACCGATGCCAAGGCGATCTGCGGCGTTTTCAATTGAGCGGCCACGTCCGAGATGGCGATCGACGACGGCACGCTCGTCGAGCCGATCAGCAGATCGACCTTGTCGCCGACGATCAGGTCACGGGCGAACTTCACGCCGTTGGTTGGATCGGTTGCATCGTCGCGCACGATGTATTCGACTTGATGACCGCCCAAGGTCTTCGGCAGGACGCCAAATGTGTTCTTGTACGGAATGCCGAGGGAGGCACCCGGTCCGGTTGCGCCGACAATGACTCCCACCTTCACTTGCGCAATCGCCGGCGTCGCCATCGCCACCAATGCGGCGCATGCCGCGATCCACTTCTTGATCATTTCTGTCTCCTTTGTGTTTGACACCTGATCCAGGGCTGTCAGTTGACCGTCGCAGTCTTCGTCACGAGTGCAATTGTGGTGAGCGGCGCGGCCCAGGACGAGTGTCACAGACGAAATGTGCACTCTGTGCACAGGCAATGGGATCTGGCAGCAGAACCGGTTGCTCAGACGAGGTGGTCCGGCTTCAACTCGCAAGCGGAGCTGATCTCCGTTTCGACCTGCATGGTTGCATGCGAGATACCGAAGTGTTCCTTGAGTTCTAGCGCCGTCTCAAGAAAGAAGCTGTCGCCAGGGTGGCCCCCCGGCATCACCAGATGACACGTCAAGGCCGTCTCCGTCGTGCTCATCGGCCACACGTGCAGGTCGTGCAGGTCGGTCACGCCTTTCTGTTGCTTCAGGAATGCCCTGACCTCTTCGAGCTTCACGCTCGCAGGCACGGCGTCCATCGCCAAGGCCATTGAATCACGCAGCAAACTCCACGTGCCCGCCAGGATGAATCCGCCGACCGCAAGGCTCACCAACGGGTCAAGGCGCGTCCAGCCGGTCAGCAGGATGACTCCACCAGCCAGGACAACGCCAAGCGAGATGAGCGCGTCGTACGCCATGTGAAGAAAGGCGCCCCGCACATTGATATCGCCCTTCCTGCCGGAAGCGAAGAGCCACGCCGTCACACCATTGACGACGATGCCTGCCGTTGCAACCACGATGACCGTCACGCCCTCCACTTCGGCCGGATGAATGAGGCGACGGACGCCCTCCACCGCAATGCCGCCGATCGCCACCAGCAGCAATACGGCATTGGCCAGTGCGGAAAGAATGGTGCCGCGCCGCATGCCATACGTATGGGTGGCCGATGGCCTGCGGCGCGCGAGGACGGTCGCAACCCACGCGAGGACAAGGCCCAGAACATCGCCGAGGTTGTGTCCGGCGTCAGCCAGAAGCGCCATCGAATTTGCGACCAGCCCGTACGAAACCTCCACAACGACAAAGCCGAGATTGAGCGCAATCCCGATGGCAAAGGCGCGGCCGAAATTCGCGGGGGTGTGGGAGTGCCCGGCGTGGGCGTATCCGCCGTGCGTGTGTCCTTCGTGAGCGTCATGCTCGTGATGATCGTGGCTGTGCGGCATGTCGTGATCGCCTATCGCTAATTGTAGGGACCGCCAGATGTGGAAACGCCCCAGGACCCGAATCCGTCCGCTACTGGACCCAAAGCAGACACCTGAAGTCCAGGCCAAGAGTGCGAAGATGTGCGGGCGCATGCAGCAAGTCGTTCACATCAGCCTTGATCGCAAGCGCGGGATTCAGAACAGGCGCGCCGCCAGGAACGTCAAGCCCGCCATGAAAGTCCAGGTTCCGCTTGCGCGGGTCAAGCCACGCGCAACACCTGCATCGAACACAAGCTGCGGCGAGGCGGTGTACGAAGCCGCGGCAAGCACCTGCGAGGTCGAAGCCGAGCCGCCGCGATGCGTACCCGACAGCTCGCCACCAATGCCCCACTTCCCGGAGACCGTTCGCGACACCGCGAAAGCCCACCCGGTTTGCATGTTCGAAAGCCCGGCGCCCCGATCGCCCATGCGCGTCGCGTTGAGGTTGACGTCCAGGTGCCAGTCCGGCGCAAAGTCGCTGCTGTAGATGCCATTGACGCCGTAGTCGTTGTGGCCCGAGCCCAGCCCGTTGCGCGCGGTTGCAAACTTCGCGCTGCCTTCCAGCCCGAACGCCGATGCGTCACTGATCGCGAAGCGGCGCTTGATCACGATGCTGGTATCGCCGAAGCCGCTACGCGAAGACCCTGTGGCATCGACTTCATGCACCGCGGCATCGCCGCCGATGCGAATGCCCCAGTCGGGCGTGAACGCAAGCTTGAGCGTGTACGGCAGGCTGTCGCGCCGGCTGCCGTCGTCGCGGCTGCGCTGCACGCCCGCTTCGACTTCCAGCCAGCCGGGTGCCGACAGCGTCGCAGGCGTCGAAACGCTGGGGCGGTAAGGCACAACGGCGGGCAAGCTGTCGTCGGCCCGGGCCGGCGAGGCACCGATGCCGCCGGCCAAAGCGCAGGCAGCGAAGATTGAACGCGGGACAAGTGGGCTCATGATGCGACTCTACCTGCTCGTCGCGGCGCCGACCACCCACTTGGCGTCCGCGGCCATCAGGGCGTCCAGTGGGTTGGCGCTGTTGGGGACAGTCAACGTCAGCCGGACTGCGGCAACCCGCCGTGTCCGGCGTTGGCATGGGTCGCGATGGAGAATGACTCCTGCTCTTCACGGGCTTGAGCGGCGAATTCCGACGCCAGGCAGTCGAGCAGGCCGCGTACGGACGGCAACAGCCCCCGCCGCGAGGGGAAGACGGCGTGAATGACGCCGCTGCGCGGTGCCCACTGCGGCAGGACTTCGACCAGGTTGCCCAGCAACAAGTCCTTGTGGACCATCAGGGCGGGCATCTGCACGACGCCCACGGCCTGAAGGGCTGCAGCGTGAAGTGCGAGCATATCGTCGGTCACCAAGCGCGGTGCGTGTCGCACCAGCGTGGTGGCGCCATCCGGCCCGACAAGCGACCATTCATGTTCGCGATTCGGCGGCCCCAGATCCATGCTTGGCAATCGACCCAGATCCTCAGGGGCCACAGGTCCCGGCAGGTCATTCAACACATGTGGGTGGGCTACCAATCGCTGTGTGCTGTCGGCCAGGACCTTCATCACCAGGTCGGTGTCTTCCAGCGGCGGAAAGCGCACTCGCAGCGCGATGTCGAACCCCTCGCGAATAACGTCGACACGGCGGTTGGTGCTTTCCAGATGCACTTGCACGCGGGGGTTGCCAGCCATGAACTTCGCAACCATCGGACCCACCTGGAAATACACCAGCCCGGAAGGACAACTCAAGCGAACGACGCCTTGCGGTTCCG
>JAQGMS010000197.1 GCA_028292245.1 Ramlibacter sp.
CCTACCCGATGTATGAGCGTGCCCGCAAGGCCGGCATCAAGGTGATCCAGTTCCACAAGGGCAACCCGCACGGCCTGCAGAACATGGAGTGGCTGAGCCCCACCGACCTGCAGGCGCCGATGCGCGATTTTCCGGACATGGATTTCATCGTGCACCACTTCGCGCTGCCGTACTTCGACGAGATGGTGTCGATCGCGGCGCGGTTCCCCAACGTTTACCTCTCGCTGGCCGGCTACATGGCGTTCTACCGCATTGCGCCGCGCCGCGTACAGGAACACTTCGGCCGGCTGCTGCAGGTGGCCGGCGCCGGGAAATTGTTGTGGGGCTCGGAGGCAGCGCTTGCCGGCGGCCCCAAGCCTTACCTGGATGCATTCATGAGGATGACGATCCCCGACGACCTGCGCGAGGGCTATGGCTATCCGCAGATCACTGCGCAGGACAAGCGCGCGATCCTCGGCACCAACTTCGCCCGCCTGATGGGCGTCGACATCGAGGCGAAGAAGAAGCAATTCGCCGAGGCGGGGCGCTAGATGGCTTCCATCGTGGACCGGGCCCACCTGCAGCGGCGCGTGGATTCCCTCAACGTGCTGATCCGCTCTCATGCCGGCGAGATCGAGGTCGTCGACGTATCGGCCGATGGTGTCGTCGCCCTGCGCTACACCGGGATGTGCGCGGGCTGCGACTACCGGCCGGTCACCACGGCCGGGACCGTCGAGCCCGCATTGTTGGACGTCCCCGGCGTGACCGGCGTCACCATCCTGGGCGCGCGCGTTTCCGAGGAAGCGCAGGAGCGCATCGCGGCCACCCTGGAAGGCAGCGGCGCGCGAGAAAGGGCGGTGCGGCTCGTGCATCGCATGGAATCCGAACGTCAGGAAGAAGGATCGCAATGAAGTTGGCAACCTACATCCCGCAAGGACAGGTCCGGCCCCGGGTCGGTGTGCTGTGCGTCCATGACGGCGTCGAATACCTGGCCGACGCGCGCAACGCCTACGCGCTGGCGCTGCGCCACGTCGACCACGATCCATGCGCCGACGAGATCGCCGCCGCTCGCGTGCCGGCCGACATGATGGGGCTGCTCGCGGCCGGGACTGTCGCTCTTCAGGCCGTGCGGCACGGATTGGAATTCGCCGAGGGCGCGTTGCGTCCGGGCCAACGGCCGCAGGCGCTCATCGAGCAGGGAGTCCTGCAGCACCGCAGCGCGGTGAAGTTGCTGGCGCCGATACCCCGGCCCGGCAAGATCGTGGCCATCGGCGCGAATTACCACGACCACATCCGCGAGGGCCGCGATTCCGGCGCGCTGGGTGGCCTGCCCAGCTACCCGCCCGCCTTTTTGAAAATGTCGTCGGCTGTTGTCGGTCCGGATGAACCCATCGTGTATCCGAGCTTCGGCAGCGAGCTCGACTACGAGGTGGAATTCTCCATGGTGATCGGCAAGCACTGCCGGGACGTGCGCGCGAAAGATTGGCTGGAGTACGTCGCCGGCTTCACCATCGTGAACGACCTGAGCATGCGCGACGTCATTCTGGAAGAGAAGGGCACCGGCATCGTCTTCGCCGGCAAGAACTTCGCCACCGCTTGCCCGATGGGCCCGTTCATCGTCACCAAGGACGAAATCAAGGCGCCCGACAACCTGGAAGTCAAATTGAGGGTGAACGGCGAACAGCGCCAGCGGGACCGCACCAGCAGCATGATCCACACTTGCGCGGCGATCCTCTCCTACTGGTCGCGCCTGGGCCTGGAGCCCGGCGACGTCGTCACCACCGGCACGCCGGGCGGCGGCGCCGGCTTCGGCAGGAAATTCCCCGAGCGGCTGCTGAAGCCGGGCGACGTCGTCGAAGCCGAGGTCGAAGGCATCGGCATCTTGCGCAACCCCGTCATCTCACAGGAGGCCTCATGACTCACACCATCTTCCGCATGGCCGGCACCCTCGCCGCGGCCGCGGCGTTGCTTTCGACCGCCGCCTTCGCGGGCCCGCTCGAGGACGCCAACAAGAAATTGGTCCTGGAATTCCATGCGGTCGTCCTCAACGGCAAGGACGCCGACGCCGCGCCCAAGTACGTGGCCGACAACTACATCCAGCACAACCCCAGGGTGCCGGACGGACTGGCGGCGCTGCAGGGCTTCGTGCGCGAGATGAAGCGGGGCACGCCGGAGTCGCGCGCCAACATCAAGCGCGTCGTTGCCGAGGGCGACCTGGTGGTGATCCACTCGCACGTGCAGCGCACGCCGGGCGAGCGCGGTGCCGCGCTGGTGGATATCTTCCGCGTCCAGGACGGCAAGATCGTGGAGCATTGGGACATCGTGCAGCCGATTCCCGAAACATCCGCCAATTCCAACGGCATGACCTGAGGTCAGGGTGCTGGCCTGGCGAACAGGCGGTGCAGCAGGGCCCTCATCCATTGGTGCGCCGGGTCCCTCGCGGTGCTTGCATGCCAGACCAGGCGGACGTCGTAGAACGGCGCATCCGGCAATTGCCAAAGCCTGAACGCGAAACGCTGCTCCAGGTTCTTCGCGTACATCTCGGGCACGATGGCCAGCAGGTCGGTGGTAAGGGCCAGGTCGGGCAGCGCGCCGAAGTGTCGCGCCCGCAGCACGATGCGGTCCGCCAATTTCATCCGCGCCAGCATCTGCTCGACCCCGCTGTGAAAGGTCGCCGTGGGCGAAGCCACCACCAGCGAGGCCTGCGCCAGTTGGGCGATGGACAACGAGCGCCCGGCGCGCCCGACCGCCGGCCTCCACTGGGGCGAGGTCATGGCCACATAGGGCTCGCGAAACAGCAGCTCGGCATGCACGCCGCGATGGCGCGGCTGCAGGATGCCGACGGCAAAGTCGATCTCGCGGGTCTCCAGCGCAGTCGCGACGTCGGCGGCGGCTACCGAGATATTCGACAGGCGGGCATGGGGCGCGCTCGCGCGCAGGGCCGCGGCCAGCGGCGGCAGGAACAGCATCTCGCCCAGGTCCGACAGCGACAACTTCCAGTGCATGTCGCTGGTTATCGGGTCGAAATCCTCCTTGCCGGTCACCAGCCCCTCCAGCGAGCGAAGCTGGGCCTGCACGGCCGGTGCGACCAGTTCGCACAGCCGGGTGGGCTGAAGGCCCGCCGGTGAGCGCACGAACAACTCGTCGTTGAAGAAGTTGCGCAGCCGGGCCAGCGCGTTGCTGGTCGCCGATTGCGACAGCGCCAGCTCCTTGCCCGCCGCCGTGACCGAGCGCGTTCGGTGGATGGCCGACAGCACCCGCAGCAGGTTCAGGTCGAATTGGCGGAAGTTCATGCGCCCATTATTCACGAAACAGATGCAGCGTATCCAAACAATCCATTAGCCAGATGGGCGGCAAGCGCGTAGATTGCCGCGATTCCCATAGACAAATCCCCCAATGGCTGAACGTTCGTTTGCACAAGAGGTCACCAAGTTGCGCCTGGGTGACGGAGCCGAGTTCCGCGGCGAAGGCATCCTGGCCGTGACCAAGGCGCTGCTGCAATCCGGCGTCTCGTACGTCGCGGGTTACCAGGGCGCGCCGATCTCGCACCTGATGGATGTGCTGACCGATGCCGACGACATCCTCAAGGAGCTGGGCGTCCACTTCGAGCACAGCGCCTCGGAAGCCACGGCCGCCGCCACGCTTGCCGCCTCGGTGAACTATCCGCTGCGAGGCGCCGTCACCTTCAAATCCACGGTCGGCACCAACGTCGCGTCCGACGCGCTGGCCAACCTCGCCTCGAGCGGCGTCATTGGCGGCGCGCTGTTGATCGTCGGTGAAGACTACGGCGAGGGGTCGAGCATCATGCAGGAGCGCTCGCACGCGTTCGCCATGAAGTCGCAGGTCTGGCTGCTCGACCCGCGGCCCAACCTGCCCAGCATCGTGCGTGCGGTGGAACAGGCCTTCGAGTTGTCCGAGGCCAGCAACACGCCCGTGATGCTCGAACTGCGCATCCGGGCCTGCCACGTGCACGGCAGCTTCGCGGCCAAGGACAACGTCCGGCCCGCGTTCACGCTCAAGGACGCGATGGAAAATCCGCGGCGCGACGTCAACCGCATCCCGCTGCCGCCGGCCACCTACCTGCACGAGCACGAGAAGATAGCGCAGCGCTGGCCGGCGGCGGTGCGCTTCGTCCAAGAGCGCGGGTTGAACGAGTTTTTCGCCGAAGACGCGCAGGACTTCGGCATCGTGATGCAGGGCGGCTTGTACAACGCGGTGCTGCGGGCCCTGGAGCTGCTGGGCTTGGCGGACGCGTTCGGGCAGTCGCAAGTGCCGCTGTACGTGTTGAACGTGACTTATCCGCTGGTGGACGAAGAGTTCACGCGGTTTTGCGCCGGCAAGCGCGGCATCCTGCTGGTCGAAGAGGGCCAGCCCGATTTCATCGAGCAAGCCGTCAATTCCATCTTGCGCAAGGCCGACGTGCAGACTCGCGTGCATGGCAAGGACCTGCTGCCGATGGCCGGCGAATACACGGGCGGCGTGGTGGTCAAGGCAGTGGCCCGATTTGTCGAGCGCTACGCGCCGCAATTGCTGGCCGGCGTGGTGCTGCCCGTCGCGGCCCGGCCCGCCCCGTTGCCCGCGTTGATGGAAGGCAACCCGGGCGCCTTCGCGATCAAGGCAGCTGTTGACGAAGTGCAATCGCGCCCGCCGTCGTTTTGCACCGGCTGCCCCGAGCGCCCGATCTTTACCGCCATCAAATTGATCGAGCGTGAACTCGGGCCGCACCACGTCAGCTGCGACATCGGCTGCCACCTGTTTTCCATCCTGCCGCCGTTCAACATCGGCGCCACCACCATGGGCTACGGCCTGGGCTGGGCCGGCGCATCGGCGTTCAACACGCAGGAAACCGGCAAGCGCACGCTGTCGATCATGGGCGACGGCGGCTTCTGGCACAACGGCTTGACCAGCGGCGTCGGCAACGCGGTGTTCAACCAGTCCGACAACGTGCTGATGGTGATCGACAACGGCTATTCCGCCGCCACCGGCGGGCAGGACGTGCTGTCCTCCAAGGCCGCCAACTCGCTGCGCAGCACCAACAACACGATCGAGCGTGCGGTGCGCGGCGTCGGCGTGAAATGGGTGCGCAGCGTCACCAACACCTACAGCCTCACGCAGATGCGCGACACCTTGCGCGAGGCGCTGACCAGCAAGGAAAAAGGGCCGAAGGTCATCGTCGCCTCCAGCGAGTGCATGCTCAACAAGCAGCGCCGCGTCAAGCCGTTGGTGCGCAAGGCGATCCAGGACGGCCAGCGGGTGGTGCGCGAGCGCTTCGGCATCGACCCCGACACCTGCACCGGCGACCACTCCTGCATCCGCCTCTCGGGCTGCCCATCGCTCACCATCAAGCCGAACCCAGACCCATTGCGCCGCGACCCCATCGCCGCGGTGGCGGACAGCTGCGTGGGCTGCGGCCTGTGCGGCGAGGTCGCCGATGCGGCCGTGCTGTGCCCTTCGTTCTACCGCGCCGAGATCATCAACAACCCCAATGGCTGGGACCGCTTCAAGCAGCGTGTGCGCAACGCCGTGATCGGCTGGCTGCAAGGCAGGATCGAGCAGCGGCTGGAAGGGATCGCCGCATGACCCGCGCGATCACGATTGCGATCCTCGCCATGGGCGGCGAAGGGGGCGGCGTGCTGGCCGACTGGCTGGTCGACCTGGCCGAGCAGAACGGCTACGCGGCGCAAACGACCTCCGTCCCGGGCGTGGCCCAGCGCACCGGCGCCACCATCTACTACCTCGAAATGTTTCCGCAGGACCGGGTGCCCGCCGGCGCGCAGCCTGTGCTGGGGCTGAGCCCGGTGCCCGGCGAGGTCGACGTCGTCGTCGCCTCCGAGCTGATGGAGGCGGGCCGGGCGCTGCAACGGGGCCTGGTCACGGCCGAACGCACCACGCTGGTCGCTTCGACCCATCGCGTGTATTCCATGACCGAGCGCACCGCGATGGGCGACGGCCGCGTCGATTCGCGCAAGATCATTGAGGGCGCCCGATCGGCGGCGCGCCATTTCATCGGCGGCGACTTTGCGGCGCTGGCCGAGCGGACCGGCAGCCTGATCAGCCCGGTGCTTTACGGCGCGCTGGCGGCCAGCGGTGCGCTGCCGTTCACACGCCAGCAGTTCGAGGACACGATCACGCGTGGCGGTGTCGGCGTGAAGTCCAGCATCGAGGCCTTCACCGCCGGCTTCGGGGTCGCGCAGCTGCGCGAGCCAGACGCCGCGCCGCCCGTGCCGCTGCCGGCCGTCGGGCCGCGGCTGGCCGCGCTGGCGCAGCGCATCGAGTCGGAGTTTTTGCCGGCGGCCCATGCGACGCTGCGCAGTGGCATCGTCCGCCTGGCGGATTACCAGGACATTGCCTACGCCGCCGAGTACCTGGACCGTTTGCAGCCATTGCGTGACGGTGGGCCTGAACTGCTGGATGAAGCCGCCCGCTGCCTGGCGCTGTGGATGACCTACGAAGACACGATCCGCGTGGCCGACCTGAAGACGCGGCGCACCCGGTTCGAGCGCGTCGCCGGCGAAGTGAAGCTCGCACGCGACCAGCAACTGGACATCAACGAATTCATGCACCCGCGCATCGAGGAGATCGCCGACACGCTGCCCGCCGGGCTGGGGCGCTGGCTGCTGGCAACGCCCTGGGCGCGCGCCTGCGTGGAGCCGTTCACCCGCAAAGGCCGCGTCGTCCGGACCAGTTCCTTGCGCGGCTACCTGCAGCTGTACCTGATCGCATCGCTGCGCGTCGTCCGGCGCAAGACACTGCGATTCCAGGTCGAGCAGCAGCGGATCGGCCAATGGCTGGCCGCGATCGAGCGGCTCGCGGGCAGCCACCCGGCGCTCGGGCTGGAAGTGGCGCGGTCACAGCGGCTAGTGAAGGGCTATGGAGATACCCATGCCCGGGGCTGGGCCAACTTCCAGCGGCTGATGGCGATGCTGCCGCAATTGCAGTCCGCGCCGGGAGGCGAGCGCCGGTTGCATGACTTGAGCCAGGCTGCGCTGGCCGACGAGAACGGGCAGGCGCTGGAGAGACTGTTGGCGTCTGTCTGAATTGACGGCGACCGGCGCTGCGTATAACTTCAACGCAAGAAAAGGAGACAGGCACTATGAACTTACGTCTACTCAGAACCGCCACCGCGCTGCTGTTCGCGGCCGGCTTCGCAGCCGCCGCCGGCGCGCAGGAGGCCACGTTGCGGCTGGTCAGCGCCTTTGCCGAGAACGGCATCTACGTGCAGCGCCTGCAGCCGTGGATCAACAAGTTCAACGCCGAGGGCAAGGGCGTGCTGCAGATCAACTTCATCGGTGGCCCCAAGGCCATGCCGCCGTTCGAGGTGGGCAACGCGGTGAAGACCGGCGTGGTGGACATGGCCATGAGCACCGGCGCGTTCTACACCAACGTCATGCCCGAGGCCGACTTCCTCAAGCTCACGCAGATCCCGGTGGCGGACCAGCGCAAGAACGGCGCCTTCGACGCGATCAACAAGGTCTGGAACGAAAAGGCCAACATGCAGTACCTGGCCCGCATGGTGGAGCACCAGCCGTTCCATATCTACACCAACAAGAAGGTCGACAAGCCCGACCTCACCGGCCAGAAGATCCGCATCACGCCGGTCTACCGCGACTTCTTCCAGGCCTTGAATGCCAACGTCATCACCACGCCGCCGGGCGAGGTGTACACGGCGCTGGAGCGCGGGGTGGTGGATGGCTATGGCTGGCCGATCGGCGGCATCTTCGACCTGAACTGGCACGAGAAGACCAAGTTCCGCATCGACCCGGGCTTCTACGACGCCGAGGTGTCTCTGGTCATGAACCTGCCCGCGTACAACAAGCTGAGCGGGCCGCAGCGCGCCTACCTGCAAAAGCAGTTGCTCGCGCTCGAAGCCGAGAACACCTTCTGGACGCGCTACGCGACCGAAGAAACCGCGCGGCAGGAAAAGGCCGGTATCCAGACCATCAAGTTCGACGCCGCCACCTCGAAGGCCTTCAGCGACCAGGCCTATGAGGTGGGCTGGGCCAGTGCCGCCAAGCAGAGCCCGGAAATAGCGGCCCGCTTCAAGAGCCTGTTCGGCCGGTGATCGACCGAGTCTCGGCCGCCTACGGCCGGCTGCTCGCGGCGCTGGCGCTGGTGGGTTGCGCCATCCTGCTGGCCATGATGTTCATCATCGTGGGCGACGTGGCGTTGCGCAACATCGCCGTGCCGGGCTTGCCGCGCGGCCTGGCGTGGAGCAACGAGATCTCGGAGCTGATGCTCTATCTCATCACCATGTGCGTCGCGCCCTGGCTGTTGCGCCAGGGCCAGCACATCCGCATCGACATCCTGCTGCAGGCGGTGCCGCGCACACTGGCCTGGTACCTGGAGTGGCTGGGCGATGCGATCGGCCTGGCCTGTTGCGGTGTCATCGCCTGGTACGGCGCGAAGGCCGCCTGGTCCAGCTATGCCTCGGGCGCGGTGAACATCAAGACCCTGGTGACTCCGGAATGGTGGTCGCTGGCGCCGCTGCCGGTGGTTTTCGTGCTTCTCGTCATCGAGATGATCTTTCGCATGATCCGGTTGCAGCGTGCCGAGCGCGGGCCACGCCACGATGCAGTGGGTGCGGCATGAGCTGGGGCTTTGCAGCGTGGTTGATGCTGGGCGGCTCCACGGTGTTGCTGTTCATCGGCATGCCCGTCGCGCTGACCTTCATCAGCGTCAACATCATCGGCGCCTGGATCTACATGGGCGGCGAGGCCGGGCTGGCGCAGCTGGCGCGCAGCAGCGTGAGCTCGGTCATGGCGTTTGCCTTGACGCCGATCCCGCTGTTCGTGCTGATGGGGGAGGTGCTGTTCCACACCGGCTTGGCCCTGAAAGTGATCGAGGGCGTGGAGCGCCTGATCCGCCGCGTGCCGGGACGGCTGGCGGTTGTGGCCGTGGTGGCGGGCACCGTGTTCTCCGCCATCTCCGGCTCCACCATCGCCACCACCGCGATGCTGGGGTCGCTGATGCTGCCGGTGATGCTGGCGCGCGGCTACCACCCGACGCTGGCGACCGGCCCGATCATGGCCATCGGCGCGGTGGACATGCTGATCCCGCCCTCGGCGCTGACGGTGCTGCTCGGCTCGCTGTCCGGCATCTCGATCTCCAAGTTGCTGGTCGGTGGCGTGCTGCCGGGCATCATCCTGTCGGTCGCCTTCGTGTTCTGGATCATCATCCGGGTGCGGATCAGCCCGCACCTGGCGCCGGCCGACGACGGTGACGTCCAGTACACCGGGTGGGAGCGCTGGAAGCCTTTCTTCGGTTACGTGCTGCCGACGCTCTCGATCTTCGGTGTCGTCGTCGGGGCATTGGCGGACGGCTGGGCCACGCCGACCGAGTGCGCGGCGCTCGGCGCCTTCGCCACCATGGTGCTGGCGGTCGCCTATCGCGCGCTGACCTGGGATGCGCTGCTCAAGGCGCTCAAGGGCACCGCCGGCATCTCGGGGATGATCCTGTTCATCATCCTGGGCGCCACCACGTTCGCCCAGATCCTGTCGTTCTCGGGCGCCAGCAACGGCCTGGTGCAGTTCATCACGGGGCAGGGCCTGTCCACCGGGATGATCGTGGCCGGCATGATGCTGATGCTGATCTTCCTGGGCATCTTCGTCGACCAGGTCAGCATGATGATGATCACGCTGCCGATCTTCATGCCGATCGTGCAGTCGCTGGGGATCGACCCGGTGTGGTTCGGCGTGATGTTCCTCATCTGCATGCAATTGGGGCTGTTGCTGCCGCCCCATGGCCTGTTGCTGATGACGATGCGCGGCGTGGCGCCGCCGGCCGTCACCATGGGCCACATCTTCGCCGCCGTCGTGCCGTATGTGGTGATGAGCATCCTGCTGTTGGCGGCGGTGTTCTGGATTCCGTCGATCGCCACCTGGCTGCCGAAGCTGGTCGGATAGGGCATACCGTCCGGTGCCATACGTTAAGATCGTGCGGTGGCAAAGAAAGAACCTCCCTTCCAGCGCGGCCAGCTGGTCCTTCCGCCCTCCTGGAAAGAGCGGCAGAAGAAGACCTATCCCAACCTGTCGCCCGCCATCTTCGACGCCTTCTTCGCGTTGCGCCGCAGTTCGCAGCGCGTCGACAACATGTATGCGAGCTGGCTGGCCGGCACCGGCCTCACCCCGGCAAAGATCGCGCTGCTCATGCTGATGTGGGCGGCGAACGACGAGTCGGTCAGCTTCTCCGACCTGGGCTCCCATCTTTCCGTGGGCAGGGCGACGATTTCCGGATTGGTGGATGGCCTGGTCAAGGACGGTTTCCTCAATCGCAAGGAAGACCCGCAAGACCGGCGCAACTCGCTGGCCGAGCTCAGCGCATCGGGCCGCAAGCGCCTGAAGTCGATCATGGACGATCACTCGCGGCGCCTGACAGCCGCGTTCGGCACGATCGACCCGCACGAGCTCGAAGCATTGACGCACCTGCTCAATCACTTCGCCACCTGCGCGGAACAGGGCGACTTGCCCGCCGAAAGCCCCGCGCCGAAGAAAAAACGCGCCTAGGAGTGCAGCAGCTGGGGCTCGAACAATATCCCGAACCCGGGAGAGGCCGCGTCCAGCCCGGCCAGCTGCACCACGTCCCAGAAGCCGGCCGGTGAACTGGCGGTTGCGGGGCGGCCCAACATCTTCTCCAGTGGCGCGATGACGTCCAGCGTCAGCAAGGCGCCGCAAGAAATGAAGACACCATCGGCCGAAGGGTCCCTGCGATAGACGGCGGCCGCGTGAGCCAACAGTGTTTCCGGGCCGAGAGCCGCGACCTCGTCGACGGCGGTCAACGACAGGCCTTCGATCGCGCTGACCTCGAAGCCGGCCGCGGCAAGGTAATCCACCAGCCGGTCGTTGAGTTCGTCGATATAGGACGTGGCCACCGCCACCCGGTGCACGCCCAGTGCCCGCAACGAAGCGACGATGGCGTGGCTCATGGTCGTGCAGGGCACCCCCGTCGCTTCCTGCATCCGCGCCCGCAGGTCTTCCGTGAAGGCGGCGCCGCGATAGAAGCTGATCGACGTTCCCATCATCGAGATCGCCTGCGCCCCGGCGTCCCGCAATCTCAACGCGTTTTCGACGATTGCATCGACCACCGGGTTGAAGCCGTCGGGTGAGATGGCGGCGATGCCCAGCCCCCGCGCGATGAAGTTGATGCGGTCGCCGTACAGCAGCCCGGCGTCCGTGGGTACACGGCCGTGGCCGGGCGGGACGATGAGGCCGATGGTGGGAGTTTTCTGTTCGGGCATGCGATAACTTGTTTTCTAGCTGGCGGTGATTTTCTGGTCCTTGATCAGCTTGCCCCAGCTCTCCGACTCGCGCTTCAGATCGGCCTCGAGCGGCCCCGGCGCCAGATATGAAGGCACTGCCCCTTGCTGGGCGGCTGCCTGGATCAACTCCGGCGTGGCCAGCACGCGCCGCACGGCGTCGCTCAATGCTTGAACGATGGCCGCCGGCGTTCCGGCGGGAGCGAGCAGGGACAGGCGCGGTGCGGCGCTGAAGCCGGGCAAAGCGTTCGAAAGCGGCTCGATGTCCTCGCCGCCCGTGAGTTTGGCCGGGCTCAGCACCGCGATCGCTTTCAGCTTGCCCGCCTTGGCCTGGGCCAGCGCGGCGGTGGCCGTCAGCACCGCCAGCGGCACCGAGCCGCCGACCACGTCGGGAACGATCTGTGCGGCCCCGCGGTAAGGAATGTGCACGACGAAGACGCCGGCCTGCGTCTTGAGCATCTCGAAGCCCAGGTGCTGCACCGTGCCGATGCCGGGCGTCGCGTACGAGTACTTCCCCGGAGATTTCTTCAGCGCGGCGATCAGTTCGGCCGGCGTGCGCGCGGGAAAGTCGTTGTTGGCCACGATGATCAGCGGCAAGGTGAACAAGCCGGCCACCGGCGCAAAGCTCTTGATCGCATCGAAGGGCACGTGTGGCTGCAGGTACTGGTTGATCAGCAGCCCGGTCTCGCCCAGCAACAGGACATAGCCATCGGGCGGGGCCTTGGCCACGGCGTCGGCCGCGATCGCACCGGTGGCGCCGGTGCGGTTCTCGACAACCACCTGTTGGCCCAGCGCTGTGGACAGGCGGGGCGCCAGCAGGCGCGCCACCGAATCGACCCCGCCGCCGGGCGGGTAGCCCACCAGCAGGCGGATCGGCCGGGCGGGATAGGACTGCGCCAGCACAGGCAATGCAATCGCCGCACCCGCCAGTATCAGTAGGCTTCGCCGCCCACGATCGGCGGGCAAGCCGGCAAGCTTTCGCATCGCCGCGCTCATTCCGTGGCCGTGTAGCCGACCTGCTTGACGATCGCCGCCCAGCGCGCGGTGTCGGACCGCATCAGTTCGGCGAACTGCGGCATCGGCATCGTCATCGGCTCGAAAGCGGACTTGCCCAAAGTCTCCGCTACCTCGGGCTGCCTGAACGCCTCGACCGTGGCGGCGTGCAGCGCATTCACGCGTGCGTCCGGCGTCTGGGCCGGCACGTACATGCCGAACCAGGTGATCGATTCGAGCTCCTTGAACCCGGCCTCGCGAAACGTCGGCACATTCGGCGCGAAGCGCGACCGTGCGGGGCTGGAAACGCCCAGCAGCCGCAGCTTGCCTGCCAGTGCCAGTTGCAAGACATCGGTGAGTACGCCCACGCACGAGGCGATCTGCCCGCCGGCGGTATCCTGCGCGGCCAGGTTGGCGCCGCGATAAGGCACGTGCGCGAATTCGAAATTCGAAGCCCGCGCAAACATCACGCCGGTGAAGTGCAGCGAGCTGCCGGCACCGGAAGTGCCGAACGACGCCGACTGCGGGTTGGCCTTGCACCACTGCCCGAAATCGGTGAGCGTCTTGACGCTGTCGGGCACCTTCGGGCCGACCGCGAGCGCGAGCGGAACGGTGGCCAAGGTGGTGACCGGCCGGAAATCCTTCATGGGGTCGTACGTCAGCGCCTTGAAGACGTGGGGATAGAGAACCATCATCACGTCGGGCGTCACCAGGATCGACTGGCCGTCGGCCGGCGAGTTCTTGATGTTCTCCACCGCCAGGCGCCCGCCCGCTCCGGTGCGGTTTTCGACGATGAAGGGCGTTCCCGCCGTGCTGAGCTTCTGCGCAAGAAGCCGCGACAGCGTGTCAGCCGATGAGCCGGGCGGGAAGCCCGCGCAGACGCGTCCTGTGCCATTGGCTTGCGCGAACGCGGAACCGGTTCGCGCGAGCGCGAGTGCCGAAGTGGCGGTGGCCACGAAGTGGCGTCGATTGAGCATGGATGTCTCCTGGAGTTGTTCTGGTAGCGGCGCGAATCACCGGACAGGCTTGCGCCTGGCGGCGGCCGCGTTGGTCTTCCGCCGCGTGAACTCGGCGGCCCGTTTGCCGGGATAGTCGACCTGCGCCGCCAGCAGCTGCGGCGGCATCGTCGCCAGGAAGTCGGCGAAGTCGCGGTTGCCGATGCTGAAGTGGTCCACCATGAGCTGCCCCGCTGCTGCTGCGTCGCCCGCGAGCACGGCTTTCAGGATCGAGCCGTGCTCCTCGCGAGAGCGGCGCCGGCGTGCTTCGCTTTGAAACGCCGACTGCCGGTAAATCTGCGTGCGGCAACGTGCGTGCGCAATCGCGCTGGTCAATGCGCTGTTGCTGCAGGCGAGGTACAGGAGTTCATGGAACTGTGCATTGGCGTGGGCGTAGCCCGCCGCATCGCCGGCATCGACGCTGGCCTTGCTCGCGGCGTGGATCCGCCGCAATTCCCTGGCCTGCTCGGCGGAAAGCCGCCGCGTTGCCAGCTTGGCGCAGGCCCCTTCCAGCTCTCCAAGGTATTCGAGCAGCACCAGCAGTTCGGGGACCGACAACCGCGACACGTGGATGCCCGAGCGCGGCGCGATCGTGACGAGCCCGCGCGCCGAAAGCTGCAGCATGGCCTCGCGGACGGGAGTGCGCGATACGCGAAAGCGCGCCGCCAGTGCGTCCTCGGCAAGCGCGTCGCCGGGCAAGAGCAGGCCTTCGCTGATCTCCCGCTCGACGTGCAGCCGCACCTGCTCGCTCGCGCTGGGTTTGGAATCTGCGACGACGGACAGGCGGGCGGCGGCATTCATTCGCAAGGACCTTGAAGTGTCCGGCGCAGTCTATCGGCAATATATGTATTGACGCAACTGATATATGAGTAGTGGCGCGTGCCCGCTCAGGAGCCGGCGATGCCCGGCAGGCTCAACACCACTTTTGCCGATCGCTCGTGATAAGCGCGGGCCGCTTTCCAGGCTTCTCCGGGATTGCGCGCGCGGATGGCCTGCACCACGCGCCAACGCTCCTTGGACAGGCGCCCGGCGATCTTCTTTTCCAGCATCCCGCCCGAACGATCCCGCGCCAGCCTGACCTGCAGGCCCGCAAGGAACCCGCACAGAGCCGCGAGCAGCGGGTTGCCCGACGCGCGCGCCAGGCAGCCCAGAAACCGGATCAGTTCTTCCGTCACGTCCTGGCCGGCCGGCACCTGATCCAGCGTGACCAGGGCCTTTTCGAGTTCGTCCACTTGCTGCTCGGTCGCGGAACTGGCGGCCCGCTCGGCCGCATGCGCGTTGAGGACGCCCAATACATCGAGCACTTCGCCCACGCCCATGCGCTCGATCTGGATCACGGCCTGCAGCGAAGCGTCGAGCAGGCGATCGGCCTGGGCGGTGACATAGGTGCCGCTGCCGTGCCTGACCTCTACCAGTTCGGAAGTCGTGAGCCCACGCAATGCTTCCCGCACCGTCGCGCCGCTGACGCCGTAGGCATCCGCCAATTGCTTCTCGCTCGGCAGTTTGGTGCCGCGCGCGATCCGTCCCGTCAGGATCTGGTTGCGCAGGTCGTCCAGGATCTGGCCGACGGCATTCCCGCGCGCCAAGGGGGCCGAAGGCTTCCAGTCCGCATCCATCAGGGTTTCCATGCGTATTGCGCTCCTTGAAAAAACGAATATACTGCACATCAAGTCACCTGATATCTAGTACCTAGAGTTTTCAGGCAATCCAGAAAGAAGGAGACCTATGCGACGGCGTTCATTCACTGCGGCCTTGCTGGCGATGGCGGCTGGCGGTGCCCAGGCGCAAAGCGCCTATCCCAACAAGCCCATCCGCTGGATCGTGGGCTTCCCTGCCGGCGGCGCCAGCGACGCGGTCGTGCGCTACATGGCGGATGCCATGCAGGCCGGCCTGGGCCAGCCCCTGGTGGTGGACAACCGCCCCGGCGCATCAGGGCAGATCGCGGTGGCCGCGCTGCGCCAGTCGCCGGCGGACGGCTACACCCTCATGAACGCCGAGAACTCGACCTTGATGTTCAACGAGCACCTGTATTCCAAGCTTGCCTACGACCGCGACAAGGACTTCACCTACATCGGCGCGATCGGGCGGGTGCCGGTAACGCTGGTGGTCAATCCCAAGTTTCCGGCCAAGACCCTCACGGAATTCATCGCGTACGCCAAGGCAAATCCCGGCAAGGTCAATTTCGGATCGGCGGGCAATACCTCGCTGCACCGCATCTCGATGGAAATGTTCCAGCGCGCCGCCGGCCTGCAGCTGACCCATGTGCCGTACAAGGGCGGCTCGCCGGCCGTGCAGGACGTGATCGGCGGCCAGGTCGAGTCCATGATGATGGACCTGACCATCGGCCTGCAGAACATCCGCGCCGGCC
>JAQGMS010000215.1 GCA_028292245.1 Ramlibacter sp.
TCGGACCGCACGATCCAGGAGTACGCCACCGAGATCTGGGGCGTGGTGCCGCTGGCCCTGAGCGAAAAGATGACTCCACCCGCAGTTTCAAAGTGATCAACCGATTCAGTGTGCTGGCCTGCGCGGCCATTTTTGTTTCGCTCGTGGCCAACGCCCAGCCGGGCGAAGAAGTCCCGTTCATCACTTCGCCCGACAACGTCACGCTGGAGATGCTGACCCTGGCCGGCGTGAAGCGGGAAGATCACGTGATCGACCTTGGATCGGGCGACGGCCGCATCGTCATCCTCGCGGCCAGGCGCTTCGGCGCGACCGGGCTGGGCGTGGAGATCGACCCGTCGTTGGTCCAGCGCAGCATCGCCAACGCGCGCGATGCGGGCGTGGCCGACCGGGTGGAGTTCCGGGTGCAGGACCTGTTCACCACCGACTTGTCCGGCGCCACGGTGATCACGATGTACCTGCTGCAGGAAGTGAACCTGCAATTGCGGCCGCGCCTGCTCGCGCTCAAGCCGGGCACGCGCATCGTTTCGCACGACTGGGACATGGGCGACTGGAAGCCGGACCGCACGACGGTGGTGCCGGTGCCGGACAAGCAGGTCGGCCGCGAGAAATCCAGCAAGGTCCACCTGTGGGTGGTGCCCGCCCGCGTCGAAGGGCTGTGGTGCGGCACCGGCCTGCTGCGCGACGCGAGCCTGAAGCTGGCCCAGGCCTACCAGGCCTTCGACGGCACGCTCACTTGGCGCGACCGCAAGCGCGAACTCGCGGGCCAGATCGCGGGTGCCGAATTGCGCACCCCCGCAGGCCGGCAAGGAGAGCTGGTGCTGCAGGCCAGCGGCAGCGAATTGCGCATCACGTCCGCGCAAGGCAATCTTGCATTGGCGCAGGGGCAGGTGTTCCAGCGGGCGGCCGGCGACAGTTGCAACTGAAAGGCGTCAGGTTTCGGCCGCGGGGACGGCCTTCTTGCCCTTGCCCGCCCTTGCCTCTTTCTTCGCCAGCCGTTGCGCATCCAGCAGCTGGCCCGCGGCCAGCCACTGCGCGAACTCCTGCGGCGTTTCCAGCGTGATGCGGCCCAGCGTCGCCGAGCGGAACTCGGTGATGACGATCTCGGCGGCTTTCTGCGTGTTGATCTTCCCCTTGCCCAGCAGCGCGCCGCGCTGGCGGCCGACGGCCTCCAGCACTTCCTCGTCCTTCATCGCGGCGACGCCATCGAGTTTGTAGCGCGCTTCCAGCAGTTGCGGATAGTCGCGCCGCAGGTAGTCCAGCAGCTCCAGCGCCACTTCTTCCTCGTCGTAGGCGTTGCGGCCGATCGCGCCGCTGGCGGCCAGGTTGTAGCCGCTCTTGGCGACGATGATCCGCGGCCACAAAAGGCCCGGCGTGTCGTACAGGTAGAAGTCGTCGGCCAGCGTGATGCGCTGCTCCAGCTTGGTGATGCCGGCTTCGTCGCCGGTCTTGGCGTGGCGCTTGTTGGTCAGCGTGTTGATCAGCGTCGACTTGCCGACGTTGGGAACGCCGCAGATCAGCACCCGCATCGGCTTGGCCATGCCGCCGCGGCCAGGCGCCAGCGCATGGCTCGCGGCCGCGAGGCGCTGCGTGGCGGCGGCGTCGGTGGCCTGCAGCGGAATGGCGCGGGTATCGGGCATCGCGTTGTAGTGATCGAGCCACTGCTGGGTGCGCCCGGGGTCGGCCACGTCCTGCTTGTTGAGGATTTTCAGCGTGGGCTTGTGGCCGGTGAGGTCGGCCAGCAACGGGTTGGCGCTGGAGCCGGGCAGCCGAGCGTCCAGCACCTCGATGACGACGTCGATCTCCTTGACGCGCTCGGCGATCGCCTTGCGCGTGAGGTTCATGTGGCCGGGGAACCATTGGATCGCCATCGTTCTCGTGCTTTCTCAGCCGGGGTCCTGGCCGCTGCGGGGTTGCTGTTCTCCCGGGAACAGTACCACCACCTTGAACTCCGGGTCGCGCTTCCAGCCCTGCTCCTTCAACAGCCAACTGGTGACGAATTCGCGCACCGTCTGCCGGCCGGCGTCGACAGCCAATTGGCGAATGGCGGCGTTGTTGGCGCGGGTCTGCAGTTCGGGCGAAATCGATCGCTCCAGCAACTCGAGGTTCTCGTCCTTGTTGAAGCGTGCCCAGCCGTTCTGCGAGTATTTCTCCATCTTCGCCGTATCGATCGCGGCCGGCAGCGAGGGCTTGACCTCGGCCGCGCGCACCACGGCGGTCTTGCCGTTGATGAGGATCGGCCACTCCTTGGCCATCTCGATGTGGTAGCGGTAGGTGACGGGCACCTGGATGATCGACACCGTCGTGCCCAGGGGGATGCCCCAGAATTCCTTGGTGTCCGTGCGCTTGAAGCGTTCATAGACGGTGACGGTGGCGATCTCCAGCAGGCCGCCGGCGCTGCGCATGACCACCGGGATGCCGGACGCGGCAACGCTGGTTTCCGTCGCCGACCAGCTGCCGACGAAGCGCTCGTAGATCAACCAGCCGGACAGGCCAACGGCGCATGCAAGGAGCAATGCGCCGCCGGTGATTCGCGCGTTGAGGGGCATCCGGGGATGCTACCGCCCGCCGGTCAGGAGTGCCTCGAATTCTTCAGCGCCTCCTTCAAGTCGCCGTAAGCCTTCTGCAGCCGGCCCTGGCCCTGCCTGGCGAGACCCTTGGCTTCCTGTTCGCTGTTGCCCATGGTCTTGCCTGCGTGCTCTTGCACCCGGCCCAGTGCGTCCTTGATGGCGCCGTTGACTTGATTTCGGTTCATTGGGTGTCCCCTTGGAATGATGAGATTGCCGTACTGCTTTTTCCTCCACCCCGACAATGCGCTGCCCGACCGCCGCGCCTTGCCATAGGATGACCTGACCCTTCCAGGTGCCCTGTCCTACGCGGGAGGCCGCGCAGGCCCGACAATCACCCTCATGAAGACACCACCACGCCTCCAATCGCTGGTCGACGAAGGCCTGATCGACTCGGTCGTTCGCCAATTGATGAGCGGCAAGGAGGCGATGGCCTACGTTGTGCGCTGCTCGCACAACGGCGTCAGCGAAACGCGCTGCGCCAAGGTCTACAAGGAGGCCACCCAGCGCAGCTTTCGCCAAGCGGTGGACTACACCGAGAACCGCAAGGTCAAGAACACACGCCAAGCCCGCGCCATGGCCAAAGGCACCAAGTTCGGCCGCCAGTCGCAGGAAGCCGCATGGCAAAGCGCCGAGGTCGATGCGCTGTACCGCCTGGCCGCCGCCGGCGTACGCGTGCCCACGCCCTACAACTTCCACGATGGCGTGTTGTTGATGGAACTGGTGACCGACGCCCACGGCGACGCCGCACCGCGCATGAACGACGTCGCGCTGACGGCCGCCCAGGCGCGCTCGTATCACGCCATGCTGTTGCTGCAGGTGGTGCGCATGCTGTGCGCGGGCGTCGTGCACGGCGACTTGTCGGAGTTCAACGTGTTGCTGGGCGAGGAAGGTCCGGTCATCATCGACCTGCCGCAGGCCATCGACGCCGCCGGCAACAACCATGCGCAGCGCGTGCTGCTGCGCGACGTCGGCAACCTGCGCGGCTTCTTCGGCGGCTTCGCGCCCGAACTGCTGCAGACCCACTTCGGCCCCGAGATCTGGGACCTGTACCAGCGCGGCCTGCTCACGCCGGAAACGCCGCTGACCGGCCGCTTCGAGCACAAGCACGGCGCGGTGGACCTGGGCGGCGTGCTGCGCGAGATCGACGACGCGCGGGCCGAGGAATCGGCACGGCGCGTGAGGATGCAGATACCGGGATAGCAAGGCATGACGACGACTGCTCACAGCACGGCCGCCGACCGCAACAAGCAGCCGATCCTCGAGGTCCTGCTTAGTGTGCTGCCGGCCCATGGCACCGCGCTGGAGATTGCCGCGGGCACCGGTCAGCACGCGGCCTGGTTCGCGGCCGCCTTGCCGGGCTGGGCCTGGCAGCCGACCGACACGGATGAAAGCGCCCTGCCCTCGATCGCCGCGTGGACAGCGCAAGCAGGGCTTGCCAACGTGTGCCCGCCGCTATTGCTCGACGTGACGGCGCCGCGGTGGCCGGCGCAAGGAGCAGCCTTCGCGCAGCCCTTCGACGCCATCTACTGCGCCAACATGCTGCACATCGCGCCGTGGGCGGTTTGCGCCGGGCTGATGCAGGGCGCGGCGCGGCATCTGGCGACCGATGGCGTGCTGGTCACCTACGGGCCGTACCTGGAGGATGACGTTGCCACTGCGCCGGGCAACCTGTCGTTCGACCAGAGCCTGCGCGCGCGCAATCCGGCCTGGGGCATCCGGCGGCTGGAGGACGTGAAGGCTGAAGCGCAGCGCGCGGGGTTGGCGCTGCGTGACCGGCACGCGATGCCGGCCAATAATCTCTTGCTGGTATTCGCACGGAGCACATGATGGAACGAGGCCGATCGGGTTGGACGCTGGCTGCCGCAATCGCGATGCTCGGCCTCGGCGCCGTGCTGCTGCTGGTGTCGGTGGCGATGCAGCTCAATGCGGCCACGCAGCCGACGGGCAAGATGCTGCTGCATGCCGCACCGTACTTCCTGCTGGCGGGCTTTGCGCTGCTGGTGGTCTTTGCGGTGCTGCGTCCCAAGCCCGACCCGCAAGCGCGGACGCAGGACGAGCCGACCCTGTTCGGCAAGGACACCACCGAGTTCGCCTCGCAGATGGACGAGCTGCCCGACCGGTCACGCGATCCGCACAAACGCTAGCCGGCGGCGCGGCACGCCGCTTCCCATGGGCCGAGCCGGGAGGGCGGAAAGCCCTGCGCCTGCAGCTGGCGCAGGGTCGCGCGCATCGCGAGCCGGCCATGCCTCGAGCGTGCGCCGCGCAAGCCCCGGGGCGCGTCACCGCGCAGGATGGCGTCTTGCAGCTCCTGCTTGGCATCGAGCTGGTCGGCAGCGCCGAAACCTCGCATCAATTGCTGGAATGCGTCGTGGCGCTCCGTGTCGAACGCGTCGTCTTCCATCGGATGGGCGGGATACAGGTAGATGCAAGGAAGCAACTGGGGCGGGATGGGAATGTTGGCCGAACAAACCAGCCTGCGGTTCAACAGATGCGGCAGCAAGTGGGTGTGCGGACCCGGCGGACTGTGCTCGCCCGCGCGCGGAATCGCCGCGCGAACTTCCAGCCGCGCCAGCCTGGAGACGAGCACGCGATGCGGGCTGGCCTGCTGCAGCCGCTCGAACAGCGGCCGGTTCGCCAGCAGCGAAGTGCCTTGCGCGGCCCGCAGCGCCTGGAGCAAGGATTCATCGCCGCTGCGCACACAAAAGTCCACCGTCGTCAGGCCCAATCCGAGATCGAACAGCAGGCCGGCGCGCTCGACCGGCCGGATGGCGCCGTCGTCCGGGCCCAATTCAGTGATGACGCGGCGCTGGTTCATTCGTGCCTCGCGCACCGGCAGGCACAGCGCCAGGCCGTGCAGCCAGCGGCCGGGCCGGCCGCTGATGGTTTCGTACGCGATGGCGGTGCAATGGATGCCATCGATCGCCACGCTGCCTTCGGCGGCATCGAGCGCCAGGCCCCTGAGCGAAGACGTCCCGACGTGGTGGAACTCGGCCAGTGCGCCGAATTCGCCCATGCTCCAGCTGGAGGTGGGCAGCCCCAGTTGCTGCGCAAGGACCTCGGCAAGCGCGGCGCTCACGTCTGCGCCTGGCCCGCAAAGTCCTCGGGCGCCAGGTCGATCGGCTTGCCGTGCGGCGTGCGGTCGGCAGCCCGGTCCCAGGCCTGCTGGTAGCGCAGCATCTCCTCGGCCGAGCCCGCGCCCTTTTCGGCGACGATGTGTTCCAGTGCCGCCAGCCAATGGTGGTAGTAGGTATCGCCCAGGTCGGGGTCGCCGGCCACTTGCGCGGCGGCCACTTGCCGCGCCAGCGCCTGGGCCCACTCGGGCCAGGTGAACAGGCCGCGTTCATGCAGCATCAATGTCATGGCGAAGGCCTGCGCCTCCCAGGGGGCGTTGAACACCGGCCCGGCCGCATCCTGCGGAAAACCGTCCAGCGGCGGCGGGCGTTTCATGCGGCCTCCAGGTAGCTTTGCCATGCGTCCACCGAAACGCGCAATCCCGGCGCGGCGTCCTTGCCCCAGATTTCGGCGCCGTCGAACACCACCGTGTACAAGGGCTGCGGGCTTTCGCCCAGGCCTTGTGCATGCGCATCGGCGAACACATGCGTGCCGTGCAATTTCTCGACGGTGCCGCACTTGCCGCGCACGTATGCCGGCAGGCGCGTGTGATGGCCGGCGGCGCTGGCGCGCGTGCGCACGCGCTGCCCCAGTTGGAATTGCGGCGGCTGCGCCTCGGGCCGTTGCGTCGGCGTGCCTTTCGCCAAGCCGGCCGGCACATTGGCGGCCAGCAGCACGCGGGCTACCGGTGCCGGCGGATGCAATAGCCGTCCCTCGGTCAATTCGTCCTCGAACACCTGGCCCCGTTCGAGCATCAATTTTTCGAGAGCCGCCAGCCAGATCTGGAAATAGCTCAAGCGGCTGTAGGCGGGCAGCGTCTCTCGCGCCGCCCGGCTCATGTCGATGTTCCAGCTTCCGGTGGCGCCCATCGCCAGGGCCAGGGCCATGACCATCGGCTCCCACGCTTCGTGAAAGGGCTGGCCCTCCGGCTCCGGCACGACGGCGCCTTCGCCCAATCGGCCCCCGAGGTCGGCGTGCGTGACGTAGCTCACGCCGCGCTCCCGGGCGTGCGCGGCAGCCCCGTGCCGATCATCGAATCGCGGGTCACGAGTTCGGACAGTTGTTGCTCGTCCAGGCCTTCGGTGCCGGCGGGCCGCTGCGGTATGACCAGGTAACGCACCTCGGCAGTGGAATCCCAGACGCGTACCTGCTTGCCTTCGGGCAACACCACGCCGAAATCGGCCAGCACGCCATGCGGATCGCGCACCGCCCGCGACCGGTAGGGCGCGCTCTTGTACCAGACCGGCGGCAACCCGAGCACCGGCCAGGGATAGCAGCTGCACAGGGTACAGACCACCATGTTGTGCACCTCATCCGTATTGGGCACGGCCACCATGTGTTCGCCTTGCCGGCCGGTGTAGTGCATGGAAGCGATGGCGGCCGTCGCGTCGCGCAACAGCCAGTCGAAAAAGCCCGGGTCGCTCCAAGCGCGGGCCACCACACGAGCGCCGTTGCGCGGGCCGATGCGCCTCTGGTAGGTGTCGATCAGGACATCCAGCGCGGCCGGGTCCACGTACCCCTTCTGGGTCAACAGCGACTGCAGGGCGCGCACGCGGATTTCGGTTTCGTCGAGTTCGCTGTGGTCCTCGCCGTGCGGATGGTCGTGCTGGCTCATGGGAAAGATGATGCCACCGTTGGCCAGCAAGTACCATCGGGGCTCCAGCGTCTAGGCACACCGAAGGACTGACAGCATGATCGATTTCAGGTACTGCAGATACTCCCTGGGGGCCGTCATCGCCCTCGCCTTGCTCGCCGGTTGCGCGGCCGGCCCGCAACCCCTGTCCGGCGACAGCATCGCGGCCATCGTCGCCAGCCCGGACCGCAACGCGGCCGACCGCATCACCGACATCCGCCGCAGGCCCGCGCAAATGCTCGCGTTCGTCGGCGTGCGTCCCGGCATGGTGGCCTTGGACGTCAGCGCCGCGCGCGGCTACACGACCGAGCTGATCGCCCGCGCGGTGGGCCCTGCCGGCAAGGTCTATGGCCAGAACCCGCCGCCGCGCGCCGCGGGCAGCGCGCCCCCCGCGCCACCGGCACAACCCGAAGGCGCGGCCGCACCCCCGCCGCCGGTGGCCCC
>JAQGMS010000496.1 GCA_028292245.1 Ramlibacter sp.
CGACGCTACTTGAAGAAATATCCGCCGAATTTCGGCGCAGACCTGCCGCACCGCGCGTCCCGACTGCTGCACCGAAAGACTGCCTGAGGTGACGCCCTCGTTCGGGCTTGCGGCCGTTGACGCGCGGACCATCTGCACGCGGCAGATATCGACATCGAGTTCGTCGGCGGCGATCTGGGCCAGCGCCGTCACGATGCCTTGCCCGATCTCCACCTTGCCCGGCGACAGCCTGACATGGCCTTCCGGGGAAAAGCCAACCCAGGACGACAGCACGGGATTGGCCGCAAGGTTGACTGGCAATTTCGGCGGGGAGGGTGCGGTCATCGGGCGTCCATCTCCGCCGCCGCGCGCAACACCGCCCGCACCATTCGGTTATGCGAGCCGCAGCGGCAAAGGTTGCGGTCCAGCGCTCCCCTGACATCCGCGTCGGAAGGCCTTGGATTTCGCATCAGGAGAGCGGCCGCAGTCATCAAAATCCCCGAAACACAGTAGCCGCATTGCAGGGCTTGTTCGGCGATGAACGCGCGCTGCAGCGGATGCGGGCGTTGTTCGCTCCCCAGCCCTTCGATCGATGTGACGTCCTTATCCGCAATCGACCACAGCGGCGTCTCGCATGCGGCGACCGCGTGATCCCCGACGATGACGTTGCAAGCGCCACATTCACCTGAACCACAGCCGAAATGCGGGCCGGCCATTTCGAGCGATCCACGCAGGATACTGAGAAGCGATGAATCGGGATCGGCGTCGACTTCCGTCTCGACGCCATTGAGGCGAAATCGAACGCTAGGCATTGGAAACCAAAACCTTGTTATTGAGGCTTGTCGGCGAACTTCTTGACGACCTCGGCCCATTTGACAATATCGCCGCGCAGATATTTGTCGAACTCTTCCGGCGTCATGGACATCGGAACCGCGCCCTGTTCAGTCCAGAGCTTGACGATGTCAGGTCGCTTCACCGCGGCGTTCACGGCCGCATTCAGTTTGTCGATAATCGGCTTTGGCGTTCCCCCCGGCGCCATCAAGCCGAGCCAGATGGTTGCCTCGTAGCCGGAGACCCCGGCCTCGGTCGCGGCTGGCACATTGGGCAGCACGGTTGAGCGCGACTTGCCGGTGGTGGCAAGCGCCCGGACCTGGTTCTCGGCGACGTTCGGGGCCATTGCCGGAACCGCGTCGATCATCATCTGCACCTGCCCACCGATGACGCCGGTGCGAGCCTCGCCGCTGTTGCGGTAGGGAACGTGCACGAGGTCGATGCCGGCCATGGTTTTGAACAGTTCGCCAGCCATGTGATATGGCGTGCCTTGGCCGGAGGAAGCGTAATTCAGTTTGCCCGGCTGCGATTTGGCCAGCGCGATGAATTCGGCCAGCGTTTTTGCCGCAACCTGCGGGTTCACGACGATCACAAGATCGGAATAATTGACCGGCGCGATCGGCGTCAGATCGCGCATCAATTCGTATTTGCGTTGCGGCACCAGCGATTCGTTCGCGGTCTGGGTGTTCGACATCATCAGCAGCGTGTAGCCGTCAGGCGGCGATTTGGCGGCCTCGACCGTGCCGATCACCCCGCCGGCCCCGGTTCGGTTCTCGACCACGAAGGGTTGCCCAAAACCTTCCTGCAGGATGTTGCCGATCAGGCGGGCCGTCACATCGGCCGGGCCTCCGGCGCCAAACGGGACGATGATCTTGACCGGCCGGGTCGGATAATCCTGCGCCAGGCATTGCGTCGCGAGAATTGACGTCGCAAGAGCAGTTGCGGCAAACGCAAGCGCGAACCTTGGGGCCGTCATCACAATCTCCCGGAATCGGTCTTTTTCTGCGTCGGGCCGTTGGCCGGCCAATCTGTCTATCAAGTCTAGCTGCATTGCCGATGCGCTGTCGACGATAGACTAGGTGTGCGCTGTAGGAATAAAAAGATAACCTCCGGTGTACCGAACCCTGCCAGAAGAAGCGGATGGAATCGCCATGAGGAAGCCCACCATATCGCGTCGCGACCTGCTCAAGGGCAGCGGCGGTTTGCTTTCCGGCGCCGCTTTCGCAACCCGTGTGCTGGCCGCAGCACCACCGCCGGAACCGATCACGCCTGCAGGTGCAATCGTCAGCCGATCCGCGGAAGAAACTCGATCTCGGCGAGCGGGCCGTCATGGCGGACGGCAACGAGTACAATATCTTCCAGATGAAGGAAGCCGGACGCCCGGTCGAGCCGGTCTATGCCAGCGAGGGATCGCCGCTGATCATCGGCCTCAACGGCGTGTTCAAGGCTGCGCCCAATCCGAACGCCGCGAGACTGTTTCAGTCGTTCTGCTTCAGCCGCGACGCCCAGCAACTCATCATCGATGTTGGCGGCCTCCGTTCGGCGCGCATACGACCGAGGGCGATTATGGCGCCCTGACCGGCGATTTCGGCAGCCGCTGGATTACCGACACCCTGGCGTTCAAGCCATATCCCTGCGGGACCATGGCGCAGCCCTACATCGATTGCGCGCGACGGCTGGCCGCGCGCGGCGTCAGGGCCGGCGACGTGGCCGATGCCACAGCCGTGCAGGCGATGGCCGATGCTGCGGTAAAACAGTTCGACCGGATCGATATCCTCGTCAACAATGCAGCGCTTCGGCGGGAAAAAAGCCTTCGCGGAGTTGAGCTATGCCGAGTGGCGCGAAATCCTCGACGTCACGCTCGATGGCGCATTCCATTGCACCAAGGCCTGCCTTCCTGCCTTGAGCAAAAGCGGAGCCGGAACCATCGTCAACATCGGTGCCTGAGCGCGCATACCGGCGCAAAGGACCGCGCCCATGTAGTGACGGCGAAGGCGGGCCTGATCGGTTTCACGCGGGCGCTCGCGCATGACCTTGCCGCTGACGGCATCACCGTCAATTGCGTGGTGCCGGGACTGATCCGGCACGCCGCGCCCGGAGGACAGGCCGGAACCTAGGCATCATTTGATCCATCAGATCATCACCGGGCGAGCGTGGCAGGCCGGAAGATGTTGCTGTGGCGGTGCGATTCCTGTGTGGTCCCGGTGCGCGGTATCAACGGGCAGGCTATCCACGCCAATGGCGGGGCCTATCCCGGTTCATAATGCATGCGTCGCACGCCGTTTTGCAGCGCGTTCCCGATAAAGGCCCTCGGCGCTGCCGGCTTTTGATGGTACGTATCGGTTCATGAACCAGCACGCCAAGGTCGACATCCGCCACTCCACCTGTCCGCATGATTGCCCGTCGGCCTGCGCGCTCGATATCGAGGTGATCGACGGTCGCAGCATCGGCCGCGTCCGCGGCTCCAAGCTGCAGACCTATACTGCCGGCGTCGTCTGCGCCAAGGTCGCGCGCTACGCCGAGCGCATCCATCACGCCGACCGGCTGATGTATCCGCAGCGCCGCACCGGACCGAAGGGCTCGGGTCAATTCGCGCGAATCTCGTGGGACGAAGCGCTGGACGAGATCGCTGCCCGCTTCGATGCGGCCGAGCGCGAATTCGGCGCCGAATCGGTGTGGCCGTATTACTACGCCGGCACCATGGGCCTGGTGATGCGCGACGGCATCAACCGCCTCGCCCATGTGAAGAAATATTCCCGATTCTACAGCACGATCTGCGCGAACGTCGCCCGCGTCGGATATGCGGTTGGTACCGGCAAGATCGCGGGAGTCGATCCCCGCGAAATGGGCGTCTCCGATCTGATCGTGATCTGGGGCACCAATCCGGTGAATACCCAAGTCAATGTGATGACCCACGCGATGCGCGCCCGGAAAGAGCGCGGCGCCAGGATCGCGGCGATCGATGTCTACAACAACGACACCATGAAGCAGGCCGACATTAAGATCCTGCTGCGGCCGGGCACCGACGGCGCCTTCGCCTGCGGGGTCATGCATGTGCTGTTCCGCGAAGGCTATGCCGACCGCGATTATCTGGCGCGCTACGCCG
>JAQGMS010000237.1 GCA_028292245.1 Ramlibacter sp.
CTCGCGCCGCCCGCGCCGCCCTTGCCCCCGGGCTGCCCCGCAGGCCGCTCGACGCGCACGCGCGAGCCGGCGCGCAGGTTCTGCTTGCCCTCGACAATGACGCGCTCGCCCGGCTGGACCCCACGCACCACCGCCCGGTCACCGAAGGAATGCTCGACCTCGACCTTGCGAGGCTCCACCGTCTCGTCCTTCATCACATAGACGATGCGGCCGACGGGGCTGGTGATGACGGCGGCGATCGGGATCACGGTCGCGTCCTTGATGGTGCGCACGGTGACGCTGGTGTTGACGTACTGGCCCGGCCAAAGCAGGTTCTCGCGGTTGTCGAATTGCGCCTTCGCCCGCACGGTGCCCACCTGCGGATCGACCGTGTTGTCCACGAAGCTGAGAACCCCGCGCAGTGGCGCGGCGCGGCCGGGTATCGCAGCCAGCACGGGCGAGCGCTGCTTGGCCGCTTCCAGCAGATCCTGCAGCCGGCCTTCCGGCACGGGGAATGACACTGCAATCGGGTCGAGCTGCGTGATCGTCACGAGCGTGACGCCGGGCTGCACCACGGTACCCACGAACACCGCGATGCCGCCCGTGCGCCCGGCGATCGGCGCCCGGACATCGTCGTAGCTGAGCGCCACCGTGGCCGACTGCACGGCCGCCTTGTCGGCTTCGACGGTGGCGCGTTGCGCCTCGACCTGCGCCAGCACGGTTTCGGTCGCGCTCTTGGCGATGAAGTTCTGCGCAAGCAGCTCCTGGCTGCGGCTGTACTGCCGTTCGAGGTCGGACAAGGTGGCCTGGTCCTTCAGCTGCTGCGCCTTGGCTTTCGCAAGGTTGGCCAGGTCCGCGCGCCCGTCGAGCGAGAACAGCGGCTGCCCCGCGCGTACGAAGTCGCCCTCCTTCACGTGCACTTTCTGCACCATGTTGCTGACCTGGGGCCGGACGTCCACGCTATTGAGTGACATGACGCTCCCGTTCACGGTGACGTCCACGGGCACGTCCTGCTTCTGCGCCACGGCAATGGTCACCAGGGCAGCAGGGCCCTGCGCGCCGCTGGCGCCAACGGCTGGAGCGCCGGCGGACCTGCCCTCGCCCGGCTGCGCCGTGGGCGCGCTGCTGGAGTGGTACCACCATGCGGCGGCTGAAATGAGGCCGGCGCCGGCGACAGCAGATGCGATGTAGATTGCTTTCGATGCCATGAAGAATGAGAGCCTGCCCAACGAGGCGAGTTCGAGTTATTGGAAGCCAACCTGAAAATGTATCAGGAGCATGCCACCCGGCCCATTCGCAATGGCCCTAGGCCCGGGCTCGAAGCCACGTCCGCCCAGCCGGTTTTACCCCGTCTTTACATTGGCGCAGGCATGCGGCCCAGAGCGACCTCGACGCCCAGGTTGGCCAGAGCGTCGGCGCGTTCGTTGCCGGGGTCGCCGTTGTGCCCCCGCACCCAGCGCCATTCGATCGAATGCCCGCTGCGGTTCACCAGTTCGTCCAGGGCCTGCCAGAGGTCCACGTTCTTCACCGGCTGCTTGGCGGCAGTGCGCCACCCCTTGGCCTTCCAGCCCGCCAGCCACTCGCTCATGCCCTTGAGCACGTACTGGCTGTCCACGTTCAGCGTCACCGCGCAGGGACGCTTGAGAGCCCGCAAGGCCTGGATCACCGCCATCAATTCCATCCGGTTGTTGGTCGTGAGCGTCTCGCCGCCGAACAATTCTTTTTCAGTACTGCCCGATTTGAGCAGAGCGCCCCAGCCGCCCGGGCCGGGATTGCCCTTGCAGGCGCCGTCCGTATAAACAATGACCGAGTTCATCGATGCTGGTCCAAGTAGGTGGGATGGCCCCGGTTGGCCATGGGAACGGGGGCGGTGGCGATGCCCGCGGACGGCTTCCACGCGGGGCCGATCAGCTTGACGCCCCGCACCTTCTTGACCGCCACCAGGAAATAGACCGCGCCGAAGATCGGCCACCAGCGCTCCCCCACGCCGTCGATCCAGTCGTAGCGTGCCAGCCATTTTTCGCTTTTCATCGCGGGCCGGTAGCAGCCGAAATTGCCCGACTCGACCTCGAAGCTGAGCAGGCGCAACCAGTCGCGTAAACGCCAGTAGCCGATGAACTCCCCGGCGTCCGGCAGGAACAGTTCGCCAAAGCCGAGCCGCCGGTAGAGGTGCGCGCGGCGTTGCCGCAGGCCCCACAGGCTGGCGGGGTTGAGGCAGCAGATCACGACCTTGCCCTCCGGCACCAGCACCCGCTCGACTTCACGCAGCGTCGCGTGCGGGTCGGTGTTGAGCTCGAGCGAATGCGGCAACACCACCAGGTCGAGGCTGTTCTCCTCGAACGGCAAGGCGGCGAAGTCGGCGATCAGCGCGGGCTTGGCTTGCGGCGGGCCTCCAGGCGGCGGCTCGCGCAGGGCCAGCCACTTGTGCGGCATCCGGTTGGCCTGCAGCGTGTCCAGTTCAGGCAGGCCCAGTTGCAGCGCGTGGTAGCCGAAGATGTCGCCCACCGCGCGGTCGAACTCCGCCCGCTCCCAGGCCAGAAGGTAACGGCCGGGCGGGGTTTCGAACCACTGCTGCATTCCTATAATCGGGTCGCTCATGAAGTTGTATCCGCTGCCGGCCTTGCAGCGTGACGGCCTGCAACTGCAGCGATTCTAGTCAGGCCGGCCGCACACATGAATACACATTGGGCAATTCGAAATCTGCGCCAGCCGGGGAACCGGGTAACCTCCAGCTGATCAATTACGGTCGGCAATGAAGAACGAGACAAGATGAAGCTGTTTCACATCGCGGCGCTCGCGGCCCTCCTCTGGCTGGCTGGCTGCGCCACACCCCCGCCCGCGAGCCCGACCGCGGCGGCGCCGGCTCCCGCCGCTGTGCCGGCCCCTTCCGAGCAACAAGCGAGCGCGCCGGCCGTCATTCCCAGCGGGCCGCTGCAGCAGATCACCGCCGGCGAAGCCGCTTCGCGCGGCGTGGCGCAACTGCAGCCGCCGGCCGACCTGTGGGAGCGCATCCGCCGCGGCTTCGCGATGTCCAACCTCGAGAACGACCTGGTGCGCCAGCAGGAGCAGTGGTACCTGACCCGGCCGGACTACATCCAGCGCATGACGGAGCGCTCGCGCAAGTACCTGTTCCACATCGTCGAGGAGCTCGAGCGCCGCAACATGCCGACCGAGCTGGCGTTGCTGCCGTTCATCGAAAGCGCGTTCAACCCGCAGGCCGTGTCCAGCGCCCGAGCGGCCGGCATGTGGCAGTTCATGCCCGCCACCGGCCAGTACTTCGAACTCAAGCAGAACACCTTCCGCGACGACCGCCGCGACGTGCTGGCCTCGACGCGGGCGGCGCTGGACTACCTGCAAAAGCTGTACGGCATGTTCGGTGACTGGCACCTGGCACTGGCGGCCTACAACTGGGGCGAAGGCAGCGTCGGCCGCGCAATCGCGCGCAACCAGCGAAGCGGACAGGGGACCTCGTACAACGACCTCAGCATGCCCAACGAGACGCGCTTCTACGTGCCCAAGCTGCAGGCCGTGAAGAACATCGTGGCCAACCCGGACAACTTCCGCGCCGAACTTCCGCTGATCGAGAACCACCCGTACTTCCAGAGCGTCACCGTCTCGCGCGACATCGACGTGGAACTGGCGGCGCGCCTGGCCGACGTCTCGGTCGAGGATTTCAAGGCGTTGAACCCGTCGATGAAGCGGCCCGTGATCCTGGCGGCGGGCACGCCGCAGATCCTGCTGCCCTGGGACAACGCGACGGTCTTCCAGCGCAATTTCGAGGCGCACACCGCAGGGCAGTACGCCAGCTGGACCGCCTGGAGCGCGCCGTCGACGATGACCGTCGCCGAAGCCGCCCGGCGCAACGGCATGAGCGAGGCCGACCTGCGCAGCGTCAACACGATTCCGCCGCGCATGCTCATCAAGGCCGGTTCGGTGCTGATCGTCCCGCGCTCGGCCAAGGTGCAGGACGACGTGACGAGCCA
The DNA here is from genome assembly GCA_028292245.1 of Ramlibacter sp. Lineage (GTDB taxonomy): Bacteria > Pseudomonadota > Gammaproteobacteria > Burkholderiales > Burkholderiaceae_C > Ramlibacter. The sequence continues at coordinate 3,963 of JAQGMS010000237.1, forward strand.
TGTCGCCGACAACGGCCAGCTCAACCTCGCGCCCGAGCAGGTCACGCGCAAGACCACCGTCAAGGCCGGCAAGCACGATACCGTGGCCAGCATCGCCCGCCGCTACAAGCTCAGCCCGGCGCAGGTCGCCGACTGGAACAGCGTCGCCAGTTCCGCTGCCTTCAAGGCGGGCCAGCAGGTGGTGGTCTACCTGCCCATGAGAACCGGTGTGCGCAGTTCCGGCCGCATCGGCGCCAAGGCCGCGGGGGCGCGGTCCGGCACTCGAAAAGCCGCTTCGAGCACGAGCAAGAAAACCGCAAAGTCGAAGAAGCGCTGACGAGCTACAAAGCGTCACATCGGCCGCGCAGGACACATCCGACGGCTGTACGCTCCGGGGTCCGATGGGCCTTGCCGGGCAGCTGAACCAGACTGGTCGCACTACTTCCCGAAAGGAGTCGACGATGTTCAAGAAAACCCTTCTGGGCGCTGTCGTCGCCGCCGGCTCGCTGATGAGCTTGCTGCCGACAGCCGCGAACGCCCAGTACAACGCCATCGTTTCGGTGGGCCCGCCGCCACCGGTTCGTGAAGCCGCGCCGCGGCCTCGGCCGGGTTACGTGTGGGCCGAGGGCCATCATGAATGGCGCGGCCACCAGTACGTCTGGGTCCCCGGCCACTGGCTGGAGGCGCGAAATGGCTACGAATACCGGTCACCGCACTGGGTCCAGCGCGACGGGCAATGGGTCATGACGGGCGGCAACTGGGAACGGCGCGGACCTTACGGCGACCGTGACCACGACGGCATCCCGAACGCCTTCGATGATCGGAACGACAACCGCCATAACAACTACGCCCGCAATCGTTATGGCCCGAACGGCGACCTGGATCGCGACGGCGTCCTGAACAAGGATGACAGGGACCGCGACGGCGATGGCGTGCCCAATCACCGCGACCGCTACCCCGACGACCCGAGCCGCAACTGACGGCTGCCAGCAAAAACGCCCGGCGTGCCGGGCGTTTTTTTGCGCCCTGCGCACGCCCTTTGCATAGCTCATCAGCGCACCGGACTACATGTTTGTAGGGCCTCGCCTACGGTTCACGCCCAGCTCAGCCCTTATGCTCGCGGCCAATGCAGCTGGAGCTCACATGAACACGAACAAGAAGAAGGATGGGCCGGATGCGGCGTTGAACGAGGAAGGCGCGTCGCGCAGGCGATTCGTCGCCGGCGCAGCGGGCTACGTCGCACTCGGCAGCACGCTGGGCCTGGCGGGTTGCGGCGGCGGCCATGACGAGGACAAGCAGCTCTTCGGCTACGGCGTGGCCAGCGGCGACCCGTTGTCCGACCGTGTGATCCTGTGGACCCGGGTGAACGTCGAGGTCCCCACCCAGGTGCAATGGGAAGTCGCGGCCGATGCGGCGTTCGCCAACATCGTGCGCTCCGGCACGGCGTCGACCGATGTCGGCCGGGACTTCACGGTGAAGGTGGACGCGGACGGCCTGCAGCCGGCAACGACTTATTTCTATCGCTTCCGCCAGGGCGGGCAGAATTCCGCGACCGGGCGTACCAGGACCTTGCCCACGGGCAGCCCGCAACAGGTGCGGCTGGCCGTGTTTTCGTGCGCCGCATACTCGCTTGGCCAGTTCCACGCCTACGCGCACGCGGTGAACCAGGGCAACTTCGACGCCGCGCTGATGCTGGGCGACTACATCTATGAAACGGGCCTCACCAACGCCGAGCAGCTGGCGGCGCTGGCGATCGGCCGCGAAATCGACCCTCGCGACGAGCTGCGCGCGCTGCACGAGTACCGGCAGCGTTACGCGCGATACCACACCGACGCCGACCTGCGAGCGCTGCGCGCGACCATGCCGATCATCGCCGTGTGGGACGACCATGAGATCGTCAACGACACCTGGCGCGACGGCGCCGGCGGCCACGACCCGGCCACGGAAGGCAGCTTCACCGACCGGCGCGGCTCCGCGATCAAGGCGTTCCACGAATGGCTGCCCACGCGCGAGGGAGCCGACCTGATGAAGATCTACCGGTCGTTCGATTTCGGCAACCTGCTGTCGCTGCACATGCTCGACACCCGTGTCATCGGCCGCGACGCACCGCTGGGCAGGGATGCGTTCCTGGCCGGCGCAGCTGACGCCCCGGACCGGCAGCTGCTGGGCCCCGTCCAAGCCGCCTGGCTGACCGCGCAGATGCAAGCCTCCACCGCGACCTGGCAAGTGCTGGGCCAGCAAGTGCTGATGGGCCGCATGCGCATTCCACTGTCTGTGTTCGACAATGTCAGCGAAGACAGCATCAACGAGTTCCTGACGGCGCTGGACACACCCGACGCTGGGCGCACCGACCGGCAGCGCGCACTGGTGGCGCAGCCGCGGATCGGCTACGAGCTCACGAACTGGGATGGCTTCAGCGCCGCGCGCGAGAACGTGTTCACCGCAGCCCGCACGCTCGACAAAAACCTGGTGGTGGTCTCGGGCGACAGCCACAACGCCTGGGCCAACAACCTGAAGGACTCGACCGGCCGCAACATCGGCGTCGAATTCGGCACGCCTTCGGTGACCTCGACCGGCCTGGAGGTTTCCCACCTGGACGTGGGTCGGCAGTTCCTGGCCGATTCCTTCGTGCGCATGCTGCCCGACCTCAAGTACGCGGAGACCAGCCATCGCGGGTACCTCCAATTGACGCTGACGCCGGCCGCAGCCACCGGCGACTGGGTGTTCGTGAGCTCGGTGCTGAATAATTCGTTCAGCACGTCGCCGGGCCCGACATTGCGCACGCTCCCGGGCAGCGCCAACCGGACGCTGGTGCCGGGCTGACCCCTCAGAGTTTTTCGGTCTCGCCCTGGCGCGGCTGCCACTTCATCAGCCGCTTCTCGATGCGCCCCACCAGGCCGTCGAGCACCAGCGCGAACGCCGTGAGCACGACGATGCCGGCGAAGACCGTGTTGACGTCGAACGTTCCCTCGGCCTGCAGGATCAGGTAACCGACGCCGCGCGCGGACCCCAGGTATTCGCCCACCACGGCGCCGACGAACGCCAGGCCGACCGAGGTGTGCAGGCTGGAAAACACCCAGCTCGTCGCGCTGGGCAGGTACACCGTGCGCAGCAACTGCTTCTGGTTGGCACCCAGCATCCGCGCGTTCGCCAACACCACGGGGCTGACTTCCTTGACGCCCTGGTAGACGTTGAAGAACACGATGAAGAACACCAGTGTCACCGCCAGCGCCACCTTGCTCCAGATGCCCAGGCCGAACCAGAGCGCGAAGATCGGCGCCAGGATCACCCGGGGCATCGAGTTGGCGGCCTTGATGTACGGGTCGAGGATGGCGCTGGCCGTCGGCGCCAGCGCCAGCCACAGGCCGAACACCAGGCCCAGCACCGTGCCGATGACGAACGCCAGCACCGTCTCCAATAGCGTCACGCCCAAGTGCAGGTAGATGTCGGCGCGGCCGGGCACGCCGTCGGGAAACAGGTCCGTCGGCTCGAAACCGAACGGCATGAACCACGACCAGACGCGGCCCGCGACCTTGATCGGCTCGCCCAGGAAAAAAGCGTATTGCTGGTTGCGCGACACCAATTGCCACAGCAGCAGGAAGGCAATCAGCAGGCCGACTTGCCAGTAGCGCAAGGTCTTGCCGGAGGGGCGGATGGCTTCCCACATGCCGTCAAGCCGCTTTCTTCAGTTGCTGCGCGTAACCCTTGAGCACTTCGTCGCGCAGCACCGCCCAGATTTGCGTGTGCAGCTCGACGAAGCGTGGCTGGGTGCGCACTTCGGCGACGTCGCGTGGGCGCGGCAGGTCGATCTCGAATTCGCCGATCGGCCGCGTCGCCGGGCCGGCCGACAGCACCACGACCCGATCGCTCATCGCGATAGCCTCGTCCAAGTCGTGCGTGATGAAGAGCACCGCTTTCTTCTTCGCCGCCCAGAGGTCCAGCACTTCGTTTTCCATCAATTGGCGGGTCTGGATGTCGAGCGCGCTGAAGGGTTCGTCCATGAGGATGATGTCCGGATCCAGCGCCAGCGTCTGGGCCAGCGCCGTGCGCTTGCGCATGCCGCCCGACAGCTGGTGCGGATAGCGGTCGCCGAAACCGCGCAAGCCGACCCGGTCCAGCCAGGCCTGGGCCTGGGCCCTCGCCTGCTCGGGCGGAACGCCACGATATTCGAGCCCGACCATCACGTTGTCGATGGCGCTGCGCCAGGGCATCAGCGCCTCGGTCTGGAACATGTAGCCGGCCCGGCGGTTGATGCCGCGCAAGGGCTCCCCGAATACGCGGACCTCGCCCGAAGACGCTTCGAGCAGGCCGGCACCGATGTTGAGGAGCGTCGATTTGCCGCAGCCGGTGGGCCCGACCACGGAGACGAATTCACCCTCGCGGATGCGCAGCGTGGTGTCGGCCACGGCGGTGTACCGCTGCGCCGGCTGGTCCGGCGAATGGAAGGTGACGCTGATGTCGTTCAGCTCGAGCGCGTACGGGGACATGCGCCGAGGTTAACAGCCCTAAGCCTTGAACCGGTCCTTGGCGCGGCGCGCGAACTCGTTGGTGTAGGTCTTGCCCAGCTCGATCTTGTCCGGCTTGATGGCGGGATCGAAACTGGCGAGCGCCCGCAGCGCGGTGCGTGTGCCGTCCTCGGTGATGATGCCATCCAGCGAGATGGCCTCTCGCACCTTGTTGAAGGAGGCGAGATACAGCGCGCGGTCGCCCAGCAGGTAGCCTTCGGGCACGGTCTTGATGATGTCGCTGGGCCCGGCCGTCTGCAGCCACTTGAGCCCGTGCACGATGGCGTTGGCCAAGGCCTGGCAGGTGTTGGGGTTCTTCTGCACGAACTCGCTGTGCGTGTAGAAGCAGGCTGCCGGCATCGGGCCGCCGAACACCTCCTGCGTGCCCCTGAGCGTGCGGGTGTCGCTGATGATCTTCACGTCGCCCTTTTGCTCGAGCATGGTCATCACCGGATCGGTGTTGCTCATCGCGTCGATCTGGCCCGAACGCAGGGCGGCCAGCGCGCCCGCCGCCGTGCCGACGCCGACGTAGCTCACGTCGCTGGCCTTGATCCCGGCGCGCGACAGCACCAGGTTGGCCACCATGTTGGTCGACGAGCCCGGCGCCGAAACGCCGATCTTCTTGCCGCGCAGGTCCGCCAGCGTCTTGTAGTTGGGCATTGCCTTGGTGGACACGCCTACCGCGATCTGGGGCGCTCGGCCCTGAAGCACGTAAGACTGGATGAACTGTTTCTTGCTCTGCATGTTGATGGTGTGCTCGTAGGCACCGCTCTCCACGTCGGCCGAGCCGCCGACCAATGC
>JAQGMS010000251.1 GCA_028292245.1 Ramlibacter sp.
GCGGCCACGTGCATCGCGACGTCCTTGGCCGCGACCTCGTCACCTTCAAACTCGACCACGACGCCGATGCGCGTGCCGTGCAGGTAGGCCGCCAGCTTGTTGTTGCCGGCGAAGCGCTTGAAGCGGCGAAACGTCATGTTTTCGCCGATCTTGCCGACCAGGCCCTTGCGCACGTCTTCCAGCGTCGGGCCGAAGCCATCCTGGCTGTACGGCAGCGTGCCCAGCGCCGCCACGTCGGCCGGGTTGTTCTTCGCGATCAGTTCGGCGGCAGCGTTGGCCATCGCCAGGAAGCTGTCGTTCTTGGTGACGAAATCGGTTTCGCAATTGGTTTCCAGCATGGCGCCGGTCGTGCCGGCGATGGCAGCTGTTATCACGCCTTCGGCGGTGATCCGGGCCGCGGCCTTGCCGGCTTTGTTGCCGAGCTTGACGCGCAACAGCTCTTCGGCCTTCTCGAAATTGCCTTCGGCCTCGGTCAGGGCCTTCTTGCATTCCATCATGGGCGCATCGGTCTTTGCGCGCAGCTCAGCGACCATGCTTGCGGTGATTGCAGCCATTTTCTTACCTCTCGATGTTCAATTCAAATGTTGTTCAGCTGCCGTCCAGTTGCAAAAAGGGGGCCTCGAAAGCCCCCTTCCTTCAGCGCTGGAGGGCGAATTCAGGTGCCGGCGCCTTCTTCGACTTCGACGAATTCGTCGCCGCCTTCGGACACGGCCTTAACCACGTCGTTCACGGCGTTGGAGCGGCCTTCCAGGATCGCGTCGGCGATGCCGCGGGCGTACAGGGTGACCGCCTTGGACGAGTCGTCGTTACCCGGGATCACGTAGTCGATGCCTTCGGGCGAGTGGTTGGAGTCCACCACCCCGACCAGCGGGATGCCCAGCTTCTTGGCTTCGGACACGGCGATCTTGTGAAAGCCCACGTCGATCACGAAGATCGCGTCGGGCAGGCTGGCCATGTCCTGGATGCCGCCGATGTCCTTCTCGAGCTTTTCCATCTCGCGGGCAAACATCAGTTGCTCTTTCTTGCTCATGGTTTCCAGGCCGGCTTCCTGCTGGGCCTTCATGTCCTTCAGGCGTTTGATCGACGTCTTGACGGTCTTGAAGTTGGTCAGCATGCCGCCCAGCCAGCGCTGGTCGACGTAGGGCACGCCCGCGCGCTTGGCTTCCATCGCGACGGTCTCGCGGGCCTGGCGCTTGGTGCCCACCATCAGGATGGTGCCGCGGTTGGCGGCCAGCTGCTTGACGAACTTGGTGGCTTCCTGGAACAGCGGGAGCGACTTTTCCAGGTTGATGATGTGGATCTTGTTGCGATGGCCGAAGATGTATGGGGCCATCTTGGGGTTCCAGAAGCGGGTTTGGTGGCCGAAATGGACACCGGCTTCCAGCATTTGACGCATGGTGACGGACATGACTGATTCCTGAAGGTTGGGTCTAAAATCCAGCCCGAAATCGCTGCGGCCGTGAAGGCCGCCGCAACACCTTGTTGGGTTGGATTCGCGTTTTGTCTCACTGGTAACGTCCGGGTGCACCATGCATCCAGCGTCCAGCAAAACCCAAAGATTATAGCACGCCACCTCCTGGAACCCCCATGCGCCCCGACCTCATCGCCACCCGTGAAGCACTTCAAGGCAACCTGGGCGGCTCCGCCCGGGAAATGGAGGTGTCGATCGCCATCGCCCGGTCCACGGCATGCGACCACGCGTTCCTCAAAACCAGCTTTGATGCGGCCCGCGCCGTCGCGGCGGACCCGGCGAGCCCCGCCAAGCTGCTGGCTGGCCTTGCCGTATCGGTCAAGGACCTGTTCGACGTTGCCGGCGAAATTACGGCTGCCGGCTCAGCCGTTCTGGCCGACGCCCCGCCCGCCACCCAGGACAGCCCGGCCGTGGCGCGCCTGAAAGCCGTCGGCGCAGCCATCCTGGGGCGCACCAACATGAGCGAGTTCGCTTTTTCCGCCGTTGGCACCAACCCGCACTATGGGACGCCCGCCAATCCGGCCGAAGCGGCCGTGCCGCGCATCCCCGGCGGCTCGTCATCCGGCGCCGCGGTGTCCGTGGCTACCGGCGCCGCCTTCGTCGGCCTGGGCTCGGACACCGGCGGGTCGATCCGCATGCCGGCCGCCTTGTGCGGCATCGTCGGCTTCAAGAACACCGCGCGCCTGACGCCGCGCGAAGGCGCGCTGCCGCTGTCGACCACGCTGGACACGGTCTGCGCGATGACCCGTTCGGTACGCGACGCGATCCTCGTGCATGAAATCCTGTCGGGAAGCAGCGTCACGCGCAGCCACGTGCCGCTGGCCGGCTACCGGCTTGCCGTGGCGCGCACTTCGATGCTCGACGGGCTCGACGCGACGGTGGCGGGCGCCTTTGATCGCACCTTGAAGGCCTTTCGACACGCGGGTGCGCGAGTGGAGGAAATCGCGCTTTCGGAAATTCGGGAGCTCGGCACGCTCCAGTCCACCGGCGGCTTCACCGGGGCCGAAAGCTACGCATGGCACCGGACCCTGCTCGAGCGCAAGGGCTCCGAGTACGACCCACGCGTGCGCATGCGCATCGAACGCGGCGCCGCGATGAAGGCGCACGAATACATCGAGCTCTTCCGGGCGCGGGCCGAGTGGATTGCGAGGATCGAAGCCGCGCTGCGTGGCTTCGATGCGGTGCTGTCCCCCACGGTGCCGATCGTCGCGCCGCCGATCGCGCAGGTCGCGCCCGGCGGCGAGCGCGATGACGAATTCTTCCGCGTCAACACGCTGCTGCTGCGCAACCCGAGCGTGGTCAACATGCTGGACGGCTGCGCAATCTCGATTCCCTGCCAGGTGCCCGGCGAACTCCCATGCGGCCTCATGATCTGGCAAAGTGCGATGCGTGACGACACGGTGTTGAACATCGCGCTGCAAGCGCAGGCCGTGCTTGCGGGAACAACAAGGGATTCATGAGCGCAGCGATCAGGACAGGAAGCGGCCGATGAGGGTCGCCGTCATCGGCGCCGGCATCATCGGCGTCACCACGGCCTTCGAATTGGCCGCGGATGGGCACCAGGTCACGGTGTTCGAGCGTCGCGGCGCGGTGGCCGAGGAAACCAGTTTCGCCAACGCCGGCGTGGTCGCGCCCGGCTATGTGACGCCCTGGGCGGCGCCGGGCATGCCGGCCAAGGTCGCGCGCTTCCTGCTGAGCGCACACGCACCGGTTCGCGTCAGCCTGCCGCTATCGGGCAGCGAGCTGGCGTGGATGTGGAAGTGGTACCGGTCCTGCGACCTGGCCACCTACCAGGCCAACCGGGCGCGGATGCAGCGGCTGGCTTTCTACAGCCGCAAGCGCCTGCACGACATCACGGATCAATTCCAGCTCGAATACGACCGCAGCACCGGCTACATGGTCCTGCTGCGCGGCGAGAAGGACCGCAAGCTGGTGCAGCCGGGCCTGCAGGTGCTGCGCGACGCGGGCGTCGCGTTCAAGGAAATCGGGCCGCAGGAAGCACGCGCGATCGAACCGGCGATCAGCCCGGACACCGATTTCGCCGGCGCCGTCCACCTGCCCCAGGACGAAGTCGGCAACTGCCGGCAGTTCGCGCTGCTGCTGAAGAACGAGGCCCAGGCGCGCGGCGTGGTGTTCGAATTCAACAGCGCGGTGGACCCACTGGACGCCGCGAATCCGGCATCGCTGTCTGTCTGGAGCCTGGACGCCCAGAAGCCGGTGCAGCGGCAATTCGACGCAGTCGTGGTGTGCGGCGGCGTCGACTCGGCGCGGCTGCTGCGGCCGCTGGGCATGAGCATTCCCCTGGCCGCGGTGTATGGCTATTCGATCAGCGCGGCGATCCGCGAGCCGCTGAACGCGCCCCGCAGCGCGTTGATGGACGAGCGCTACAAGGTGGCGATCACGCGGCTGGGCAATCGCGTGCGCGTCGCCGGCAGTGCGGAGATCGGCGGTACGCCGGGCAAGAAGCGGCCGGGCGCGATCCAGACCTTGTACAAGGTCCTGCACGACTGGTTCCCCGGCGCCGCCCGCATCGCCGACACCAGCACCACGGTGCAGGAATGGAAGGGCGCGCGGCCGATGCTGCCCGATGGGCCACCGCTGCTGGGCTCCACCGGCATCCCGGGCGTCTGGATCAACATCGGCCACGGCTCGAGCGGCTGGGCCCTGTCCTGCGGCAGCGCCCGTGCGGTCGCCGATCTCATGGCCGGGCGCGCGCCCGAGGTCGACATCGAAGGCCTGGGGGTCGAGCGGCTGGCCACCTGAGTAAACTGCCCTCGCGGGCTGTCGTCGCGCGCCGGACCCGCAATCCATGCAACGCATCAATTCCCACCGATCCTGGCCCTTGTTCGACGCCGCAACCTTGCGCGCCATCGAGCAAGCCGCCGCCGCGTCCCTGCCTCCCCACACGCTGATGGAGCGCGCCGGGCTGGCGGTCGCGAAACTTGCCCTCGCAGTCGCGCCGAACGCAAAGACGATCTGGATCGCCTGCGGCCCCGGCAATAACGGCGGTGACGGCCTCGAAGCCGCAATGCACCTGCACCAATGGGGCAAACAAGCCCTGGTCACGCGCGTGGGTGATGAAACCAAGGCGCCGGTCGACGCGTCGGCATCGCTGCTGCGCGCCAGGGCGGCCGGAGTGACATTCGCGGCCCAGCCGCCGGCGGTGTGGGACTTGGCCATCGACGCACTGCTGGGCTTGGGCAACACGCGGCCGCTCGAAGACACGATGGCCGATTGGGCCGAGCGCATGAGCGCCGGCGCCGCACCGGTGCTGGCGGTCGACCTGCCCTCCGGCCTGCATGCCGAGACCGGCGGCGGCCGGGCGGTGCACGCGACGCATACGCTCAGCCTGCTGGCGTTGAAGCCAGGGCTCTTCACTTCGGGCGGCCGCGACGCTTCGGGCCAGGTCTGGCTCGATGGCCTCGGCGTCGAGCGCCCGTCCCACGATCCCTGCGCGCGGCTGGCGGGCGCGCCGCAGGCCTTCCATCGGCCGCATGCCTCGCACAAGGGCAGCTACGGCGACGTGGCGATCATCGGCGGCGCCCCCGGCATGTCGGGTGCAGCTCTGCTTGCCGCCTCGGCTGCGTTGCACGGCGGGGCGGGCCGCGTATTCACGGCCTTGCTCGATGACGATGCGCCGTCCGTCGACCCCTCCCAGCCGGAGTTGATGATGCGGCGCTGGGATTCGCTTGAACTCGCGCAGATGTCGGTGGCCTGCGGCTGCGGTGGCGGCGATGCCGTCCGGGCCGTGCTGCCCAAGGTGTTGTCGACCGCCGGCTTGCTCGTGCTCGACGCCGATGCGCTCAATGCGGTCGCCGCCGACCCGCAGCTTCAGGCCCTGTTGCAAGCGCGGGCGCGGCGCGACCGCGCGACGGTCCTCACGCCCCATCCGCTGGAAGCCGCGCGCCTGCTGGGTGCCAGGACCGCGCAAGTGCAGGAAGACCGATTGGCCGCGGCCCGCGAATTGGCGCAACGCTTCGGCTGTGTCGTCGTGCTCAAGGGCTCGGGAACGGTGATTGCCGCGCCGGGCGCAATTGCGCTGATCAATCCCACCGGCAACGCCCGGCTGGCTACGGCCGGCACCGGGGATGTGCTGGCCGGCATGATCGCCGCCCGGCTGGCCAGCGGCGACGCCGCGTTGGACGCTGCCGCCGGCGCGGTGTTCGCGCACGGGCTGGCGGCGGACCAGTGGCGGCCGGATCGCGCCTTGACCGCTTCCGTACTGGCGCGCGGCATCGCCGGCGCCTAGCGGCCGCCGAGTCAGCCGCGCCCGACGAAGGGCATCTTGGTCGACATCACCGTGTGGAACAGCACATTGGCTTCCAGCGGCAGGTTGGCCATGTAGAGGACCGACTGGCCGACGATGTTCGCGTCCATCAACGGCTCGATCGCGATCTCGCCATTGGCTTGCGGCACACCCTTGGCCATGCGCGCGGCCAGCTCCGTCATGGCGTTCCCGATGTCGATCTGCCCGACGGCAATGTCGTACTTGCGGCCATCCAGCGACGCCGTCTTGGTCAGGCCGGTCACGGCATGCTTGGTAGCCGTGTAGGCGATTGAATTCGGCCGGGGTGCGTGGGCGGAGATGGAGCCGTTGTTGATGATGCGTCCGCCCTTGGGTGACTGCGCCTTCATCACGCGGAACGCTTGCTGGATGCCGTAGAACATGCCATTGAGGTTGGTGTCCACCACCCGCTTCCAGTCTTCGATCGAAACGTCCTCGAGCAAGGTGGCGCCCAGGCCCATGCCGGCGTTGTTGAACAGCAGGTCCACGCGGCCCCAGGCCTTCACCGTTGCTGCGAACAGCGCCTCGACCGAAGCCGGGTCGGTGACGTCGGTGGGAACCGCGAGAGCGCGGCCCGCCGCATTTGCTTCGGCGATCACCGCGTCCAGCGGTTCCTTGCGGCGGCCCGCTACCGCGACCCGCCAGCCGTCTCCCAGCAGGGCCATGGCCGCGGCCTTGCCGATACCGGTGCCGCCACCCGTGACGATGGCGACCTTGCCACCCGATGCATTCGTTGCCATAAATCCTGTCTCCTCGTTAACGTCTGGCCTTGCGGCTCTTGCCCTTGGCCACGGTCTTCTTGACCGCGGCCTTGAGCGCTTGAATCGGCGATTTGGGCTCGGGCGCGACCTTCTTGGCGGCGCGCTTGCCCGACGACTTGGCCGGTGCGCCGCCACGCGGCGGGCCGCCCGCGACGCCCTTGTCCTTCAGGGCTCGCGACACCAGTTCTTCGCCCTCGCGAACCAGCCTGAAGTCGATCTTGCGGCCGTCCAGGTCCACCCGGCTGACCTGCACGCGCACCCGCGTGCCGATGGCGTAGCGGATGCCCGTACGCTCGCCCCTCAGTTCCTGGCGTGCTTCGTCGAACTTGAAGTATTCGCCGCCCAGCTCGGTGATGTGCACCAGCCCCTCGACATACATCTGGTCCAGCGTGACGAAGATGCCGAAGCTGGTGGCCGCGGTGACGACGCCGCTGTATTCCTCGCCCAGGTGCTCGCGCATGTACTTGCACTTGAGCCAGGCCTCGACGTCGCGGCTGGCCTCGTCGGCGCGGCGCTCGTTGGCGCTGCAATGCAGGCCGGCGGCCTCCCAGGCCTGCATCTCGCGGCTGAGGGGTGCCGGCGGCTTCTTCAGGCGATTCTGCGGCGCCTTGACGCGCGAGGCCAACCGGCGTGCCAGCTTTTCGTGCGCTTCGCCGGGAGTGGGCAGCACGGGCAGTTCATAGCGTTCGCCGGCCAGGATCGCCTTGATCACCCGGTGCACCAACAGGTCGGGATAGCGCCGGATCGGGCTGGTGAAGTGTGTGTAGGCGTCGTACGCCAGCCCGAAGTGGCCGGCATTGACCGGCGTGTAGATGGCCTGCGACATCGAGCGCAGCAGCATGGTGTGGATCTGCTGCGCGTCGGGGCGCTCCTTGGTGGCTTCGGCGATGCGCTGGAATTCGGCGGGCAGCGGGTCCTCGCTGATGGTCAGCGGCACGCCGATCGCCTTCAGGTAGTTGCGCAGCAAGTCCTTCTTCTCGGGCGTCGGGCCCTCGTGGACGCGGAACAACCCCGGGTGCTTGCTTTGCTGGATGTAGTCGGCCGCGCAGACGTTGGCCGCCAGCATCGACTCCTCGATCAGCCGGTGCGCCTCGTTGCGAACGCGCGGGACGATCCGCTCGATGCGCCCGTTCTCGTCGCAGATGATCTGCGTTTCCGTGGTTTCGAAGTCCACCGCGCCGCGCACGTTGCGGGCTTTCAGCAGCGCGCGGTAGGCGTCGTGCAGGTTCAGCAGGTCGGTGACACGGTCCTTGCGGCGCACGGCCTCGGGGCCGCGCGTGTTCGCGAGGATCGCAGCCACCTCGGTGTACGTGAAGCGCGCATGGCTCCACATCACGCCGGGATAGAACTGGTAGGCCTGGATCTCGCCGGTGGCGGTGACCAGCATGTCGCAGACCATGCACAGGCGCTCGACTTCCGGGTTGAGTGAACACAAGCCGTTCGAGAGTTTCTCCGGCAGCATCGGTATCACCCGGCGCGGGAAATAGACGCTGGTGGCGCGGTCATACGCATCGACGTCGATCGCGCTGCCGGTTTCCACGTAGCTGCTCACGTCGGCGATCGCCACCAGCAAGCGCCAGCCCTTGCCGCGGCCGACCTTCGCCGGCTCGCAATACACGGCGTCGTCGAAGTCGCGCGCGTCCTCGCCGTCGATCGTGACCAGCGGAATGTCGGTGAGGTCGACGCGGTGCTTCTTGTCCTGCGGGCGCACCTTGTCCGGCAGCGAGCGAGCAAGGCCGATGCAGGACTCCGAGAACTCGTGCGGCACGCCGTACATGCGCACCGCGGTCTCGATTTCCATGCCGGCGTCGTCGATCTCGCCCAGCACTTCCTTCACCCGGCCCACGGGTTGCCCGTACAGGCTGGGCGGCTCGGTGAGTTCGACCACAACCACCTGCCCCGCCTTCGCCAGGCCGGTTGCGCCCTTGGGGATCAGGACATCCTGCCCATAGCGCTTGTCTTCCGGAGCCACCAGCCAGACGCCGCTCTCGTGCAGCAGGCGGCCGATGATCGGCTGCGGCGGGCGCTCGACGATCTCCACGACACGGCCCTCGGGCCGGCCCTTGCGATCGTGCCGCACGATGCGCGCCTTGACGCGATCTTTGTGCAGCACCGCGCGCATTTCGTTGGGCGGCAAGTAGATGTCGCCCTCGCCATCGTCGCGAGCCACGTAGCCGTGTCCGTCGCGGTGGCCCTGGATCACTCCCTCTATTTCATCGAGCAGCCCAGTGCTGATGTGTCCAATATTTTTGATATAGAATCCTTTTCTTTCCTGGAAGCCCAGGTGGCGGAATTGGTAGACGCACTAGTTTCAGGTACTAGCGAGTAACATCGTGGGGGTTCGAGTCCCTTCCTGGGCACCATCATCATAAAGCCGGCATTGCCGGCTTTGTTGTTTCTGAAATCCGCTCAAACCGGCAACGCCACCAGGTCGTGGCCTTGCGTGGCGACGATGCGCGCGCGGGTGAATTCGCCCACCTTGAGCTGCTTGCTCAGCTTTTCGGGGGGCAACAGCTGCACGGTTCCATCGATTTCGGGCGCATCCGCGTAGGAGCGCCCCACGCCGCCCTTGCGGCCCAGCGCCGGCGCCGAATCGATCAGCACCTGCATGGTCGCGCCGATCCGCTCTCGCAACTTGTCGGCCGACACTTCCTCGGCAACGGCCATGAAGCGAGCGCGGCGCTCTTCGCGCAACTCCTGCGGCAGCATGCCAGGGATGTCGTTGGCGACGGCGCCTTCGACTGGGCTGTAAGCGAAACATCCCGCGCGGTCGATGCGCGCTTCCCGCATGAACTGCAGCAGGTGCGCGAACTCCTCTTCGGTTTCGCCGGGGAAGCCCGCGATGAATGTGCTGCGAATCACGATCTCCGGACAAGCTTCACGCCAGCGCAGGATGCGCTCCAGGTTCTTCTCGCCGCTGGCCGGCCGCTTCATCCGCCGCAGCACGTCAGGATGGCTGTGCTGGAACGGCACGTCGAGGTAAGGCAGGACCTTGCCGGTGGCCATCAGCGGAATGACTTCATCCACAGATGGGTACGGGTACACATAATGCAATCGCACCCAGGCGCCGTACGGCTCCGCCATCTCGCCCAGTGACTGCACCAGTTCCAGCATGCGCGTCTTGATGGGCTTGCCGTCGTAGAAGCCGGTGCGGTACTTGACGTCGACGCCATAGGCCGAGGTGTCCTGGCTGATCACGAGCAGTTCTTTCACGCCGCCCTCGAACAGCGCTTTGGCTTCCTTCAGGACGTCGCCGATGGGACGGCTCACCAGGTCGCCGCGCATCGAAGGGATGATGCAGAACGTGCAGCGGTGGTTGCAGCCCTCGCTGATCTTCAGGTAAGCGTAGTGGCGTGGCGTGAGCTTGATCCCCGCCGCCGGTACCAGGTCGATGAAGGGGTCGTGCGGCTTGGGAAGGTTGGCGTGAACCGCGTCCATCACTTCCTGCGTCGCGTGCGGACCGGTCACGGCCAGCACCGACGGATGCATCTGCTTGACCAGGTTGCCACCGCCTTCGCCCCCCTTCGCGCCCAGGCAACCGGTGACGATCACGCGGCCGTTCGCGGCCAGCGCTTCGCCGATGGTGTCCAGGCTTTCGCGCACCGCGTCGTCGATGAAGCCGCAGGTGTTGACGATGACCAGGTCCGCGCCCTCGAAGGTCTTGGAGGTCTGGTAACCCTCGGCGGAAAGCTGCGTGAGGATGAGTTCGGAATCCGTCAGTGCCTTCGGACAGCCCAGGCTGACGAACCCGACCTTCGGGATCCTGGTTTCGGGGGAGATTTCGGGGGACAGAACTTCACTCATCCCCGTATTGTCCCAGAGGCGGGCATCGATCCCGGATCGAGTCCGGGATGACCTTCGGTCACCTATCGCTTGACGCCGAATGCGCCCAGCATCTGCTCGGTCTGCTTGGCCAACTGTTCCTGCATCTTGTCGAACATGCTCTTGGACTGCTCGACGTAGTTGCCCATCACTCCTTGCATCAGCGGGTTCTGCATGTTCATGAACTGCGCCCACATTTCGGGGGTCAGCGTCTTGGACTGCTCGGTGAGCTTGGCCTGGATGTCGGTGAAGGCCTGCACGTTCTTTTCGAGGTAGGTGCCCATGAAGGCTTGCGACGCATGGCCGTAGATGCGAATCAGGTTGGCCAGCGCCGCTTCGCTGAACATCGGCTGGCCGCCGGCTTCTTCTTCCAGGATGATTTGCAGCAGGATGCTGCGCGTGAGGTCCTCGTTGCTCTTCGCGTCGCGCACGACGAAGGATTCGCTGTCCATCACCAGCTGCTTGACTTCGGCCAGGGTGATGTAGGTGGAGGTGTCGGTGTCGTAGAGCCGGCGATTGGGATATTTCTTGATGACCCGCTGCGCGGGCTTGCCGGCGGCGGTGGCTTTCTTGCTTTGCACTGGGGGCTCCTGGCACGGGCGCGGGGACCGGCGCTCGAAGTATTGCACTGCAACAGATTCTAGGGAGCCGCCCATTGGGAAATCCCCAAGGTTTACCCTGAGGGATCACTGAAGTGCGGGAATATTGGTAGGCGCGATTGGACTCGAACCAACGACCCCCACCATGTCAAGGTGGTGCTCTAACCAGCTGAGCTACGCGCCTGAATTCGTGTTCGAGAGCGAGATTGTAGCAGCCCCGAACACTCGCTTCTCAGCGCCGCTTGGCCCAGCGCACGCCATTGACCTCGGCAACCAACCCCAGCACCTTGTTCAGGCGGCCCGAATCGGCCACTTCCACAGTGAACGTCATCCAGGCCGTGCCCTTCACCGACTCGGTCTGCACGCCGATCACGTTCATCTTCTCCTTGGCGAAGACTTCGGAGATGTCGCGCAGCAGGCCCTGCCGGTCCGCCGCCTCCACGCCGACGTCGACCGGGTACACCGCGCCGCTGTCGGCTTTGCTGGCGCCCCACTCCACGTCGATCACCCGCTCGCTGCTGCGCGCCGCCAGCTCGCGGAAGTTGCTGCAGTCACGCCGGTGGATGCTCACGCCCTTGCCGCGTGTGACGAAGCCACCGATCGCATCGGGCGGCGCGGGCTTGCAGCACTTGGCCAGTTGCGTCATCAACGAGTCGATGCCCACCACCAGCACGCCGCCCTTGGGCGTTTTCTCGACGTTGCGCGCCTTCTTCAGCAACAGGAAATCGTCCGGAGCCAGCGGCGTTTCGGCGGGCCGCAACAGGTTCTCGATGTTGCGCAGTGAATATTCGTCCTTGCCGACCACGCCGAACAGGTCCTCGGCCGACTTGAATCCCAATTGCCCGGCCAGGTCCTCCAGTTTCACCGCCGTCTTGCCTTCGCGCTGCAGCAGTTTTTCGACCGCCTCGCGCCCGCGGCTGACCGTTTCGTGCCGGATCTGCTCATTGAACCAGGCTCGCACCTTCGCCTTGGCGCGATGGCTGACCAGGAAGCCCAAGTCGGAGTTCAGCCAGTCGCGCGACGGCCCGCCCTCCTTGGCCGCCGTGATCGACACGGTCTGGCCGTTCTGCAACGGTGTATTGAGCGGCACCATCACGCCGTCGATGCGCGCGCCGCGGCAGCGGTGGCCTAGGCTGGTGTGCACCGTGTAGGCGAAGTCCACCGGCGTCGCGCCCTGCGGCAGTTCCACGATGGCGGCGTCGGGCGTCAGCACATAGATGCGGTCCTCGAACAGGCCTTCGCCCGAGCCGGCGAGGTCGCGTTCCCACGCCAGCAATTGCCGCAGCACCGCGATCTTGGCGTCGTACTCGCCGCTGGCGGACACGCCCGAATAGCCCTTCTGGCCGGCCTCCTTGTAGGCCCAATGCGCGGCCACGCCGTGTTCGGCATGGTCGTGCATGGCCTGGGTGCGGATCTGGATCTCGATCGGCCGCCCAGCCTTGTCGCGCACGATGGTGTGCAGCGACTGGTAGCCGTTGGCCTTGGGCTTGGCGATGTAGTCGTCGAACTCCTCCACCAGCGGCGTGAACTTCTCGTGCACCCAGGACAGCGCCGCGTAGCAATCGTTCACCGCGGGCACGATCACGCGCAGCGCCCGGATGTCGAACACCTGCTCGAAGTCCAGCGACTTGCCGCGCATCTTCTTGACGATGCTGTAGATGTGCTTGGGCCGGCCATGCACGCTGGCCCGCACGCCCTGCGCGTTGAGCTCGGCTTCCAGCCGCGCGCGCAACTCCTCGACGTACTGCTCGCGCTCGGCACGCTTCTGGTCCAGTTGCCCCGCGACTTTCTTGTAGGTTTCCGGCTCCAGGAAACGGAACGCCAGGTCTTCCATCTCCCACTTCAATTGCCAAATGCCCAGGCGGTTCGCCAGCGGCGCGAAGACGGTGAGCGCCTCGCGCGCAACGCTGGGCGGTGCCACGGTCTTGCAGGCCGCATGCCAGCGCAGCGTCTGCAGGCGCGAGGCCAGGCGAAGCAGCACCACGCGCAAATCGCGCGAGAACGCCAGCAGCATCTTGCGCACAGTCTCGGTCTGGACCTTGGGATCGTCGACGAGGTGCGCCGAATCGTCGGCGCCGCGGGCCTGCTGCTGGATCTTCACCAGCTTGTTGGTTTCCATCGCCAGGGCGGCGTAGTTGTCGCCGAACGCCTTGGCGATCACTTCCTGCGGCTTGTTCAGGTGCGCGACGGCGTAGACCAGGTAGCTGGCGGCCTGCATCGCTTCGGAGCCGCCCATGGCCTTGAGGATCGCCGCCACGGCGTCGGCATGGGCGAGCGTGTTCTCGCCGGTGTCCAGCGTTTCGTGCGCGATGAAAGGCTCGGCGAAGGCGCGCGAGCGCGCCAGCGCGTTGGCCTGGTGCGGCATCGCCTGCTCGCTGGCGGCGATCAGTTCGGGGACGGTCGCGGAATCAGCTTGCTCCGCTACGAGGCTTTTCATGGATGGCAGTCGGTCTCAGCAGGAACGAAGCGACGGCTTCGACCTGGTTGTCGGCAATAAAGGTGGGGGCATGTCCGACACCTTCAAATTCAATGATGCGGGCGCGCGGCCCGCGCTGGGTCATGGCCTGCGCGGTGGCCGGCGCGAGCACGTCCGAGTTGGCGCCACGGGTGACGAGCGTTTCGGCGGTCACGTGGTCGTACGCCTGCCAGATCGCCGCCTGCCCTTCGCGCGCGGCCGCTTCGGTGATGCTGCGAAATGGAACGGCGATGGCAGGGTCGTAATGCAGCGTGAAGCCGCCCTCGGGCAAGGGCTTGACCATCGGCTGCGACAGCGCCAGCCACTGCTGTGGCGTATGGGGGCCGAACCCCGTGGAGATGGCCCACATCATGTCCGCCGCCTGCTGGACCGAATCGAAACGGCCGGTCTTGCCAAGATAGGAGCCGATGCGCTGCACGGCCTCCCACTGGATCACCGGGCCCACGTCATTGAGCACCAGCCGCCTCACCGGTACGGGCAGCGGCAGGTTGGGCGTGCCGCACAGGCCCAGGCTGATCAACCCTCCCATGCTGGTGCCGACGAAATCGAGCGTCGTGATCGGCGCCTTTCCGTGCAGTTGCGCCAGCATGGCCAGCATGTCGCCCACGTAGGTCGGAAGCTGGTAGCCGGCGGGGTCCTTGAGCCAGTCGCTGCGCCCGCGCCCGGCCACGTCGGGGCAGATCACGCGCAGCGGTGCCTGGGCGCGATCCAGCAGCCCCTGCGCCAGCACGTCGAAATCGCGCCCCTGGCGCGAAATGCCGTGCACACACACGATCACGTGCGCGGCCTCGGGCGCCCCCCATTCCCAATAGGCCATGCGATGCCCTCCTGACGGGTCGGGGCAAGGTACGTAGTTCAGCGTAGGTTGGGGCATGGCGTTCGAAAACCCCGATACTTCGCGGGTTTGTTCGTGGTTCCACAGCATCCTACCAATCCGGAGACCCTACATGCTCAAAGGCAAGACCGCCCTCGTCACCGGCTCCACCAGCGGCATCGGCCTGGGGATCGCCAAGGCCCTGGCTCGCCAAGGCGCCAACATCGTCCTCAACGGCTTCGGCGACATCGAGGGACCGAAGGCTGAAGTGCAGGCATTGGGCGTGAAGGTGGCCTACCACGGCGCCGACATGAGCAAGCCCGCCGAGATCGAGGACATGATGAAGTTCGCGGCCGCGCAGTTCGGGCGGGTCGACATCCTGGTGAACAACGCCGGCATCCAGCATGTGGCGCGGATCGAGGATTTCCCGCCGGAGAAGTGGGACGCGGTCATCGCGATCAACCTGTCCAGCGCCTTTCATGCCTCGCGCCTGGCTTTGCCCGCGATGAAGGCGGCGAACTGGGGCCGCATCATCAACCTTGCATCCGTCCACGGCCTCGTCGGTTCGCCCGAGAAGTCGGCCTACGTCGCGGCCAAGCACGGCCTCGTGGGGTTGACCAAGGTCACGGCGCTGGAAAGCGCCACCACCGGCGTGACCTGCAACGCGATCTGCCCCGGCTGGGTGCTGACTCCTCTGGTGCAAAAGCAGGTGGACGCCAAGGCCGCCGCGCAGGGCTGGAGCAACGAGGAAGCGACCAAGCAGTTGCTGAGTGAAAAAGAACCCTCGATGCAATTCACGACGCCCGAAGAATTGGGCGAGCTGGCCCTATTCCTCTGCTCGCCCGCCGCCAACAACGTCCGCGGCGTGGCATGGAACATGGACGGCGGGTGGGCAGCGCAGTGATTACTTGAGCTGGACGGTTCCCGACACCGTCACCAGCACGGTGCTCTTGCCGGCCTCGACCGGCACCGGGGAATCCGACGACATGGCCTTGGCCTCCATGGCCATGCGCATCGGCCG
>JAQGMS010000261.1 GCA_028292245.1 Ramlibacter sp.
TGACGCGGGTCGAGCCCTCGCTCGAAGCCTGCTTCGTCGACTACGGCGAAGACCGCCACGGCTTCCTGCCGTTCAAGGAAATCTCCAGGACCTACTTCGCACAAGGCGTGCCCGTCTCGCAGGCCCGCATCAACGACGTGATCAAGGAAGGCCAGGAACTGCTGGTCCAGGTCGAGAAGGAAGAGCGCGGCAACAAGGGCGCGGCCCTCACCACGTTCATCTCGCTGGCCGGCCGCTACGTGGTGCTGATGCCCAACAACCCGCGCGGCGGCGGTGTCAGCCGCCGCATCGAGGGCGACGACCGGGCCGAGCTCAAGGAGAACATGGACCAGCTGGAGTATCCCAACGGCATGTCCATCATCGCGCGCACCGCCGGCATCGGCCGCAGCGCTCCGGAACTGCAGTGGGACTTGAACTACCTCCTCAAGCTGTGGAACGCCATCGATGGCGCTTCCAAGGGCGGCAAGGGCGCGTTCCTGATCTACCAGGAATCGTCACTCGTCATCCGCGCCATCCGTGACTATTTCAACCACGACATCGGCGACATCCTGATCGACACCGACGACATCTACGAGCAGGCCCAGCAGTTCATGGCCCACGTGATGCCGGAGCACGCGGCACGCGTGAAGCGCTACCGCGACGACGCGCCGCTGTTCGCCCGCTTCCAGATCGAGCACCAGATCGAATCGGCGTACGCGCGCGATGTCAAGCTGCCCAGCGGCGGCGTGGTGGTGATCGACCATACCGAAGCGCTGGTGTCGATCGACGTCAACTCGGCCCGCGCCATCAAGGGCGGCGACATCGAGGAGACCGCGACCCGCACCAACCTGGAAGCGGCCGACGAAGTAGCTCGCCAGATGCGCTTGCGCGACTTGGGCGGCCTGATCGTGATCGACTTCATCGACATGGAAGAGTCCAAGAACCGCCGCGAAGTGGAAAACCGCTTGCGCGATGCGCTGCGGCAGGACCGCGCCCGGGTGCAGTTCGGCACTATCAGCAAGTTCGGCCTGATGGAAATGAGCCGCCAGCGGTTGCGGCCGGCCCTGTCGGAAGGCGCCTCGATTCCCTGCCCGCGTTGCGGCGGCCACGGCCACATCCGCGACACCGAAAGCTCGGCGCTGCAGATCCTGCGGATCATCCAGGAAGAATCGATGAAGGACGGCACCGCCGCCGTCCACGTGCAGGTGCCGGTGGAAGTCGCATCGTTCCTGTTGAACGAGAAGCGCACCGAGATCGCCAAGATTGAACTGAAGCAGCGCCTGAACGTGATCATGGTGCCCAACAAGACGCTCGAAACGCCGAACTACCGGCTGGAACGCCTGAAGCACGACGACCCGCGACTGGACAACCTGCAGGCCAGCTATCACATGGCCGAGGAAATCGAGGATCCGACGACGGTCACGCGCCGCACACACGAGCGCGCCAACAAGCAGGAGCCGGTGATCAAGGGCGTGCTGCCGGATGCACCGGCGCCGATCGCGGTGCCCAAGCCCGAGCCGGTCAAGGCCGAGCCTGTCGCCAGAAAGCCGGTGGCGGCGCCTGTCGCGGTCCCGGCGCCGGCCGAGCATGGCTTCATGGGCTGGATCAAGAGCCTGTTCGGCACGGCACCGGCACCCGCGCCTGCTCCGGCGCCGGCCCCCACACCCGCGGCAGAAACCAGGAAAGACGATAGGCGCGAGGGCCGCGGCGACAGCCGCCGCGGCGGACGTGGGCGCGACGGAGAGCGCCGTGATGGACGGCGCAGCGAAGGCCGGGGCGATGGCCGAGGTGACGGCCGCGCCCGTGACGGCGAACCGCGCCGCGAGCGCGAGGCTCGCGCCGAAGCCGGCGACGGCCAGCCGCGCAACGCGGAAGGCGGACGCCAGCGTGACGGCGAACAACGCCGTGGTGAGCGCACCGAGCGTGGTGAGCGCCAGGAACGCGGTGGCGAACGGCAAGAGCGCGGCGAAGGCCGCGGCGAGCGACAAGGCCAGCGCGAGCGCCGTGACGGCGGCGACCAGCGCGCCCCGGCCGACGGGCCAGCCACCAACTTGCAAACCGGTGCGGACGGCGCTGCTTCGGAACAGCGGCAGGACCGCCAGCCCCGCGGTGAACGCGGCGATGGCCGCCGCGAGCGCGGTGATGGCCGCCGTGGCGAACGCCGTGGTGATCGCGGCCTGCGCGAACAGTCGCCGGCCGGTGAGGGCGCAGAAGCAGCCGCACTCGCAGGCGCAGCCGGTTCGGTCGGCATGGTGCCGGACACGGGCAGCCAGCAGGCGCCTGCCGCGGACCCGGTGCTGGAGTCACACACCCACCAGGATGTGCGGCCCGCCGATGCGGCGGATGGCGAAGAGCGCCGCGAGCGCCGGTCGCGCGACCGCTATGGGCGGGACCGCCGCGAACGTGGCGATCGCCAGCCGCGCGAAGATGGGGCGGAAGCGCCGTCCGCAGCGGTCGGTGACAATGCCGCCGCCGAGCAAGCCGAGCGCACGGAACGGCTGCGCTATCCGACCGGGTTTGTGAACGAAGAGGCGGACAGCGGCTCCGAGGCTGCACCCGCACGTGCCGTCCAGGCCGTGCCCGCTGTCCCGAACGTGCCCGCGCCTGCCACCGTGCCCGCGGCACACGTGGCCGCCGCACAGGGACTGCCCAAGGTCCAATCGTTCCAATTGCCCGTCGAAGACCTGGTCCAGGTGGCCGAGGGCTCGGGCTTGCAGTGGGTCAATTCGGATGCCGGCAAGATCGC
>JAQGMS010000265.1 GCA_028292245.1 Ramlibacter sp.
TGCGCAGATTCGCTGCCCAGGCGCGCCATGCCGAAAGTTTCTGGCACGCCGCCGACTTCGCGGACGGCCTGGGCAAACTAGGCCCGGATCTTGGCAACCCGTTTCGCGCCCTGGCACTCGAAGGCCGCGAAGCCACCGCGCATCGTCATGCCCAGCCGCAATTGCACGATTCGCTGGATGTGAGCGAATGGCTCACACGCTCGCTGCGCAACTCGATCGACGAAGCCACGGCCCGGCTGCAGTCCGGCCTCGCCGTACTGGCCTCCGTTGGATCGACAGCGCCGTTCATCGGCTTGTTCGGTACCGTCTGGGGCATCTACCACGCGCTGATGTCGATCAGTGCCGCCGGCCAGGCGACCATCGACAAGGTGGCGGGGCCGATCGGCGAAGCGCTGATCATGACGGCGTTGGGCCTGGCCGTGGCCATCCCCGCGGTCCTCGGCTACAACGCCCTGGTGCGCGGCAACAAGGCGATCCTGAACAAGCTCAACCGCTTCTCGCACGATCTCCACGCCTATTTCCTGACCGGTGCGCGGGTGGCCAGCCAGGGCGGCGCCAAGGTCCGGCCCATGAAAAACCGGAGCTGACGATGGCATTCGGAACGCAAGACGAAACCGACGAGGTGATGAACGAGATCAACATGACGCCGCTGGTCGACGTCATGCTGGTGCTGCTGATCATCTTCATCATCACGGTGCCGGTAATGAAGCACGCCGTGAACATCGACCTGCCGCGCGCCAGCAGCAGGCCGCAGGACGCGAAGCCGCAGACGGTGCGCCTGTCGGTCGATGCCGACGGCGCCTACTACTGGAACGAGAGCCGTGTCGACGACAAGGAATTGGCGCGCATGCTCAAGGTCGAGGCCGTCCGCGACCCACAGCCCGAGCTGCACATCCGCGGCGACAAGAATGTCCGCTACGAGCGGGTGGCTCTTGCCATGTCCGCAGCCCAGCAGGCCGGCCTGCGCAAGATCGGCTTCATTACCGAACCGAAGCCCAACTAGCCGGCAGGGTCAAAGGCCCAGTGCGGCGATGCCCGCGCGGGCGATCTGCGCGTCTTCGGTGGACTTGACGCCACTCACGCCGACAGCACCCAGGCATTGCCCATCCTTGAGGATGGGAACACCGCCTTCCAGCAGGCCCTTCAGGTCCGGGGCGCTGAGGAAGGACACCCGGCCGCCGTTGATCATGTCCTCGTACACCTTGCTTTCGCGCCGGCCCATGGCTGCGGTATTCGCCTTGCCGGGCGCGATGTGGGCGGAGATCGGGGCGGCGCCGTCCAGGCGCTGCAACCACAGCAGGTGGCCGCCGTCATCGACGATGGCGATGCTCACCGCCCATTGGTTCTTCAATGCTTCGGCTTCGGCGGCTGCGGCGATGGCCTTGATATCGGCCAGTTCAAGAGCGGGTTTGTTTTTCATGACGCTACGGCTGTTTGGCTAGGGGAACGCCAAGCATAACGGCTGTGGCCGGCCCGAATCAGGTCATTCTGGTACTTGGGGCTTGAACCAACCTAGAATGCGCCCATCTAACCGCTGCAAGGCAAAGGAGCGTCCTCCATGAATGAGCAAGTCCAGACAGTCGACTACGGCTACGCGGTACCCGCCGAACAGCGCAACCGCGTGCTGCGCAATACCTATTGGTTGCTCGCCTTGAGCCTGGTGCCCACGGTGCTGGGTGCCTGGCTGGGCGTGGCCACCGGCATCACCACGGCCCTCACAGGCGGCCTGGGGCTGATCGTTTTCCTGGGCGGCGCCTTCGGCTTCATGTTCGCCATCGAAAAGACCAAGAACTCCGCCGCCGGCGTGCCGGTGCTGTTGGCGTTCACCTTCTTCATGGGCTTGATGCTGGCGCGCCTGATCGCCATGGTGCTGGGGTTCAAGAACGGAACCAGCCTGATCATGACCGCCTTCGGCGGCACGGCGGGTGTGTTCTTCGTCATGGCCAGCCTCTCCAGCATCATCAAGCGCGACCTCTCCGGCATGGGCAAATGGCTGTTCGTCGGCGCGCTCGCGATCATGATCGGCGGCATCATCAATATCTTCGTCCAATCGTCCACCGGCATGCTGGTGATCAGCGTGCTGGCCATCGGCATCTTCAGCGCCTACATGCTGTATGACCTGAAGCGCATTGTCGACGGCGGCGAAACCAACTACATCAGCGCCACGCTGGCGCTGTACCTGGACGTTTTCAATGTGTTCCAGAGCCTGCTGGTGCTGCTGGGCGTGATGGGCGGCGAAAGGGACTAACGCCTTCGGCCAAGGAGATAACAAGGGGGCCGTTGGCCCCCTTGTCCTTTCAGGTTCCGGTTGCTTTTTCGAACACGGCGATCGACTCGACGTGCGCGGTGTGCGGGAACATGTTCACCACGCCGGCCGCCGTGCACCGGTAGCCGGCCTGGTGCACCAGGAGGCCGGCATCGCGTGCCAGCGTCGCCGGGTTGCAGCTGACGTAGACGATGCGCCGGGGCGCGGCCCAGTTGCCGCGCGACTCGGGTTGCAGGTGCAGGTCGGCAAGCGCCTTAGCCAGCGCAAACGCGCCCTCACGCGGCGGGTCCACCAGCCAACGTTGCGCCAGGCCATCCTGCATGAGTTGCTCGGGCGTGATCTCGAACAGGTTGCGCGCGGCGAATGTTGTGGGCGCCAGCGGCCGGCCGGTCCGCGCCGCCGCCTTGTTGCGTTCGTAGTTCTCCCTGGACCGCGCGACCAGCGCTTCGCTGCCCTCGATACCCAGAACTTCGCGAGCGCGCGTCGCCAGGGGCAGCGTGAAATTGCCCAGGCCGCAGAACCAGTCGATGACGCGCTCCCCAGGCTGGACGTCAAGCAGCCGCAAAGCGCGCGACACCAGCACGCGATTGATGTGTGGATTGACCTGCGTGAAATCCGTCGGCTTGAACGGCATCGTGATGCCGAACTCCGGCAATGCATAGGCCAACTGGGGTCCGCCCTCATCCAGCAGCTGGATCGTGTCGGGCCCTTTGGCCTGCAGCCACCATTGCACGCCGGGGTGCGCGGTTGCAAAGCCGCGCAACTTGGCCAGGTCGCCGGCGCTCAGGGGCTCCAGGTGCCGCAGCACGAGGGCCGTGACTTCGTCGCCGCAAGCCAGCTCGATCTGGGGACAGGTTTCGATCGCTTCCATCGAGCCGATCAGTTCGCGCAGCGGCAGGAGCAGATCGCTGACGTGGGGCGGCACGACGTGGCATTCGCGCATGTCCGCCACGTAGCGGCTCTTGCGCTCATGAAAGCCCACCAGCACAGTACCCTTCTTGCGCACGTGCCGCACTGAGAAACGCGCCCGCCAGCGATAGCCCCAGGTGGGTCCTTCGATCGGACGCAGCACCATCTCGGCCTTCACCTTGCCTAGGTGCCAGAGGTTGTCCTCCAGCACACGCTGCTTGGTTGCCACCTGGGCCGCCACATGCAGGTGCTGCATCTTGCAGCCACCGCAAGCGCCTTCGTGCAGCCCGAAATGCGGGCAGCGCGGGCGTACCCGCTGCGATGACTCGTGGTGGATGGCCGTGAGCGTCGCCTGCTCCCAGTTGTTCTTCTTGCGGTTCACGCGGGCCGACACCTGCTCGAACGGCAGCGCGCCTTCGATGAATACCACCTTGCCGTCGGGCCTGCGGGCCACCCCCTGCGCATCGATGTCGAGCGCGTCGACTTGCAGCCAGCCCTCGGGCAGGGCTGGTTTCTTCTCAACTTCGTCTGTCATGCCCGAATTGTCTCAGGCGCGGCGATCAGCCCCAAGCGGCCAGGTACTCCTGCCAGTGGGGGTCGGCCGGAGCCAGGTTTCCCAGCGTTCCCTTGACCATCGCGATTTCCTGGTCGTACTCGACCTCGGTCAAGCCGCCGCGCATCTTCTGGAAGCGGCAGTACAGCAGGTACGTGTTCATGACGTCGGTTTCGCAATAGCGCCGGATGTCCTCCAGCTTGCCCTCGAGGAACGCGGGATACACCTGCGAGCCGTCCATCCCGAGCTTGCCGGGAAAGCCGCAGAGCTTGGCCATCGCGTCCAGCGGCGCGTTGTTCTTGGGCTGGTACAGGGCCAGCAGGTCCATCAGGTCGAGGTGGCGCAGGTGATAGCGGCTGATGTAGTTGTTCCACTTGAACTCGCGGTCATCGTCGCCGAGGTCCCAGTACTTGTCCGCGACCACGCCGTGGCGCAGGCCGCGGTAGTGCAGCACCGGCAAGTCGAAGCCGCCGCCGTTCCAGCTGACCAGCTGGGGAACGTGCTTTTCCAGCGTGTTGAAGAAGGTCTGGATCACCTTGCCTTCGCTGGCGTTGTCGCGATCGACGAAGGAATGCACGCGCAGTCCCTCGGCGTTGCGGAACACGCAGCTGATCACCAGCACCCGTTGCAGGTACAGCGGCATGAAGTCGCTCTGCCCTTTTTCCTTGCGCTCCTCGCACCAGCCTGCGTAGACCTGCTCGTCGCTGGCATCGGGCGCGCTGCCGCGCAGGGGGCGCAGGCCGGCCACGTCAGGGATGGATTCGATGTCGAAAACGAGAACAGGCCAGGCCATGCAGGCACTGTATCAGCTAGAACAATGCCTCTTTGCTGATCCCGCTGCGCACCATGTTGCGTTTGAGCTTGAGCAGGGCCTCGTTCTGGATCTGCCGCACCCGCTCGCGCGTCAGGCCCAGCCGGTCGCTCAGGACTTCCAGCGTTTCGGGCTCGCGATCATGCAGGCCGAAGCGCCCTTCGAGCACTTCCTTTTCACGCAGGGAAAGCGCGTCGATCCAGTTGTTCAACAAGCGCTCGACCTCGTGGTTCTGCGTGACGCCGGTCGGGTCGATGGCGAGTTCGTCGGCCATGGAATCGCCCAGCGTGTGCTCATCGTCCGAACGATCCATCGCCGCGTCCAGGGACCTCGGCGTTTCGGCCATTGCGAGCAGCTCGGCCACTTCCTGCACGTCGCGGCCCAGCAGCGCGGCGACGTCCTCGACCCGCACGCCCTCGCCTTCGAAACCATTGCGCGCGGCGGCGAACGCGGGGTCGTTCTCCAGGGTGCGGCGGGCGCGCAGCACCTGCTGCAGCTCACGCACCACATGCACGGGCAGCCTGATCACGCGGCCTTGGTTCATGACGGCGCGTTCCACCGACTGCCGGATCCACCAGGTCGCATAAGTGGAGAAGCGGAAACCCCGCTCGGGCTCGAATTTGTCGATCGCGTGCATCAGGCCTAGGTTGCCTTCCTCGATCAGGTCCGACAACGGTACGCCGCGGCCCAGATAGCCCTTGGCGATACTCACCACCAGGCGCAGGTTGTGCTCGATCATCGATTGCCGCGCCGCGAAGTCACCGGCCCGGGCACGGGTGGCCATGGCGAATTCTTCTTCGGGCGTGAACAGTTCTGTGCGCCTTACCTCGCGCAGGTACAACGTCAGCGTATCGCTTGATTCGCCCGCGATCTCCGCCGGGATGTCGCGCGGGTTGGCCTCGTCGGCCGCTTCACCGCCCGGCGGCCCGCCGGCCAGCGCTATCGGCCCTGGCGCAGCGCCGCTCTCAGTCGCACCCGGATCGGCAGGCTTGCTGTGTCCGTTGCGCTTTTTCATGGGCTACCTCGCGGGCAGGTACCGCGCCGGGTCCACAGGCTTGCCTTGCCGGCGGATTTCGAAATGCAGCTTGACGCGGTCAGCATCGCTGCTGCCCATTTCCGCGATCTTCTGGCCCTTGCGCACGGTCTGGTCCTCCTTGACCATCAGCGACTGGTTGTGGGCATAAGCCGAGAGATAGGTGTTGTTGTGCTTCAAGATGATCAGGTTGCCATAGCCGCGCAGGCCCGCGCCCGCATAGACCACGCGCCCATCGGCCGAGGCGAGGACGGGATCGCCGGGCTTGCCCGCGATGTCCAGGCCCTTGTTCCTTTGCTCGTCGAAGCCGGCCACAACCGAAGCGCCGGCTGGAGTTGGCCAAGCCCAAGGCAATTCCTCTTCCCCGGCCCGTGTGGATGCGGGCGCGACCGGCGGCAAACCGGCCGCCGGCGGCACTGTCGCGCTGCGCGGCGCGCTGGCGCCGGAGGCCGGCGCACTTGCGCCTGGGCTCGGCAGCGCCGAACCGGAAGTGACAGGCCGCGCAACGGCAACTTCGGTCGTGGCGGTCACCGGGGGAATCACACGCAATACCTGGCCAACCTCGATCACGTTGGGGTTGTCGATGTTGTTCCAGCGCACGATGTCGCGCCAGTTCTGCCCGCTGTCCAGCGAAATGCGGATGAGCGTATCGCCGGGGCGGACGGTGTAGTAGCCCGGCTTGCCCGCGTTGTCCGAACCCGGCAATCCCTTGGCAGCCTCTGTTGCCCCAGGTTGCGAGCGCGCGCCGGTGCTCCTATCCTCGACCGGCGCGGGGGTGCGCGAGCTGGAGGCGCAGCCGGCGAGCAGGCCGGCCGCCACGGCCGCAGCCCACATCCAACCGTGATTGCGCAACTCGAGCATTTTTTGTTTTCCTATCAAGCGATGCCCGATTTTAGGGGGACAAAGTGAACCGCCTCAAGCACAGTTTGTTTCATTTCGCGCGCGGTTTTTTCCATCACCACCAGCGCCTGCCGGCCATCGGCCATCACTGTCGGCGCGACAATGCGGCCGCCCACCGCGAGCTGGTCGATCCACGGCTGCGGCACGGCGTCACCCCCGGCCGCGGCGATGATTCCCGCATAAGGAGCACCCTTTGCGTAGCCGGCCATTCCGTCACCGAAAAGCAAGTGGACATTAGCGAGCCGGAACGCGCGCAGGTTCTCGCGCGCCTTGTCGTGAAGGGCGCGCAGCCGCTCGATGCTGTAGACCTCGGTTGCAATGACACTCAGCACCGCCGCCTGGTAGCCGCAACCGGTGCCGATCTCCAGTACCCGGCCCAGGCGCCCCGCCGCATCGTTCCTGCCGCCCAGCAGCAGCTCGATCATCCGCGCAACGACATTGGGCTTGGAGATCGTCTGGCCCAGGCCGATCGGCAAGCTGGTGTCTTCGTACGCCTGGTTCATCAGCGCACTGTCGACGAAGCGATGGCGCTCCACAGCACCGATCGCGGCCAGCACGCGCGGATCGGTGATGCCTTGCGCGGCCAGCTTCTCCACCATGCGAGAGCGAACGGCTTGCGAGTCCAGACCCACGCCATCAGGCACGCTGCGGCGCTGGCCGGCAGCCGCCGGCGCGAGAGCGCCTGCTTTCTTCGCCAGCTCAGGCCGGGCCGAAGGCAGTTCCAGCTGAACTGGGAAACCGGGGCGGCGCGACATCAGCTTCCCGCCTTGTCCCGGCCGGCCAGCTGCGCGGCCCAATCCTTCAGCCCATCGTGGTCGGTCAGGTCGACCTTCAACGGCGTGACCGAAACATGGCCTTGTGCCGTCGCATGGAAATCGGTCCCGTCCGCACCGTCCTTGGCCGGGCCGGCGCCGCCGATCCAGTACATCATGTCGCCATGCGGGCTGGGTTGCGCGACAACTTTCTCCGCCGCGTGCCGGCGCCCCAACCGGCAGACCTTGAACGACTTGAGTTCTTCATAGGGCAGGTTCGGGATATTGACATTGAGCAGCCAGGGCAGCTCCTTGTGCAGTTGCTGCGCGAGCATCTGTTGCACGAGGTCGCGCGCCTTGCGCCCTGCGGCCTCGATGTGAGCCCAGCCCTTTTGCGTTTGCGAAAACGCGATCGCCGGGATGCCGAACAGGTAGCCTTCCATCGCCGCGCCGACGGTGCCCGAATAGATGGTGTCGTCGCCCATGTTGGCGCCGTTGTTGATGCCGCTCACCACCATGTCGGGCCGGTAGCCGAGCAGGCCGGTGAGCGCCACGTGCACACAGTCGGCCGGCGTGCCGTTGACATACCGGAAGCCGTTGCCCGCCTGGTGGACATAGAGCGGCGAGTGCAACGTGAGCGCGTTGGACTTGGCGCTGTTGTTGTGCTCGGGCGCGACCACCTCGACTTCGCCGAGATCCTTGATCGCTTCGTAGAGCGCGATGATCCCGGGCGCCTGGTAGCCGTCGTCGTTGGAAAGCAGGATTTTCATTGCAGGCAGGGAATGAAAAGATTGTAGGTGGGTTGGGTCGCCGCAGAGACATTCACGCGTATTTCGTGCGCCTATCATTGCGCGGTCATTTACCGGAGAATCGTGATGCAAGCCTGGCTTTGCGAGAACCCCATCGGCGTCGATGCGCTGCAATGGAAAGAACTGCCCACGCCCGCACCGAAGGCCGGCGAAGTGCTGATTGAGATCAAGGCGGCCAGCCTCAACTTCCCCGACCTGCTGATCGTCCAGAACAAGTACCAGATCAAGCCGCCGCTGCCGTTCGTGCCCGGCTCCGAATACGCGGGTGTCGTCACCGAAGTCGGCGAAGGCGTCACACAGCTGAAGGTCGGCCAGAGCGTCGCCTGCCTCTCGGGCACCGGCGGCTTTGCTACGCATACGATCGCCGCCGCCGCGCTGTGCATGCCGCTGCCGCCCGGCTTCGGGTATGTGGATGCCGCGGCATTCATCATGATTTATGGCACTTCGCATCACGCGCTGGTCGATCGTGCGCAGTTGAAGGCCGGCGAGACCGTGCTGGTTCTCGGCGCGGCCGGCGGTGTCGGCACCGCAGCGATCCAGATCGCCAAAATCATGGGTGCTCGCGTGATTGCGGCCGCCTCCACGGACGAAAAGTGCGAACTGTGCAAGTCGATCGGGGCCGATGCCACGATCAACTACACCCGCGAGAACCTGCGCGAAGCGGTCAAGGCGGCCACCGGCGGCAAAGGCCCCGACGTCATTTACGACCCGGTGGGCGGGGATTTCGCTGAGCCGGCCTTCCGCTCGATCGGCTGGCGCGGCCGCTACCTGGTGGTCGGCTTCGCATCGGGGCCCATCCCCGCGCTGCCGCTCAATCTCATGCTGCTCAAGGGTGCTTCGGTGGTCGGCGTGTTCTGGGGCGACTTCGCCAAGCGCGAGCCGCAAGCCAACGCGGCAATGATGATGGAGCTGGCGCGCTGGTACGGCGAAGGAAAGATCAAGCCGGTGATCGACCGCACGATGCCCATGGCCGAGTTGAAGGCCGCGTACGCTTACATGGGCTCGCGCGGCGTCAAGGGCAAGCTCGTGATGGTGAACTAGCAGGGCCGTTATAATCGCTGCCTACGGTGGCTGTAGCTCAGTTGGTAGAGTCCAGGATTGTGATTCCTGTTGTCGTGGGTTCGAGCCCCATCAGCCACCCCAAGTCAAAAGAAAAAAGCCCGCAAGCGCCAAGCTGCGGGCTTTTTGCTTGGGGCCCGAGCCTATTGCAGCAGTCCCGAGCCGGAGGGCTTGGGCGCGATCATCTGCACCTTGAGGCGGTCTTTGAGCAGGTTGTAGTAAGCCAGGTTCTCGGCCGCACCCCACGCCTGCAGATACTGATCACGCTCCTGCTTGGCCAGCGCTTCGGCGGGCGCCTCGCGCGGCAGCACCTTGTCGACCTTGACCACCGCATAGCCATCGCCGCCCAGGTCGACGCCCACCAATGCGGGCAGCTTCGCCGGATCGGCGCGTAGCGCGGCCTCGACCACCGGTGACGGCAGCTTTTGGGTCTCCTGGCGCGACACCACGATGGACGCCGGCAGGTTGGCGCCTGCGGGATTGGCCTTCCATGCGGCGAGTTTTTCCATTCCGTCCTTCTTGGCGAGTTCAGCGGCGCGCAAGGCGACAACGCGCTCGCGCACGCGGTCCTTCACCTCGGCGAAAGGCAGCGTTCGAGCCGGCGTGTACTGCGCGATGCGCCCGGCGACGAGCGTGCTGGGCGCGACTTCGACGGCCTCGGTATTGCGCTTCTTCTCGATGCTGTCCGGCGAGAACAGCGCGTTGAGGAATTTGGGATTGGCCAGCGCACCGGCGGCGCCGGGAGCCGGCGTACGGCGCACGTTCGGCGCCGTCTTGATCTCCAGCTTGAGCTTCTCGGCCACCGGCTTGAGGCTGTCCGCCTGCTCGTAGACGCCATTGGTGAAAGTGTCGGCCGTTTCGGCGAACTTG
>JAQGMS010000272.1 GCA_028292245.1 Ramlibacter sp.
AAGCGAAGGTCGACGCCGAGCGGATGCTGCTGGCGACACGCACGGCGCTCGATGCCGACGGCCAACTGCTGGCTGCCGGGGAGCGGGCGAACATCGACGCATTGATGGAGCAGTTGCGCAACGTGGCCGGCGCCAGCCATGACGCCGCCGCCATTGAAGCGGCGACCAAGGCCCTGGCCGACGGGACGGAGGCTTTCGCCGCCGAGCGCATGAACCACAGCATCCAGAAGGCGCTGGCGGGCAAGAACGTGGAAACAATCTAGACATGGCCATCATCAAGATCCTGCCGCACCCGGAGTACTGTCCGGATGGCGCCGAAGTGACGGCGCCTGCCGGCACCTCGATCTGCGAGGCGCTGCTGGACAACAAGATCAACATCGAGCACGCCTGCGACATGAGCTGCGCTTGCACCACCTGCCATGTGATCGTGCGCGAAGGGTTCAACTCGCTGGGCGAGATGGACGAGAACGAGGAAGACCTGCTCGATCGCGCATGGGGCCTGGAACCGAACTCGCGCCTGTCGTGCCAGGCGATCGTGGCGCAGACGAACCTGACCGTGGAAATCCCGAAGTATTCGATCAACCACGCCAAGGAAAACCACTAGGCGCCTCTACAATCGGCGCAACATGCGCCAGATCGTTCTCGACACCGAAACCACAGGCCTGTCCGCTGAAGGCGGCGACCGCATCATCGAAATCGGCTGCGTCGAATTGCTCGCACGCAAGCTGACAGGCAACAACAAGCATTTCTACCTCAATCCCGAGCGCGACAGCCACGAAGACGCGCTCAAGGTGCACGGCATCAGCAACGAGTTCCTGCGCGACAAACCGAAGTTCTCTGCGGTGGCGGACGAATTGATGGAGTACCTGGCCGGGGCCGAGATCATCATCCACAACGCGGCATTCGACGTGGCGTTTCTGAACAAGGAACTCGACTTGTTGGGCCGGCCCACGTTCAAGACGGTCGTGGGACAGGTCACCGACACGCTTGCCATGGCCAAGGAGATGTATCCCGGCAAGCGCAACAGCCTGGACGCGCTGTGCGACCGTCTGGGTGTCGACAACTCCGGCCGCACGCTGCACGGCGCGTTGCTCGACGCGGAACTGCTCGCCGATGTGTACATCAACCTCACGCGCGGCCAGGACGCGCTGCTGATCGACATCGCCGACAGCAACACCATCGGCGGCATCGTCACCCGCGTGGACCTGACCGCCTTCACGCTGCCGGTGCTGTTGGCAAGCGACCAGGAGTCGCAGGCGCACGAGGAAGTCCTCAAGCAGCTCGATAAAGCCAGCGGCGGCAAGACCTTGTGGCGGATCGAGCCCTCGAGGCCTATGGCATAATTCAAGGCTTTCCTGCACGCGGCGCTTGCGCCGGCAGTCCAGGGCGATTAGCTCAGCGGTAGAGCACTGCATTCACACTGCAGGGGTCACATGTTCGATCCATGTATCGCCCACCAGATCAGAAACGCAAACGGCCTCTCGGGGCCGTTTGTCATTTGGTGCCGCCAAATCAAGTCACGGCGACCTTGCGGCTCACGTCCAGCATGCGCGTGGAGAGCACCGCACCCAGGGCCATCGACAAGGCCAGCGCAGCCGCCGGATCCTTCTTCGACATGCTGTCGAAGCGGCTCGGCGTAAGGGCCCAGAGGATCGAGGGCTGCGTCGCCTGCACTGTGGCGTTGCGGGGAATCTGCGAAAAGAAGGCGCCTTCGCCCACCACGGCGCCGGGGCCGAGCAGTGCGATCTGCAGGTCCCCGTTGCGGGCGCCGTAGTGCACGCGCAGGATGCCTGACTCCACGAAGTAAAGCGTGCGATCAAGCGCTCCTTGCGCAATCAGGACGTGGCCGCGGTCGGCCTTTTCCGGCGAGAGGTAGTGCGCAAGCGCCTCCCAGGCGGGAGGGGTCATGAAACGGCCAAGGGTATCGTCGGTCTTGTTGGCATTGACAGTTTCGACCAGCTTGCGTATGTCCTGCTTGCGGTCGCTGAAAAACGGCACATCCATTCAATCCCCTGCATCGTTATCGGCCAATTATGGCGGCACACCGCTTTCCGCGGCCAGGCAAGCAGCGTTTGGGCACCGCCGCGTCCCGCGTGTGTGCCGGCTGCGCCACAATCATGTCATGAGCCTCATGGATGCAACCATCGCGGGCGCGCCGCTGGCGCCTCCGCTGCACAAGTTCTGATGGACCAGGTCGACGCCATCGTCATCGGCGCCGGCGCCGTGGGGCTGGCAGTCGCGCGGGCATTGGCGCAGAGTGGGCGCGAAACCATCGTGGCCGAAGCCCTCACGGCCATTGGCCAGGGTGTCAGCTCGCGCAACAGCGAGGTGATCCACGCGGGGCTCTACTACCCGCCCGGTTCGCTCAAGGCGCGGCTGTGCTTGCGGGGCAAGCAGTTGCTCTACGAACTGTGCGCCAGCCATGGCGTGGGCCATCGCAATTGCGGCAAGCTCGTAGTCGCGTGCATCGAAGAGGAGATGCCGGCGCTGCGCGGGCTGCAGGACCGCGCAGCGGTCAACGGCGTGCTGGTGCAATGGCTTTCCGCGGCCGAGGCGCTCACGCTCGAGCCGGCGCTGCGTTGCACTGCGGCGCTGCTTTCACCGACCACCGGCATCGTGGACAGCCATGGCTTCATGCTGGCCCTGCAAGGCGACCTGGAGAACGCCGGCGGCATGGTGGCGCTCGGGTCGGCCGTCGACTCCGCCATGCTGGCGCGCGATGGCGGCGCCCATGTCGTCCGCCTTGCCGAAGGAAGCGAGGTTGCCGCGCCGATCGTCGTTAACGCGGCGGCGTTGCATGCCTGCGCGCTGGCTCGGCGTTTCGAAGGCCTGGACGCGCGGCTCGTCCCGCGCGAGCGCTTCGCCAAGGGCAATTACTACGCGCTGTCCGGCAGGGCGCCGTTTTCGCGCCTGGTCTACCCGGCGCCGGCCGATGCCTGGCTCGGCGTGCACCTCACGCTGGACCTGGGTGGGCAAGCCAAGTTCGGCCCCGACCTGGAATGGCTTGAAGTCTCGCGCCCGGAAGACATCGACTACACCGTCGATCCGCGGCGTGCCGATGGTTTCTATGCCGAGGTCCGCCGCTACTGGCCCGGACTGCCCGACGGCGCGCTGCAGCCCAGTTACAGCGGTGTGCGGCCCAAGATCCATGGCCCCGCAGAGAAGGCGCCCGACTTCCGCATCGATGGCCCGGCCCTTCATGGCGTTGCAGGGTTGGTCAATCTGTTCGGCATCGAATCGCCGGGCCTTACCAGTGCGCTGGCAATCGCCGAGCACGTGGTGGCCCTGCTCGACGAAACAAGCCGATGAAGCGGCCTGCGCTGCTCGCCTGGGCCTTCGCTGTCGCGGGCGGAGCATGCGCGCAAAGCCTGCCGCAAGCGCTGCCACCGGTGACCGTCACCGCGACGCGAACCGAGGCTGCGGCCTTCGACGTTCCCGCGTCGGTCGACGTGATCGATGGCGATCGCGTGCGGGCGGCCGGCCGGCCCGGGATCAACCTGTCCGAGAGCCTGGCGCTGGTGCCCGGCGTCGCGGCGCGGGACCGCCAGAACTACGCGCAGGATTTGCAATTGTCGATCCGTGGCTTCGGCGCACGCTCGACCTTCGGCGTGCGCGGGGTTCGCATCTATGTGGATGGCATTCCCGCCACGATGCCTGACGGGCAGGGGCAGCTGTCGCACATCGACCTCGACTCGGCCGGGCGGATCGAACTGCTGCGCGGGCCGTTCTCGGTGCTCTACGGCAATTCCTCGGGCGGTGTGCTGCAGGTGTTCACGGAAGCGGGTGCCGGGCCGCCCACGGTTTCGTCCGGCCTCGCGGTGGGCAGCGACGGCCTGGTGCGGCCGGGCTTGCGCGTCAGCGGTTCGACGCCGGGCCTGGGCTATGTCGTCAGCGCGAATCACTTTTCCACCGACGGTTGGCGCGATCACAGCAGCGCCGCACGGGACTTGGTGAATGCGCGGCTGGATTTCAAGCGCGCGGAGGGCAGCGACTGGACGCTGGTGGCCAACACAGTGGACCTGCGCGCCGACGACCCGTTGGGCTTGGCGCGCGCGCAGTTCGAAGCGGCGCCGCGCAGCGCGGACGCGTCAGCCGCGCAGTTCAACACGCGCAAGGCCGTCAGGCAAAGCCAATTGGGCCTGGCGCACGAACACCGGCTCGATGGTGGCGATAGTGTGCGGCTGATGGTCTACGCAGGACAGCGGGAGACCGTACAGTTCCAGGCAATCCCGGTTGCGGCGCAGGCCAACGCGCTGCATCCCGGCGGCGTGATCGGTTTGGAGCGCCGTTACGCGGGTACCGATTTGCGCTGGACCGGCAAATCCCAATTGGGGGGTGGCCCGCTGGAGGTGGTGGCCGGCCTTTCGTACGACCGGCTACTGGAACACCGGCTCGGATGGCAGAACTTCGTTGGGCCCGCGCTGGGCGTGCAGGGTGCGCTGCGGCGCGACGAGGACAACGAGGTTTCCAACCTCGATCCCTACCTGCAGGCGGTGTGGAAGTTCGCGCCTGCCTGGAGCCTCACGGCCGGCGTGCGCCACAGCTCGGTGCGGTTCGCGTCGGACGACCGCTACGTCGCCGGCATCAACGGCAACGACAGCGGCAGCGTCAGCTACAGCGCGACCCTTCCGGTGGTTGGCCTCATGTATGCCTTGTCCGCGCAAACGCACCTGTATGCGGCGCTGGGGCGCGGATTCGAGACGCCCACCTTCAACGAGCTGGCTTACCGGCCGAGCGGCAGCGCCGGGCTCAACTTCGCGTTGCGGCCGTCCCGCAGCGACAACTTCGAATTCGGCATCAAGGGCCGCACTGCAACGCAGGATCGGTGGCGCGGGGAGTGGAGCGCGGCGCTGTTCCAGACCCGCACCCAGGACGAGATCGTCACGCAAACCAACACCGGCGGCCGCAGCACGTTCCAGAATGCCGGCGCCACGCGCCGGCGCGGCCTCGAACTGGCATGGAGCGCGGTGCCGGCCCCGGCGTGGCAGGTCCAGCTCGCGCAGACCTGGCTCGATGCCCGCTACCGTGACCCGTTCGCCACCTGCAGCGCCACGCCTTGCGCAGTGCCGACGCAGTTCATCCAGGCCGGAAACCGGATTCCGGGGACCGCGCAGTCCGTGTCCGCGGTGGAGCTCACATGGCAGCGGCGGCGCGGCTGGCGCGCCGGTGCGGAGCTGCGCCGCTCCAGCCGCGTCTATGTGAACGACACCAACAGCGAATCGGCGCCCGCCTTCACCACGCTGGCGCTGCACGGCGGCTATGCATTCGAGATCGGGCGCTGGAGCGGGATCGCAAGTGCGCGCGTCGACAACGTGCTGGACAAGCGCTACGCCGGTTCGGTCATCGTCAATGAAGGCAATGGACGTTTCTTCGAGCCGGCGCCGGGACGCAATTTCGTTCTCAAGCTGGGCGGCAGCTACGCCTTCTGAAGTTCAGGCGGGGTTGCGCAGGCGGCGGATCGCCCGAGCCGACTGGCTCACCAGGTCGGGACCCCGGTAGATCAGCCCGGTGTAGATCTGGACCACATCGGCGCCCGCGGTGATCTTGCTCACCGCATCTTCCGCGCTCATGACGCCACCGACGCCGACGATCGGGAAGCCCTTGCCCAGCGCGGCGCGCAATTGCCCGATCACGCGGTTGCTGGCTTGCAGCACCGGCGCGCCGCTGAGGCCCCCTGCTTCTTCGGCATGGGGCAGTCCCTTGACGGCGTCGCGGCCGATCGTCGTGTTGGTGGCCACCACGCCGTCCATGCCGTGGCGCTTCAGCGCGGCGGCGATGACTTCGACCTGCGCCTGGTCGAGGTCGGGCGCGATTTTCACGAAGATCGGGACACGCCTGCCGTGCCCGCGGGCCAGCACCTCGCGCTCGCTCGCGACCGCGCCCAGCAAGCCGTCCAGCGCCGCGTCCGATTGCAGGGAGCGCAGGTTGCTGGTGTTGGGGCTGGAGATGTTGACGGTGACGTAGTCGGCGTGCGGGTACACGCCGCGCAGGCAGGCCAGGTAGTCGCTGGTCGCGTTCTCGATCGGTGTGGCGGCGTTCTTGCCGATGTTCAGGCCCAGGACGCGGCCCTTCTGCCGGAACGAGGACCGCTTGACGTTGGCGATGAACGCGTCGAGCCCGTCATTGTTGAAGCCGAGCCGGTTGATCAGCGCGTTGGCGCGCGGCAAACGGAACATGCGCGGCTTCGGGTTGCCCGGCTGCGCCTTGGGCGTGACGGTGCCGACCTCGACAAAGCCGAAACCCAGGGCTCCCAGCCCGTCGATGCAGCGCGCGTTCTTGTCCAGGCCGGCGGCCAGCCCGACGCGATTCGGGAGTTTCAGCCCGGCCAGCTCGATGGCATCGTCGACCATGCCGTTGCAATAGGCCCACTCCAGCGGCGTACCCTGCAGGCGGGCCAGCCCCTGCATCGTCAGTTCGTGGGCGGTTTCGGCATCCAGGCCGAACAGGAAGGGGCGGGCGAGCGAATAGGGCAGCAGCGACATGGATAATTTGCGTTGAACAGAAGGAATTGTCTCAAATGACCCAGGATGAACTGAAAGCGCTGGTCGGCCAGGCCGCCCTGAAATACGTGGTTGCCGGTGAAATCGTCGGTGTCGGCACCGGCTCCACCGTCAACAAGTTCATCGACGCCCTGGCCGCGATGAAGGACCGCATCCCCGGGGCGGTGTCGAGCTCCAATGCGTCGACCGAAAGGCTCGAGGCGCTCGGTATCCGGGTGTTCGATGCCAACGAGGTCGGCGAGATCGCGGTCTACATCGACGGCGCCGACGAGATCGACGGCGGCGGCTGCATGATCAAGGGTGGCGGCGCCGCGCTCACGCGCGAGAAGATCGTGGCGGCGCAGTCGCGGCGCTTCGTCTGCATCGCCGATGAATCGAAGCAGGTGCAGGTGCTCGGCAAGTTCCCGGTGCCCGTGGAGGTGATCCCGATGGCCACGCAACGGGTGATCCGCCAGTTCGCGGCCATGGGCGGCTCGGCCCGGGTCCGCCTGAAGGAAGGCCGGCCGCTGGTCACCGACAACGGCCAGCACATTCTGGACGTGACGGGCTTGAAGATTGCCGACCCGCTGGTCTTCGAGTCCGAGGTCAGCCAATGGCCCGGCGTTGTGACGGTGGGGGTGTTTGCGTTCCAGAAAGCCCATGTGTGCCTGCTGGGAACCGATGCCGGCGTCGAAACCCTGGTGTTTTAATTTCCGGTTGTCGGCCTTGCAGGGCCGCTCGGCTCAGAACTTGATGCCTGCCGGGTTGTCAATGCTCACAGGGGGCTGGACCACAAGCGGGGCGGGAGTAGTCTTGCCAGCTTTGGCGTCCGTGCTTTCGCTGGCAGGCGTTGCGGTCTTGACGGCGACCAGCGGCGCAGCCGCAGACGGGCGGTAGCTTGGCGGCAATACCGACGCTTTCGGATAACCGGCTGCATCAAGGA
>JAQGMS010000550.1 GCA_028292245.1 Ramlibacter sp.
GCCTTGATCCGATTGCGCGGGATCGCGGGAATACGATTGCCCGGCAGGATCTGCACGTTGCCGTCGGCGTCGGCAAATGGACTATTGGAGCCGACCTGCAGCGCGTCGAGGAATCGCGCATCCACCAGGGCATAGCTGGCGTATAGCTGCAATTCCTTCGAGGTGAGATTGACCTGGGCTTCGATCCCCTGGCGGCGGGTCGAGCCCACGTTCTGGAAATAGCCAAACCCCTGCAATTCCGGACTCGGAATCGCCAGGATGTCATCCCTGTTGTCGGCGCGGAATACGCCGAGCTTCCATCCGAGCGTGCCGATGTTAAGTTCCTTGCTGCCGCGCAGGCCGGCTTCCACGGTGCGCGACACCACCTGTTTCAGCGGCGGGTCGGAAACCAGAAAGGCGGCGATGATGCAGGGACGCGCCGGATCGGCGCAGCCCATTTCCAGCGGGGTCGGCGCGCGGTTGGCTTCGGAATATCCGGCATAGGCCGTCAAGCCCGGCATGATCTTGTAGGTGCCACCGATGATCGGATTGAAGCGCGTGAAGGTTTCGTTGCCGTTGAGAGCGGTGCCGATCTGGTCCTCAAGCGCGATGCGCGCCACATTGTAACGGCCTCCCGCCGTGATCGAGAAGGCATTCGTCACATCGAAGGTGTCGAGCGCATAGAGGCCGGTATACTGGTTGGTGGCGCGAAGCGAAACCGGGCCGATCGAAACCGGATCGCCGGATGGGCCGAGGAATATGTTGCTGCCATTGACGACATAGTTCGAATCGATGGTGCCCAATTCCGCACTGGCCGAGAACCGGGTGACGCTGGAATCGAAGCTCGTTCCGACCACGAAGTGATTGTCGTGCCCGAACAATTGGTCGGTGTTGGTCGCCTGCAGCGAAGCGCCGGTCGAGGTCGAACGGGTCGTGGTGCGGTCGATCTGCCCCAGCACCGCGTTGGGATCGAATGGGTTTGCGAGCTGCGCCCCGTTGAGGCCATTGGCCGGCACATCGTCGTCGTTAAAGCAAAGCTGCGTCGGATCGGCGGCACATGGCCGGGTCTCGGTCGGGTTGCCGTCCACTGTCTTCTGCTGGAACACGCGGACATGCGCTGCCGCCTCGATCGTCCAGGTCGGCGTGGCCTCGACCTTCCCCGTGAAATTGAGGTAACCAACGCGATTGGCCGTGGTTTGCGGCGTGGTGTAGGTCGCGCCATAATGTTGCTGGAGCAACTCGGCCGGAACCGTTGCCGCCGCGCCGAAATTGTTCTTGGCGACCCCCATGTTGACATGAAATTCGTTGCCGTCATTTTGGTAGCCGACATCGCCGTAAAAGCGCCGGACCTTCGACTCCGAAAAGTTTCGAAATCCGCCGTCGCGCAATCCCTCGA
Source organism: Ramlibacter sp. (assembly GCA_028292245.1). Classification (GTDB taxonomy): domain Bacteria; phylum Pseudomonadota; class Gammaproteobacteria; order Burkholderiales; family Burkholderiaceae_C; genus Ramlibacter. Next base: position 1,376 of record JAQGMS010000550.1, read on the forward strand.
GCGCGCCATAGACCGAGAACTTGTCGAACTGCTTGCCCCATTGCGCCGAACTCTGGATCCGCCCGAACGAGCCGCCCATCGTGTCGATTTCGGCGCCCTGGTAGGTGAAGCCATTCTTCATCTGCACATTGACGGCCCCGCCCAGCGCATTGAGGCCAAACGCCGGATTGTTCGTCACCACGGTAACCGAGCGTATCGCAGCCGTCGGAATCAGATCCCAATTGACGATGTCGCCGAAGGCTTCGTTGATGCGGACGCCGTTCTGGTAGACCGCAAGCCCCTGTGGCGTACCGGCGACCGGCGAGGCGACAAAACCGCGAAACTGGATATCCGGTTGAAACGGATTGCCGGTGACTTCGCTGATCAGGATGCCCGGCACCTGCTGCTGCAGGGCATCGGCGATGTTCAGAGAGCCGGTGCGCTGGATTTGCGCGGCGCCGAGCGCGTTGACGCTGGCCGGCACCTTGTCGACATCTATTCCCGAGCCCGCCGTCGGAGTGGGCGAGGTCGGATAAACAAAGACCCTGCGCACATTTCGAGCCGCGCGAGGCGCATTTCTGTTGCGGGCGGGTTTGGCCGAAGTCGCCGGCGCCGTGACCTCGATGGCCGGCAGGGCCTCGGGCGCATTGACCGCCGTTTGGGCTTGAGCACGGTTGCCGCCGGGAAAAAGGCAGACCGATAGCGTGCCGACCAACAGGAAGCGCGCGCCCATTTGCTTCATCCCATTCCGTTCCGGCTGCATTAACGCGTGCCGGTCAGGTGCAAAGCATCTTAGGGCGTCAATAAAGTTGCGCTACCTTCAAAACGTCCGGTTCCTGGCGGCATTGTTTCCCGAACGGGCCGGGAAAACTTCCCGATCAGACCGTTGCTTTCATGGGAACGACGGCCTCCACCGTTAGTCCGCCCTCTTCAGAGGCAATCTTCAGCGAGCCACCCAGCGCCAATATGCGTTCACGCATGCCCGTCAAACCCAGGCCAAGCTTGTGATCCGGCCGCAGTCCGCTGCCGTCGTCGCGCACCCGCACCAGAGCGCAGGCTCGCCCGCCATGCGTGCCCGCCGCCAATGACATCGTCGGTTCAACGGTTACGTTGACGCGGCTGGCGTTGGCGTGGCGAAAGACATTGGTCAAGGCTTCCTGAACAATGCGGTAAATCGTCAAATCGGCCGTCTCTCCCATCTCGCCGAGCGAGGGCGCGATTGCCGCTTCGATCACGACGCCGGGCTGAGACTCGCTCCATAGCCGAAGCAGAGCCCCGAGCGCTTCGCGAAGACCGAGTTCAGTCAGCCCCACGGGACGAAGCCGCTCCAGCACCCGCCGATTGGATTGCTGCAGGGCGTTTACCTGCTCGAGGATGGCGCCGCCGTGTTTTCGCGCTACCGCCGCATTCGGATCGCTGGCGCCTGCGATCCGCGTCAACGCGCTGGCATGGGCCCGCAACGCGAAGAGATAGGTGCCGAATTCATCATGCAATTCCCTTGCGATCTCCTTGCGTTCGACGTCCTGCAGCGAAACGACGCGCTCGGCCAGCCGGCGCTTATCGTCAACGGCGTCTCCGAGGACCGCCGCAAGATGATTCAACTTGTCGCAAATGGCGGCGAGCTCCGGCGGACCATCCGGCCGGACCCTGGTATCGTAGTCGCCGGTCTCGATCTTAGTCATCGCCAGCGAAAGCGTCTTGATCGGCGCCAACGCCCGGCTGACCACCATGCTGGTGATCAGGAAGAGCACGATCGCGATAGCCGAGCCGATCTGGAGCTGGGTGACGATTCCGTCCCAGATCTCGACCATTTCATCGTTCGGATGGGACGTGATCAGGAGCGAGCCCGGTTTTCCCTTGATCGTAATCGGCACGTTCACGGCGGACATTTCCGGGTGAACAAGCCCGACGAACCATGCCGGCGGCGCACGTGCATCGACGTTGTCCCCGGAGCGGTCGGTTCTTCCGGAGACATCGGCCGCCTCGCCCTGCCGCGTGATGCTGACATGCCGCAAACGCTTGAGGTCCTGCACGATCTGATTCAACCGCGCCTCGGGATCCGGCGCCTCGTTCAGCCCCGCCACCATGGTCTCGATTAATTCACGCGCCAGCCGGATCACGCTTTGGTCTTCGGCCTGAACGCGAGGCCCGGCTTCCAGAACCAGCCGTGCGATATTGATACCGAGGCCCAGCGTGAGCACGAGCGCCAGAAGCAAGTTGATCCGGGCGCGTAGAGAGAGTTTTTGCCACATGACGTTTGTCCAGGAGTGAAGGACGCTTGTTCGAGAGCGAAGTGTGTCCGGTTCCCCACCGAAGGGAAGCGTTGACAGATAAAATAGCCGGCTATCTAATT
>JAQGMS010000294.1 GCA_028292245.1 Ramlibacter sp.
CCTGGTGTTCGAGGTCGTGGACAACTCTATCGACGAGGCCCTGGCTGGCCACTGCGACGACATCGTGGTCACCATCCACACCGACAACTCGGTGAGCGTCGTCGACAACGGCCGCGGCATTCCCACCGGCATCAAGATGGACGACAAGCACGAGCCCAAGCGCTCGGCTTCCGAGATCGCCCTCACCGAACTGCACGCCGGCGGCAAGTTCAACCAGAACAGCTACAAGGTGTCGGGCGGCTTGCACGGCGTCGGCGTGAGCTGCGTCAACGCGCTGTCCAAGATGCTGCGCCTGACGGTGCGGCGCGAAGGCAAGGTGCACGTGCTCGAGTTCAGCCGCGGCTTCGTGCAGAACCGCGTCATCGAGAAGCTCGACGGCGTCGAGGTGTCGCCGATGCAGGTGATGGGCGACACCGACAAGCGCGGCACCGAGGTGCACTTTCTCCCGGACAACGAGATCTTCAAGGAGAACGCCGATTTCCACTACGAAATCCTCTCCAAGCGGCTGCGTGAGCTGAGCTTCCTGAACAACGGCGTGCGCATCCGCCTGCTGGACGAGCGCACCGGCAAGAGCGACGACTTTGCCGGCGCCGGCGGCGTCAAGGGCTTCGTGCAATTCATCAACAAGGGCAAGACCGTCCTGCACCCGAACATCTTCCACGCCATGGGCGACCGCCAATCGGACCAGAACACCAACATCGGTGTCGAGGTGGCGATGCAGTGGAACAGCGGCTACAACGAACAGGTGCTGTGCTTCACCAACAACATCCCGCAGCGGGATGGCGGCACCCACCTGACGGGCCTGCGCGCCGCCATGACGCGCGTGATCAACAAGTACATCGACGACACCGAGCTGGCCAAGAAGGCCAAGGTGGAAGTCACGGGCGACGACATGCGCGAAGGCCTGACCTGCGTGCTGAGCGTGAAGGTGCCCGAGCCCAAGTTCTCCAGCCAGACCAAGGACAAGTTGGTCTCGAGCGAAGTGCGCGGCCCGGTGGAAGACGTCATCGCGCGCATGCTGGGCGACTACCTGCAGGAGCGCCCCAACGACGCAAAGATCATCGTCGGCAAGATCATCGAGGCCGCGCGGGCTCGCGAGGCTGCCCGCAAGGCGCGCGACCTGACGCGCCGCAAGGGCGTGCTGGACGGCATGGGCCTGCCCGGCAAATTGGCCGACTGCCAGGAGAAAGACCCGGCGATGTGTGAGATCTACATCGTCGAGGGCGACTCCGCCGGCGGCAGCGCCAAGCAGGGCCGCGATAGAAAGTTCCAGGCCATCCTGCCGCTGCGCGGCAAGATCCTGAACGTGGAGAAGGCGCGCTACGAGAAGCTGCTGACCAGCAATGAAATCCTGACGCTGATCACCGCTTTGGGCACCGGCATCGGCAAGGCCGGCGGCAACATGAACGCCAACGGCCAGACCAGCACCGGGGCCGACGACTTCAACGTGGCCAAGCTGCGCTACCACCGCATCATCATCATGACCGACGCCGACGTGGACGGCGCGCACATCCGCACCTTGCTGCTGACGTTCTTCTACCGCCAGATGCCCGAGCTGGTGGAGCGCGGCCACATCTACATCGCGCAGACGCCGCTGTACAAGGTGAAGGCGGGCAAGGAGGAGCTGTACCTGCAAGGCCAGAGCGAGCTCGACACCTTCCTGCTGCGCATCGCCCTGAACGGCGCGGCGGTGCACACGGGTGGTGAGGCCAACACCACCATCAGCGGCGACACGCTGGCCGAACTGGCGCGCAAGCACCAGATTGCCGAAGCGGTGATCAAGCGCCTCTCCGGCTTCATGGACGCCGAGGCCCTGCGCGCGATTGCCGACGGCGTGAGCCTGAACCTGGACACCGTGCCCGACGCCGAACAGTCCGCCGTGAAGCTGCAGACCAAATTGCAGGAGCTGGACAAGGCCAGCAACGCGGCCCCGGCCGAAGTGGCCGGCGAATTCGACGTGCGGTCGGACAAGCCGATCCTGCGCATCAGCCGCCGGCATCACGGCAACATCAAGAGCAGCGTGATCACGCAGGACTTCGTGCACGGCGCCGACTACGCCGCCCTGGCCGAAGCCGCCAACACCTTCCGCGGCCTGCTGCACGACGGCGCCAAGGTCGTGCGGGGCGAGGGCGAGCGGCAGAAGGAAGAGAAAGTCAGCGACTTCCGCCAGGCCATGCGCTGGCTGATCGCGCAGGCCGAATCCGCCACCGCAAGACAGCGCTACAAGGGGCTGGGCGAGATGAACCCGCAGCAATTGTGGGAGACCACGATGGACCCGACGGTGCGGCGCCTGCTACGCGTGCAGATCGATGATGCGATCGAGGCGGATCGCGTGTTCACGATGCTGATGGGGGATGAGGTGGAGCCGCGGAGGGACTTCATTGAGACCAATGCGTTGAGGGCGGCGAATATCGACGTCTAGTCTTTCTCGCTTGGTTTAGCTCGATATCGGTGGCGGCGAACTTTCTTGGCGACTCGACGAGCTTTTTGACATATGCTTATCGGGCATCGACGAGCAGTCCTCAGTAGACCTGACGTAAGAACCCTCGAGCTGCGCCGAGTTGGTGCCCTGAAGAAAGGTTCGAGATGAGAGAGACCGGATGTCCGCCACCCACGTTGCGCATGCCGTGCGACCGATGACGGCGCGAGAAGAGTTTCCTGCGTCCTACCCGGACCAGACGCCTCGCTCTTCAACGTCGCGAGTTGCGTCCAGCCAAGAAGAAGCGTTGATCTGTAGCAAACTTGCCCGGATCCGGGCCGGTGGAGAAATCCGCTATATGGATATGTTTGCAGGCTGTGGAGGGATTTCGCTCGGATTCCTCACGGCTGGCTTCACACCCGTCGCGTCTGTGGAAAACGATCTCTGGGCTGCGCGCTCCCATGGGGCGAATTTCGGCATTCGCTCGGCTGGCGGAGACCGGCCAGCGCACCACGTTCCTCGTGACGCGATCACGGAGACCGCCGAGACGGTTTTCGCCAACCTGGAGCTCACTGGTGCCACTAACGATCAAATCGACGTGTTGGTCGGCGGCCCACCGTGCCAAGCCTTTGCCCGCGTAGGCCGAGCCAAGCTCCGTGAGCAGGCACGCCGCCGTGAGGAAGTCAGTGCCGACGAGGCGTTTCTAGTCGACGGACGGGTGAGTCTGTGGCAGCGTTACGTTTCGTTCATCCGCGCGACCAAGCCGGTGGCGCTACTCATGGAGAACGTGCCGGACATACTCAATCACGGCGGCACTAATGTTGCCGAACTTGTCTCAAAGAGCCTTGCCGCGGAAGGGTATGAAGTCGCCTATACCCTGCTCAACGCTGCGTGGTATGGCGTCCCGCAGATGCGCGAGCGGATGATTCTTGTGGGGTTTCATCGAGCCGCTGGGATCGAGCCGCGCTTTCCAGCGCCTACTCACCACATAAATCTGCCCTCCGGCTACATCAGTTCCAAGAATGCAGCGCGGCGCGTGCTGAAGATCGAGGGCTCCGCGCATCACCGTTGGATCGATGATCCTTCGCCCTCCGCTGTACCCGCGACCTCTGCCAGTGAAGCGCTGGTCGATCTACCGCCGCTCTATGCAGAGGAAATGCTCCGCACGGGCCAGATACGGCGCGGCGCGAAGGACCCGTCTCAACCCGTGGACTACACCAATAACGAGCCGACGACAGCGTACTCTCGACTTATGCGAGATTGGTTCGGATTCGCCACCAAGGCCACGACCGGCCACGTTTTTCGCTATTTGCCACGCGATTACAAGATCTTTGCAGAGGCGCAGCCGGGTTGGGAGTACCCGCAGATACATGCTTACGTTGAACGCAAGATCGCGACCTGGCTGGCCAATCGAAAGCGCCGTGGCTTGACGACCGATGGCCGCGCCTCGGACGTTAGCCAATTCGTTTCGTCCTGGCGCATTCCCTACGACCCGACCAAGTTCCCTAACAAGTGGTGGAAGCTGCGAGCCGACTTACCTGTGCGAACCTTAATGGCGCACCTCGGAAAGGACTCGTACTCGCACATTCACTTCGACAGCGAGCAGGCCCGCACGATTACGGTACGTGAGGCTGCACGGCTTCAATCGTTCCCTGACGGTTTCGTGTTCAAGGGCTCGATGAATCCGGCCTTCAAACAGATTGGTAATGCTGTTCCGCCGCTATTTGCGTATGCCATCGCGCGCGGAATGCGCGAGTGCTTGGGTGCGCCAGAGACATCTGACATGCGAGTCGCGCTACTCGGCCTGTCCCGGGCAAAGATCACGACGACTGAGGGAAGGGCATGAAGTTCACAATCCTGCGGCTGCTTACCCATTCGGAACTTGGCATGTTTCACGAATACCGTCGACAGGGAAAGGAGCGCGCAAAGCAGCGGGCGATTAACTTCGACTGGGACGTTGTCGACGCGGTCTTTCCATCTGCGAAAAATTCGGATCGAATTGCAATTGACTGTAGGCGACTTGAGGACGAAAACACCGTCGTCCAAATGGTGTCATGGCTCAAGCGTCAGCACAAAAACTGGCGTTTCGAGGGTGACTGCCCGACGACGCCCTATTACCGATTCGTCGATCCGGGCGTCCTGTTCGCGATGGTGGTAGATGCGGCGACGACCCCTGCGAAAGCGTCATGGGTGGTCTTACCGCCCGAGCATCCCGCCCATGCTGCCATCGTTAACCATGGCGAAAGCGCTCGCCTGGGCCAGACCGCGATGGTGGCTCTGCACGGTGAGCAAGGGGCCTACTGCAGGTCCGTTCTTGCCGAGAACTTCGCGCAACTGTTCGAGAAGGTTGACACCATGCACGAGATGCCCCGACAGACTAACTCCCCCGCGGGGGACAACGACGAGGTGCCACCCGATCCGCTCGGGCTATTCAGGATCTTGGCGCGTGCTGGGCACAGCCTGCCGAGTGCAGTCGCAGACCTCGTCGACAACAGCCTGTCCCACAGGGCCAAAGAGATCGACATCACTTTTCCCAACCCGAACGATGGCGGGAGGTGGATGTGCGTCCGCGATGACGGCGAGGGGATGTCGCCCGTAGGCCTACGCGACGCGATGAAGATTGGACACCAACGCGAATACGACGACGCGGACCTCGGCAAGTTCGGATACGGACTCAAGGGCGCGGCTTGGTCGCAGGCCGACCGTCTCACAGTTGTGTCAAGGGCGGCTGGTCACAAGCAGAGCGTTCTCACCTGGGACAAAGAGCACCTGACTAAAACTCGGCGTTGGGAGTTGCTAACAGGCGAAGCTGGGACTCAATACTCTACTGCGGTCGAGCTCGGTGAGTCTGGCACTGCTGTCCTACTCACCCAGATGCGCCCGACCATGGAGCCGACCAAGCGCAAGGGGACTTCACCGTACGCCTTGGAGCTGGCCGCGATCAAAGACCACCTCGAGTTGGTTTTCCATCGCTTCTTGGAGGGCAAAGTTGCAGGGAGGGAGAAGGTGGTCATGCGTCTCAATGGTCAGCCGCTCCGCCCGAACAATCCAATGGGCCACCCGCTTGCCCAGATTTTCGAGGAACGTCGCATCGAACTTCCCGGGCAGGAACCAGATAAAGGAGCGATTCTTTCCATACGAGCAGTCGTCACACCAAACGAGGCCGAGGTGGAGGAGTACACCAACCCGCTTTCGCCCGAGGAACGACGCACAGAGAAGGATCGCCTGACGCTGAATGGGCGCGCGAACGACGCGCAAGGCTTTTACTTTTACCGGCTTGGTCGCCTAATCAAATGGGGCGGCTGGGAAGACTTGTTCGCGAAAGACGAGCACACCAAGCTGCTTCGTGTGGCGGTCGATTTCGACCGGTTAGCCGACGAGCAGCTGCAGGTCGACATCAGCAAACAGCTTGTCCGCTTGCCAGTCGCCGTCTCAGAGCGCCTTAAGGAAATTCTTAAGAGCCCGCGAGCAGCCGCTCGTACGCGGTACGACAAGAAGACTCAATCCGCAAAGGCGCCCCCTTTCCAAGGCGGCAACAAGACATCAGTCGGTGCGACGGGCCCGGGCGCCAACGCGCCTAGTGTCAACGAGCCGGACATCGGCTCTGGCCCCGGCGGGAATTCAGCCGCAGGGTCGACGCCCACCTCACCACCAAAAAAAGACCGACCAGCACTTCGTCTCGTCAGCGCAGGCCCTGTGGCGTGGGAGCGGAAGATTGGCTTCGGGGGCGAGCACGTTGAGGTTACACCGCGAGTGCCCGAGTTGGTCGCGCTCGTCCAAGCTATCGAAAAAGACAGCGACGCCAAGTTGGCGCTTTCAGAGTTCCTCCGCGTGCTCGAGACCGCTGGCGTTCCGAAGCTATTAACGGGCGAGGCTTGATGGGAGGCATAGAGGCGCGGACGTTTGCGCTGAAGCCCAAGCTTGCGCTTTGGACCGACGGGACGACATGGACGAACTGGTCGCGACACGAGGGGTATCTGCAAACCCAGCCCAAGTGGAGGCCCCACCAGATTGCGTCGGTTGCGGAGGAGTCGCTCCGAATCATTTCGAAGACCACGCCAATCACGCGCCCCACATTTCAATGCCGAGGGCTGGTCGTCGGGTATGTCCAATCCGGCAAGACCGCTAACTTCACGGCCGTCGCTGCGCGTGCGGCCGACGTCGGCTACAGGCTCATCATAGTGCTCTCGGGCATCCACGACTCGCTTCGCAATCAAACGCAGCGACGACTGGACCACGAACTGGTAGAGATTGGCACGGACTGGATCGCGCTCACCGACGAGAGCACGGACTTTCACGAGCCCCCTGTGGCCGATGGGTTCGCCGCCGTCGGCACAGTCCTGATCGTCGCGAAGAAGATTGCGCCGATCCTGAAGCGAATCAACCAGTGGCTTGAAAAGCTTGAAGGTCGACTTGCCGACATTCCGGTCCTATTGATCGACGATGAGGCCGACCAAGCCTCGATCAACACGCGGGGCAATCGCCGAGATCCGAGCGTCGACGAGGAGCAGACCTCATCTGACGAGGACACCGCACCCTCGGTGACAAATGCACTCCTCCGCGACATCTTGAACAAGTGCCCGCGGGCGACCTACATTGCGTATACCGCAACGCCGTTCGCAAACATTCTCATCGACCCCGACGCAAACGACAGCCTTGTTGGCCAGGATCTTTTTCCTAAGGATTTCGTCGTCCAACTCCCCCGCCCGGACGGCTACACGGGAACCGAGGAGCTCTTTGGTGTGAGCGCTCAGGGACGCGACATCCTGCGGCCAGTCGACGAGGCCGACGTAAAGGCCCTAAAGCCCCGGCAACGTAAAAGGGGGGAGGCTGTCGTGGCCCATGGGCCGCTAGATCTACCGCAGTCGCTTTCGGATGCCTTGCTGACATTCGCACTGGTCGGTGCGATTAGGCTCTTGCGCGGTCAGACGGAAAAGCCACACACGATGCTCGTGCATGCTTCTCAACTTCAACGCGACCAGATGCGTATCGGCGCGGCCATTGAGGAGCAAATCCGGATTTGGTTCCGTCACGAGAACGCCGAGCCTGGTGTATTGCGCCAGATGATGAAGTCTTCTTTGGGCGGTCTCCGTGGCGTAGACCTGCCGGTGACAGAGGATCTGGTCCTCGATGAGGCCGTCACCAACCTCGCCCGGCTAGAGGTCGTCGTACTCAACAGTACGACGGGGGCCGAGCTGGACTACGACGAGAGGCCGGGGCGTCAACTGGTTGCCGTAGGCGGCAACCGGCTGTCTCGGGGGCTAACTCTCGAAGGGCTCACGGTTGCCTATTTCCTGCGCACCACTATGATGGCCGACTCGCTGCTCCAGATGGCGCGTTGGTATGGCTTTCGAACCGGCTACGACGATCTGATCCGTATTTGGACTACTGAAGGCATTGCCGAATGGTTCGTCGAATTGGCTCTGGTTGAGGAGTCGCTGCGGAACTCGATCACGGCATTGAACAAAGCTGGGCGGCGCCCCGACGAGATGGCGATTCGAATGCGCGCCCACTCTGAGCTGCTTCTCACCAGCAAGAACAAGAGCAGGATGCTGACTAAGGACGCACGGTCGTGGTCTGGCGAGAATCCGCAAACTATCTTGTTTCCCCTTCACGAGATGGATGCGTTATCTCGCAACCTTGAACTAGCATCTGACCTGCTGCGTCTGTATCCCCCGACGCACGACGCGCATGGCGGAGCCCTCGCGTACGACGTCCAGGCCGAAGACGTGGCGCTGTTCCTGCGCCGCTACGAGGGACACCCGAACAGCATCGCGTTTCAAGGCCCAGAGATTGCCGACTGGATCATGGAGCGCGTGGCAGTGGGCGAGCTGGTCACCTGGACCGTGTTCGTTGCAAATCCGAAGCGTGACCGGCAGGTGCTCCTAGGCGGACGCCCATTCGGGCTCGTCCACCGTTCGCAACAAGCCACTGAGTCAATCGGCATCCTCATCGACCCGAGACATGAGGGTGTGGATCTGCACGGGGGGCCAGAAAATTACCGTTCCGGCTACGGATTCACGGCGAGGGCGATGCGAGAGGATCGCCCTCCCACGCAGGGCCTACTGCTGCTGTACCCACTTGATCCCGAGCCGCTTCGCACGCAGGCGCGGGCGGTGCTCGGTGTCGCATTGTCATTACCCCGGACGAGCGATGAAGGGCGACCGCTCATCGTGAACCGAGCGCTAATTCATGAGTGACGTCTCGCCCGAACGTTGGGCCGCGCTTCGTGAGCAGCGCAGCCATCACGAAGCCATCTACGAGAGGGTCGCTGACGATCTAGATGAAAACCTGCTCGGCGTCACGCAGGACGGGCGACTGCACCTGCTGGTCGCCGTAGAGATTGCACCGCCGACCCTGCCGCCGGACCTCCAGAGCATCCAGGTTCGCCTAGTCGAGGCAGAGCGGACTTGGCTAGACGTATCTGCACGCAGTCACCACGAGGAGCTGTTTACGCTGGCTGTCAATAAGGTCGTGTATGCGATCCGAATCGAGGGGCGCGATCCTGCCATAGCCATTGAAAAGACGATCGACGAAATGCGCTCGGCGCTGAGGCCAATTGCACCTGATCTCAGCCACACCGAGCAGATCGGGTTGTTTGGCGAGCTGTGGGTTCTTTCAAACGTACTGTTCCCCAGCGTCGGATCGCGAATATGCCATGTTTGGAGCGGGCCAGACAGTGAGCGCCACGACTTCGTGGGGACGGGTGTCCACGTAGAGGTGAAGACGACCACGCGGTCCGAGCCTAAGCATGATATTTCACGCGTTGATCAGCTCCGCGCTCCTACTGATAAGAGGCTGCTTATGGTGAGCGTCCTCTTGGAGCGCTCCCTGGGTGGCGAAGAAACATTGGCGGACCGCGTGGACGATGTTCGAGCAAAGCTCGGGAACGACGGGCACGCGATCGACGTGTTTGAGGCTCAGTTGGCGAAGCTCGGATGGCACGAAGGCCTGCGGCAGACCGGCTCGTTGCTGCGGTTCACATTTCGCGACGTCCATGTGTTTGAGGTCACCGGTTCCTTTCCTCGACTGCCCGATGACTACACGCCGCCGCTAGGTGTTTCAGGCATTCGGTACACCGTCGACGTAGGTAGTCAACCCTCGCTGAATGTTGCCGAGGTCCGGAAGATCTTGGAATTGATCTGATCCGCCGAGTCGTGCTGCCTCTCTGCAAATGGGAGCGTCGAACCGATAGGTACCGATATCTTGAACACATGGCCAAGGCCCTTAGTTCTCTGGACTCGCTGACCCCAACTGTCGTACTCAAGAGTTCGGTCCGCTGGGCACAGTTCCAGAGATGTCCAGCGCCGGCTCGCCGGAACCGTCTCGAATCCAGACCGCCAAACGATCCATTGCAGGACTGAAATCCGCGCGCGCTCTTTTCCCCCTAAGTGCACATTCCCAGACGGTTGCGACCCTCCAACCCAACGCAACCAGCGTCAACGCGGCCAGCTCATCCCTCTCCACATTGCCCGCGAGCTTGCGTTGCCAGAACTGGCCGTTATTGGCTGGAAGCTTTGAAAGTGAACAGCCATGCAAATGCCAGAAGCATCCGTGGACGAAAACGGCCACCTTCCAACGCGTTAGGACCACGTCTGGACTCCCCGGCAAGCGCAGTGGGCTGCGAGAGAATCTGAAGCCCCTGAGATGCAGCGCTTGACGGACTTGTATCTCTGGTTTGGTGTCGCGGCCACGGATGCTGGCCATCATCCGACTCCGGATGTTCGCATCAACAATGTCGGCCATTTTTTTACGCTTGGAAGATGCCAGAGATTACCAGCCAAGTGATGCGCTGAGTCGGCTTGGAGGCGGGCACGGTGGTGTCCAGCACATGCGCCGCTTCCTCCACCGCGTGGCCCAGCCCATCGGGGAGTACAGCGATCCGCATCCAAGGAGCTCGCCATGAAAACCGTAATGGTCCGCTACAAGCTCAAGCCTGAATCCTTCGCCGACAACGAGGGCCTATCAATCAGGGTGTTCGTGCCGCTCGCCCGCGACAAGCCGGCGGGCATGCGCTACCAGGTGTTCAAGCAGGCCGATGGCGTGAGCTTCGTGCACCTGTCGGCGTTCGACAACCCGGAAGGCAATCCGCCGTCACGCGTAGTGTTTTGTTTCTTATGCCTTTATTGACAAAGGCATAGAAAATACAACATACTTCTTTCGCATGTCCAGCCAACCGCGCACCCACGAACAAGCCATCCTCAGGCTGGCGCGGCAGCGCCCGCTCCTCCGGGCGCGCGACCTCGGCAGCCACGCGATACCCACAGCGGTCCTCGGCCGGCTCGTCAGTGCGGGCAAGCTCGAACGAGTGGGCCGCGGCGTTTACAGCCTGCCCGGGCGACCGATCACCGAATTCCGCTCCGTCGCGGAAGTGGCGCTTCGGGCGCCGCAGGGCGTGGTCTGCCTGCTGTCGGCACTGCGCGTTCACGGCATCGGGACGCAAGCCCCATCCGAGGTGTGGCTGGCCATTCCCAAGAACCTGCCGCTGCCTCGCTTCGACCAGCCGGCACTTCGCCCGGTCCGCATGTCCGGTGCTGCTCTGACCGAAGGAATCGAAGAGCGCAAGATCGAAGGAGTGAAAGTGCGGCTTTTCGATGCGGCGAAGACAGTGGCTGATTGCTTCAAGTACCGCAACAAGATCGGCATCGACGTGGCACTCGAAGCGCTTCGCGAAGGCTGGGCGCAAAAGAAGTTCCGGATGGACGACCTCTGGCGCTACGCCACCATCGACCGCGTTGCCAACGTCATGCGGCCGTATCTCGAGAGCATCGTGACGTGAGCAAGAATCTACCGGCGTCCATTCGGGCCAGGCTGAAGAACCATGCCGACGCCACCAGGCAAGACTTCAACCTGACCCTCACGCATTTCGGCCTTGAGCGCTTGCTGTATCGGCTGTCGATCTCGGAGCATGCTGGCAACTACCTGCTCAAGGGTGCTCTGCTTTTTTCGCTCTGGTACGACCAGCCCATGCGGCCGACGCGGGACGCCGACTTGCTTGGCTTTGGAGCGGCCGACACCGCAACTGCCATTGCTGTGTTTAGAGACATTTGCAAGGTCCAGGTCGAGGACGGCATCGTGTTCGACCCGGAGTCGGTCAAGGGCGCCGAGATTCGCGAGCAAGCAGGATACGGGGGCGTGCGGATCGACTTGGTGGGCACGCTGGACGGCGCGCGCATCTCGTTGCAGGTCGACATCGGTTTCGGCGATGCGGTGACTCCGGCACCTGAAGCTATCAAGTACCCGGTGCTCATCGAGAATCTTCCCGCGCCGCAGCTTCGTGCCTACCCCAAGTACACCGTCATCGCTGAAAAGCTCCACGCGATCTGCCTCTTGGGCATGGCCAACACGCGAATGAAGGACTACTTCGACTTGAACGTACTGCTCGCCGGCAACGATATTGATGCTGGTCAGTTGGTGGCAGCTGTGCGGGCGACTTTCGATCGGCGCAAGTTCGATGTACCGAAGACCGCGCCGGCAGGATTGAGTGACGAATTTGCGAGCGACCCCGCCAAGCAAAAGCAATGGGCAGCCTTTCTCAAGAAGAGCCGCCTGGACGCGCCGGACCTTGCTGAGACGACCAAGGTCGTGCGCGAAGCCCTCACGAAACTCGGAGTGCTTTAGCCTGGCTGGCAACAATCGTGGCGCGCCGACATGGATTGCGGGTCAAGCCCGCAATGACAGCCCCTTAGGCCCGCAGTGGCAGCCCGTCCGGCGCGGGATATCGATCCACATTCAACGCCATAGCCACCAGCTGGTAATACGCCAGCGTCCCCATCAGGTCCACCACGCCGCGTTCACCAAACGCGTCCTTCGTCGCGGCAAACGTCGCATCGCTCACCTGCCGGGTCCCCATCAGCTCCTTGCAGAACCGGTAGACGATCGCTTCATCGTCCTTCAGCCCCGCCGGCTCTTCCCGCTTCGCGATCGCATCGACGACCGCTTCTACCAGCCCCGCCTTGATCGCAATCTCCCGATGCGCATGCCACATGAACTGGCAGCTCCAGTCCCTGGCCACCAGCAGGATCGCCAGCTCGTTCAGCCTCAGCCCCAGCGACGATCCAAACCGCACCTGTTCGCCGAAGGCCTGCGCCTTGATGCCCATCTCGGGGCTGCGCAGCAGCACGTTGTACGGCCCCTGCATGGCCGCGCGCTTGCCGGTCATCACGGCGTTCACCATCGCGCGCTGCTCGGGCGTCATCTCCTCGAGGCTCAAAGGCGCAAAGCGGTTGCCGCGCAGGGCGAGTTGCTCGTTGGTGTAGGCGGGCCCTTCGACAGGCTCAGGGCGAACGGGCTTTTCAGGGTGAGCGGGTGTCTTGGGGGAAATGCGGTTGTCGGCCATGGTGTCTGTTCTTGGTGCGTGGTGGGTGATTGTGTCCTGGGGCTCCGGGGGTGAGGGCGATTGCCGACATGGATGCCGGGTCAAGCCCCGCATGACAAGCCTGTCACCCGGCATGGCAAGCCTGCCCGACGTGACGGCGCCCGGAGTACAGTGACCCGGTCAAAGGAGCCCAGCCATGAAAACCGTGATGGTCCGCTACAAGCTCAAGCCGGAATCGGTCGCCGACAACGAGGGCCTGATCAAGCAGGTGTTCGTGCAGCTCGCCCGCGACAAGCCGGCGGGCATGCGCTACCAGGTGTTCAAGCAGGCCGATGGCGTGAGCTTCGTGCACCTGTCGGCTTTCGACAACCCGGACGGCAACCCGCTGACGAAATTGGACGCGTTCAAGGCGTTCACGGCGGAGATCAAAGACCGGTGTGTGGAGCTGCCGGTGACGGTGGAGTTGCAGCAGGTGGGAAGGTACGACCACCTGGCTTGACGGATTGCCATGCCGGGCACGGCTGGTTCGTTGCCATGAAATTAGAAAGGCGCACTTTCTATTTTCATGGTGAAGTGCTAGCATAGGCCGGATGTTGCCTCGTCCCGCCCTCGAAAATTCGGTGCGCCGCGCGCTGGGCCGCTCGCGCGGCGTCGCGCTCGTGGGGCCGCGCCAGGCGGGCAAGAGCACGCTGGCGCAGCGGTTCGTCCCGCGCGATTCGCCCAACTACTTCGACCTGGAATACCCGCTGCATGTGCAGCGGCTTGCGCAGCCTGTGCAAGTGCTGGAGCGCCTGCAGGGGCTGGTCGTCATCGACGAGGTGCAGCGCCAGCCCGGGCTCTTTCCGTTGCTGCGCGTGCTGATGGACCGCTCGGACGCTCCCGGCCAATACCTGCTGCTGGGCAGTGCGTCGCCCAGCCTGGCCCGGCAAGCCGGGGAGTCGCTGCTCGGGCGCGTCGAAACGGTGGAAGTCGGTGGCTTCGATCTGCAAGAGGTGATGGGCTCGGCCGGCGGATGGCGGGGCGAGGTGGCCGATCAGCTCTG
The DNA here is from genome assembly GCA_028292245.1 of Ramlibacter sp. GTDB lineage: Bacteria > Pseudomonadota > Gammaproteobacteria > Burkholderiales > Burkholderiaceae_C > Ramlibacter. The sequence goes on from JAQGMS010000294.1 coordinate 13,780, forward strand.
GCTGCGCGGCGGCTTTCCGCGCTCGTATCTCGCCGCAAATGACGCCGACAGCTTTGCGTGGCGGCAGGGCGCGATCGCCATGCACGTGAACAGCGACTTGCCGCAGTTCGGCCTGGATGTGGCGGCACCGGCGATGCTGCGCTTCTGGACGATGCTGGCGCACTACCACGGGCAGATCTGGTCGGCCGCCGATCCGGCGCGGTCCCTGGCGGTGTCGCAGCCCACGATCCGCCGCTACCTGGACATCCTCACGCAAACGATGATGGTGCGCCAGCTGCAGCCCTGGCACGAAAATCTGGGCAAGCGGCAGGTGAAGGCGCCGAAGATCTACTTCCGCGACACCGGGTTGCTGCACGCGCTGATGGGCGTGGAGTCGATGGCGCAGCTGCTCACCCATCCGCGGGCCGGAGCCAGCTGGGAAGGGTTTGCGCTGGACCAGGTGCTGCGCCTGGCCAAGCCCGAACAGGCCTGGTTCTGGGCTACGCACCAAGGCGCGGAGCTGGACCTGCTGATGTTCAAGGGCACGCAGCGCGTGGGCGTGGAGTTCAAGCGCGCGGACGTGCCCAGGCTGACGCCCTCCATGCGCATCGCCATGGACGATTTGAAGCTCGATGCGTTGTATGTTGTCCATCCCGGGATGCATCGCTTTGCGTTGGCGGACGGCATCGAGGCCGTGCCGCTGTGGGCGATGCTGCCCGCCTAGTTCGCAGGGGTTTCCGCAATAGGAACGGCAGAGCCGGCCTTCCATAATGAGGCCCCACCTTTCCTCGCCCAAGCCATGAACAAGAACACCTTCCGCATTGCCCTGGCGGCGCTTGCTGCCGCGGCCCTCGCCGCCTGCGGCACCAGCGTGCCCTTGACCAACCCGCGCACGGTGCAGATCGAGCGCACGGCGTACGGCATCGCGCACATAACCGCCCCCGACTACGAGGGCCTGGCCTACGGCACGGCCTACGCCTATGCGCAGGACAACGTCTGCCAGGTGGCCGACCAGTTGGTGACGGCGCGCGGCGAGCGCTCGCGCTACTTCGGCGCGGCCACGCCGGGCGTGTTGGGGTTGCGCACGATGCCCAACGCGCAGATCGACCTGTTCATCCGCGGACATATGGACGACGCGGCGCTGGAGCGCGCGCGGGCCACGCTGGGGCGCGATGCGCAGGCGGCGACGCGCGGCTACGTGGCCGGCTACAACCGCTACCTGCAGGACACCGGCGCGCAGAACCTGCCGGGGGATTGCCGCGGCGCGGTTTGGGTGACGCCGATGACGGTGGCGGAGCTGGCGCGGATCACGGAGAACTCGATGGTGCTGGGGGGTGTGGGGGCGGTGGCGGATGCGATTCTTGCGGCGCAGCCGCCGGCCCTCACCCCGGCCCTCTCCCAGGGGGAGAGGGAGGATGACATCGTGAAGGTGCTGGCGGAATACAGCATCACCAATCGCGGCGACCTGGGAGGCGAGCTGGGCTCCAACGGCTGGGCCTTCGGGCGCAACGCGACGCCGGACGGCGCCGGCGTGCTGCTCGGCAATCCGCACTTTCCGTGGGTGGGCAACAACCGCTTCTGGCAGATGCACCTGACCATCCCCGGCGAGCTGGACGTGATGGGTGCTACCACCGGCGCCAGCCCGGTGGTGACGATCGGCTTCAACCGCGACGTCGCGTGGACGCACACCGTCTCCACCGGCAAGCGCTTCACGCTTTACGAATTGGCACTGGACCCGGCCGACCCGACGGTGTACCTCGTCGACGGCCAGAAAAAGAAGATGATCGCGCGCAACGTGTCGCTGCCGGTGCCGGCCGGCGCCGCGCCGGTGCAAGGCACGCAGTGGCTGACCGATTGGGGCCCGGTGCTGGTGATCCCGCGCGCGGGCCTGACCTGGAGCGCCGCGCGCGCCTACGCGATCAAGGACGCCAACACGCTGAACGTGCGCTCGATCGAAACCTGGCAGCGCATGGGCAAGGCCCGCAGCGTGGCCGACCTGCGCGCGGCGATGGGCAACCAGGGCATCCCGTGGGTCAACACGATCGCCGCCGATCGCGCGGGCAATGCGATGTATGCCGACTTGTCGGTGGTGCCGGACGTGTCGGCCGACATGATGAAGCGTTGCGCACCGTCGCCGCAAGCCGCGACCTTGTTCAACGCGGCGGGCCTGCCGGTGCTGAACGGTTCGCGCAGCGATTGCGCCTGGAACCGCGACGCCGCGGCTGCAGCGCCGGGCATCACGACCGATGCGCGTATGCCGGTGATCGTCACCGCCGACTGGGTGCAGAACAGCAACGACAGCTTCTGGCTGAGCAATCCGTCGGTCGCGCCGTCACCGACGGTGTCGCCGATGGTGGGCCTGGTCGGCACCGTGCAGCGGCTGCGCACGCGCAGCGCGTTGCTGGAGATCCCCGCGCGCCTCGCCGGCAGCGACGGCCTGCCCGGCAACAAGATGGGCGTGAACGAAGTGCGCAGCGTGCTGTTTCGCGACAAGAACCTGGCGGGCATGCTGGTGATGGACGACTTGAACGCTGCTTGCAATGCGGCCGGCGCCAACCTCGCGGCCGATGCGCGCGAGGGTTGTGGCGTGTTGGCACGATGGGATCGCACCAGCAACGCGGCGGCGAATGGTGCGCCGCTGTTCCGCGAGTTCTGGCGCAAGGCCAAGGACCTTCCGAATGTCTGGCGGGTGCCGTTCGATCCGGCCCAGCCGGTCACCACGCCGGCGGGCTTGCAGATGGCCGACGTGACGGTGAACGCCGCGGTGTTCAAGGCGCTGGGTGAAGCGGTGGCCATCGTCAAGGCCGCCGGCTATCCGGCCGACGTGGCGCTGGGCCAGGCGCAGTACCGCGACGTGCGCGGCCAGCGCGTGGCCATCCACGGCGGCGACGAATTCGAAGGCGTGCTGAACAAAGTGGAGTCGCAGGGCCAGCCGCAATTGAGCGCCGGCGGCTACCGCGTCAACTACGGCAGCAGCTATATCCAGGCAGTGACGTTCGATGGGCGCGGCCCGGTGGCGTATGGCTTGCTCACCTACGGGCAGGGCAGCAGCGCGGCTTCCGCGCATGCGTACGACCAGTTGCCGCTGTTCGCGGCGAAGGAGTGGGTGCGGCTGCCGTACCAGCGCGAAGAGGTGACGGCGCAACGCGTCGGGCCGGCGATGGTGTTGCCGTACTGATGCTGGTGCGCCTTGGTCTCTTGGCGCTGGCGCTTCTTGCGCTGCAGGCGCACGCCCAGTGCCCACCCGCCGGCGAAACGCTCGCCTCGCTGCAAGGGCTGAAAGCCCGCGGTTGGAACGCGCCTCGGCTCGAGGCGCCGGCGGCGCGCCAAGCCCTGGCGATCGGCCTGCTCGATTGCCTGCGCGAGCCCAGTCCGCAGTTGCGCGACGAACTCGCCTTCGATGGCTTGCAGGCGATGATGCGCGGCGGGCAGCTCGACGTGCCGACGCTGCAATCGCTGCGCACCCGCTTGCTCGCAACGCTGGCCGAGCCGGCTGATGCCGTCGGCTTTGCGCAACCGTTCTCCGCGCTGGTGTTGGCCGAGGTGGTTCGCGCCGACCGGCAGCGGCCCTTCCTGCTGCCGGCCGAGCGTGACGAAGTGGTCGAGCGCGCCGCCGCCTGGCTGGCCGGTGTGCGCGACTATCGCGGCTTCGACCAGCGCGAGGGCTGGCGCCACGCCGTGGCGCATGGCGCCGACCTGATGGTGCAATTGGCAGTGCATCCGCTGCTGCAGCGCACGCAGGCCGAGACGATCCTGGCCGCCATCGCGGCCCAGGTGACGCCGCCGGCGGAGCACTTCTATCACTATGGCGAGGCTGAGCGCCTGATGGCCCCGGTGTTCTACTTGGCGCGGCGCGGCTGGTTCAGCGCGGGCGATTGGGATACGTGGCTGTCGCTGCTGGTGTCCCGGCTGCCGCCGCCCGAGCCGATGACGCAGATCGGGCTGGCGGCGCGGCACAACCTCTCGGCCTTTTTTCAGGCGCTGTATGTGTCGGTCCAGGAGACCGGCAACGACGAAGTGAAGAAGGCGCTGTTGCCCGGGCTGAGCAACGCGATCAAGGCGGTGGGTTAGGCCTGTTTACTTGTTGGTGTGCTTGCGGTCGTGCTTGGTCGACTCGTGCTGGCCGCTCGGGCCGGCAGCTCTCGCATCCGCGGGCCTTTCGGCCTTGCGCCCCAGCTTCGAGGTGCGGCCGGTGGTCGGCCGCTGGAAGAGAGAGCGCACGTCGTCGGTGACCTGCTCCAGCCGGGTCTTTTGCGTCGCCGGCGTGGGCGCCCACCCGCGGCTGGCGCAGGGACGGTCGAAAAAGGTGGTGCTGCTGGGCATGGAAATGCTCCTTGATGTGGCTCAGTTTGCACCTCTGCCGTGCGGGCCGGTGTAGGCCGTCTTCCCGTTGGCTTGGACGCGCATTCGTACTCAGCCGCATTGCGCTCATAATTCCGCGCATAACGCGAAAGGGACGCCATGGCGATGCTGATTTTGGGTCTGGTGCTGTTCCTGGGCATCCACTCCACCCGAATCTTTGCCGACGGCTGGCGCACGGCGATGATCGCCAGGCTCGGACCGCTGCGCTGGAAGGGGCTGTACTCGGTTCTCTCGATCCTGGCCTTCATCGTGCTGGTGATCGGCTTTCGGATGGCGCGCCGGGACACGCTGGTGCTGTATTCATCGCCGCGCTGGATGATGGACGTCACCGGCCTGCTGATGGTGTTCTCGATGATCCTGTTCGTGGCGGCCTACATCCCGCGCAACTGGTTCAAGGCCAAGCTCCATCACCCGCAAGTGCTGTCGGTCAAGACCTGGGCGGTCGCGCACCTGCTGTCCAACGGCGTGGCCGCCGACGTGGTGCTGTTCGGCGCCCTGCTGCTGTGGGCCGTGCTGAATTTCCGCGCCGCACGCCAGCGCGATCGCGCCAACAACACCGTCTATCCGCCCGGCAACGCCATCGGCACTTCGCTCACGGTGGCGGCGGGCCTGGTGGCCTGGTCGGTGTTCGCGATGCTGCTGCACGGGCCGCTGATCGGCGTGCGGCCGTTCGGGTATTGACGCGATGCATGTTCATGTCCTGCGCTTGGCCCCCGGTGACGACCTGCGCGCCGTGCTGGAGGCAGCGTTCGCCAACCTGTCGAAGCAGCATGGCATCGCCGCGGCCTGCATCGTTTCGGCGGTAGGCAGCCTGTCGCAGGCGGTGCTGCGCTATGCCGACAAGCCGGGCGGCAGCGAGACCGACGGGCCGCTGGAATTGCTGATGCTCTCGGGCACGCTCAGCGCCGACGGCGCGCACCTGCACGGCAGCGTGGCCGATGCCAACGGCACGGTGAAGGGCGGCCACATCATGCCCGGCTGCATCGTGCGTACCACGGCGGAAGTGGTGATCGCGCTGCTGCCGGGGTGGGAGTTCCGGCGCGAGCTGGACGCGGCGACGGGGTACAAGGAATTGTCTGCGCGGCCGCAGTAGCAGTCGGCGCTCATTCACGTGTAAAGTCCCGACATGCAACGCACTGTCCGCCGAACCCAACTGGCCGCCCAGCCGGCTGAGGATTTGGCCTATTGGCTCGCGCAGCCCGTCCAGGCCCGCATCGACGCGCTGGAGGCATTGCGCCATCAACCGGGGCGAGGGCATGCTGACATCCGACTTCAAAGAGTTTGCCGAGTTACTCAACTCAAACGGGGTTGAATACCTCGTTGTAGGCGGCTACGCGCTTGCGGCATATGGCCATCCCCGGTACACCGGGGACCTCGACTTCTGGATCGCGTCGGACCCGACCAACGCGCATCGGGTGCTCGCGGCGCTGGCGCAGTTTGGCTTTGATCAACTTGGCGTGACCCATGACGACCTGACAACACCCAACCAGGTGATTCAACTCGGATTCCCACCAGGACGCATCGACTTGTTGACAAGCATCGACGGTGTCAGCTTTGGCGAGTGCTATCCGCGCCGCATGACTGTTCCGGTCGATGGGGTGACGCTGAACTTCATTTCGCTGGAAGACTTCAAGATCAACAAGAAAGCCGTTGGACGCCATCGTGACCTGGCGGATCTGGAGGCGCTCGACCTCCCGCCCGCACCGCCTCTCCCCCCAAAGGGAGGCAACAAGCAATGACCACCGTCGCCGTCATCGACTTCGAGACCACGGGCCTGTCGCCCAGCATGGGCGACCGCGCGACCGAAATCGCGGTGGTGCTGATGGAGGGTGACCAGGTGGTCGACCGGTTCCAGAGCCTGATGAATGCCGGTGTGCGCATCTCGGCGTTCATCGAGGCCTACACCGGCATCAGCAACGCGATGATCGCCGCGGCGCCGCCGGCGCAAACGGTGATGGCCGACGCCAGCCGCTTCGTCGCGGGCCGGCCGATGGCGGCGCACAACGCATCGTTCGACCGGCGTTTCTGGCGGGCCGAGCTGGAGCGCGCCGACCGGCCCGCCGAGGAGCCCTTCGCTTGCACCATGCTGCTGTCGCGGCGCCTGTATCCGCAAGCGCCGAACTACCGGCTGGGTTCGCTGGCGGCGTTCCACGCTTTGCCGTCCAGCGGCCGGGCCCACCGGGCCTTGGCCGATGCGGAAGTGGCCGCCGCGTTGCTAGGGCAGATCCGCAATGACTTGCGGTCCCGCTTCGGCGTGCCCGAGCCGCGGCACGAGCTGCTGATGAAGTTGCAGGCCTGCACCCGCAAGGCAGTGCCGCGCGCGATCGAGCAAGCAAAGCTGTCCGACAGCGGCGCTTCGACCAAGCGCTGACTATTGCGCGTTGCGCGGCTGGCCGGCCAGCGTCGTGCCGGCGTTGAAGCTGTGGCCGCCGGCTTGCGCCAAGTAGGCCGAGCCGCTGTCTTCGCCGGTCAGCGCCGCCACTTCGTCGCGGTTGGCGACGTATTCGGCGGTCACTTGCTCACGGGTCCGGGCGCTCCTGAATTGCTTGAGCGGGTTGTATTGCGTCGACCACGGGTTGACGCCTGCGGCCTTGTACTGCGCCAGTTCGGCCTGCACTTCGACGCGGCTGCGGGTGCCGGCGAAGGGCGTGGTGTCGACGGTGATGTCGTCGGCGAACGCATTGCCGGCCAGGGCGGCGGCGGCGATGACGAGTGCGGATGCGATGTTGCGGTTCATGGTTGCTTCCTCTGAGCGTTGATGAGGATTAGCAGATGGGCGTGCCCACCGGCCAGACAAGACAACCATTCGTGGACGCCGTGTTTCGGAAACAGAAACAGTGCGCTGGCGTTGCGCGGTCAGGCGCTTCCCGGGGTCTTGAAGCCCCAGCTGCGCGCGGTGAGAACTTTCTCCAGCTGCGCCAGCATGGTGGTCCAGCCTTTTTCAGTACGGGCGGCGTTGACCCGCGCCGTCTCGTCTTCGCCCAGGTCGTGCGTGAGCACCAGTTCGCACAGATTGGTGCCCAGGGGCACGACGTCGAGCGTCACGCGGGTGGGTTCGTCCGAGTAAGGCTCGACGCTGAAGTCGAAGGCCAGGCGGTGCGGCCGCTCGATCTCCACATAGACGCCGCGATGCTGCGCGTCGAAAAAGCTCTCGTCGCCGTCGGCCGTGGGCCGGCGGTCGGTCACGGTGAATTCACCGCCGACGCGCGGATCGATTTCGCAGTACAGGATGTTGCCGGTGCGGGTGGCGAAGAGGAAGCGGCCGGCCTGGGCGGGCGTGAGCCAGGCATCGAACACGCGCTCGGCCGGCACGTTGTAACGATGCGTGACGCGCACCATGATGGGGTTGGGCATCCGCCGTTTATCGGTTGCGGTTGGCAGGCTGTCAAGCCCCGTGCCCGGCGGCGACCGGTTGCCGTCCTACATCTTCTGGCGGCAATTGCGCCTGCCGCTCAAGCGGGTGCAGGGCCACACTCCGATGAGCAACAACTTCAAAGGAGTTGCCATGAAGATGCATCACCCCCCGTCCCACTGGATCATGATCGGCCTGGTCATCCTGGCCCTCCTGTTGGTATTTTCCGAGGCGCACGGGCAAAGCGGCGCAGCGGCGGTGTTCGACGGCCGGCCCGCGATGGCAGGTGCGCAAGGCGGCATGGGCGCGCAAGGCGGCATGCCGCAAGGCGGCCTGGGCGTGCAGGGCAACGAAGCTGCGGAACGCGGCTTGCGCTTGGGCAAGCCCACCGGCCTGGACAGCATGCAGCAGGCACGGCGCGAGGGCACCGACCCGGTGACGGCAGGCAACACCGACATGTCGCTGCGCGGCGACCTCGGGCCGGCAAAGGATCGCGGCATTGCGAAGGACCAGCGCAGTGCGACCAAGAAGGTCGCGCGGGCCGCCAAGCGCACGGTCACGCGCGCGCGGCACGGCACCGCAGAGTTCGACGCCGCGATCAAGTAGCGCGGGCCGCGTCGAGGGCGCAATGACATTGCGCGGGCAATGTTTACATGGGGCGGTTAGCATCGACCATGCAAGACACAAAGCTCAGCAACATCGTGCGCGCCTACTTCGGCGCCTATGAAAGCGAAAACCGTGAAGTGGCCGAAACGCTGCTCGCGGATAACTTCACCTTCACCAGCCCGAACGACGACGCGATCGACCGCGCCACCTTTTTCGAGCGCTGCTGGCCCCACAGCGACGCCGCGCGCGACCAGCAGATCGAAAAGATCGTGGTCGAGGGCGACAAGGCCTTCGTCACCTACCTGTGCTCGTCGGCCGGCGGCAAGACCTTCCGCAACACCGAGTTCATGACTTTCGTCGATGGCCGCATCGCGACCGTCAACGTGTATTTCGGCGCGTCCTACCAGGACGGCGTGCTGCAGTAGCCTGCTCAGGGCTTCAGTATCTTGCGGGCCTTCGCCAGGTCCGCAGTAAAGGCGGCGAACGCCTCGTCCCGGTCCTCGGGCGGCACGCGCAGCAGCGCGGAAGGGTGCAGCGTCACCAGCACCTTGCGGCCATCCTCACGTTCCAGCCACTTGCCGCGCTCTGCCATCACCGGCACCGCGCGGCCCATCAGCGAGCGCGCGGCCGTCGAGCCGAGCGCCACCAGCGCGGCCGGCTTGACCAGCGCGATCTCGTCCTCCAGCCAGTGGTGGCAGGCCGCGGCTTCACGCTGCGTCGGCGTCTTGTGGATGCGGCGCTTGCCGCGCAGCTCGAACTTGAAATGCTTCACCGCGTTGGAGACGAACACGTCAGTCCGCGCGATGCCCACCTGCTCCAGCGCGCGGTCCAGCAACTTGCCGGCCGGGCCGACGAAGGGATGGCCTTGCAGGTCTTCCTGGTCGCCGGGTTGCTCGCCTACCAGCATCAGCCGCGCTTTCGCGCTGCCCTCGCCGATCACCGATTGGGTGGCGTATTCGCCGATCGGGCACTCGCGGCAGGCCATGGTGGCGGCCTTAAGCCCTGCGAGCGACCTGACCTTCATGACGCCAGTGCTTGGGCCTCTTGCGGCGAAGCCTTGGCGTGGCTGCCGAACACGGCGCGGTAACGGGCCAGCCAGTCCTCCGCCGGGGCGTCGGCCGGTGGCGCTTCGGCGCGCGGCAGGCCGGGTGCGAAGTGCAATTGCTGGCCGTCCCACTCGACCGAGCGCTCGGGCGTGAGGATGGCCCAGCGCGATTGCGGGGAACGCTTGGAGAACCAGGGCGCGACCAGTTCGACGATGTGATGCGCGGGCTCGAACCACGCCACCTGCAACGGCGGCGTCGAGCCGTCGTTCGTATCGTTGAAGCGCAGCAGCGCCTTCATCTTGTGGACGTCGCGGCGCACCGACTGGCCCATCTGGTGGGCATGCAGCATGTCGGCATCCACCGGATCGTTGCGCAGCCCCGGCTCGTGCACCAGCCGCCATAGCAGCCGGTACAGCAGCGCGAAGCGATCCGGGTCGTGATGGAGCACCACGATCTCGCACAGCCGCAGGAAGGAGGCCGGCACGATGGCCGACGCCGCCTTGGGCACGCTTTGCGGGCGGCTGTCGGCGGCTGTCGCGGGGTCGGAGAACAGCTCGCTGTTTTGCGCTGGCGCGGTGTGCCAGTGCACGGCCTCGGGCGGGACCTGCTGGGACAGCAGGGCACGGGCTTCTTCGCGGAAGCCCGCCAGATCGGTTTCGCCCGCCAGCCGCGCTTCCATCACGGGCCTTTCGGGAGGGGTTTGCGGGATGTCATGTGGCTCTTTCCAGAGGTTGGTTGCGTGGATGCTTCCTGGCGTGGATCTCCATCCCCAGGTAGAGCAGCGAGGCCACCATCAGCGGCACGATGTAGTAGATGGCCCGGTAGCCCAGCAGCGCGGCGAGCAATTGCCCCTCCGACACCTTGTGCGACAGCAGCGCGATGAACACGAACTCGAACACGCCCAGCCCCGCGGGCACGTGCGCGATCACGCCCGCGATGGCGCCGATCAGCAGCACGGTGAGCACATCGGCGTAGTGCACGCGCTCTTGCAGCAGCACGTAAATCACCCCGGCCATCAGGCACCAGTTGACGCACGAGATGAACATCTGCAGCACGGCCATGCGCCAGGGCGGCAGGTACAGCTCGTGGCCGCGCACGTCCCAGGTGTGGTCACCGAGCCGGACGCAGGCAACGATGTAGCTGACCGAGATGGCGACCAGGCCCGCCCCCGCCCACTGCAGGCCATGGTTGCCCATGTGCCAGCTGGGCGGCAGCACCAGCGGATGGATCAGGAACAGCAGGCCGGCCAGCAACTTATAGCCCAGCCAGTTGGTCAGCATGCTCATCGACACGATTCGCGTGATCACTCCCTTGCGCAGCCCCAGCCGCGAGTACAGGCGATAGCGGAACCCGACGCCGCCGACGATCGAGCCGATGCACAGGTTGAAAGCGTAGCTGACGAAGTTCACGGCCATCACCGTCAGCGTGGGCAGGTCGTGCCCGGTGTAGCGGCGACCGATCAGGTCGAAGCAGCTGTACAGCAAGTGGCTGGCGGCCGCCAGCAGGACGGCGATGGCGAGCGCGGGCGCCGGGGTGTCGACCACCGAGGCCCAGACGTCTTCCCAGTCGATGGTGTTGGCATAGCGGAACAGCAGCGCGGCCACGGCGGCGAAGAACAGCAGCGACAGCCCGCGCTTGGTCCAGGTCCACCAGGGGTGCGGATGCAGCGGCACGCCGACGGGCGGCGCGTTGCCGGGGAGGGTGCGGGAATTCACCGGTCGGTCCTGTCGGTGTGGTTGGCGTAAGCGGGCCGCAGGCGGTGCGCCAGCGCCGGCAGCAGGCGCGGCACATGGCGCGGCAGCCACGACGCCCAGCCCGGATAGTGGCGCGCGAAGTGATAGGCCACGAAGCTGCGAACCAGCGGCCAGCCGCGCAGCGGGCCGAGCTCGTCGCGGTCGATCTGCTTGCAGCTGTGCTGCATCAGGTGCTCCAGCTTTCCATGCAGCACCTGGTTGAATTCACGGTCGCGGATGATGACGTTGGCTTCGAGGTTCAGCGCCAGGCTCAGCGGGTCGAGGTTGCTGGAGCCCACCGTCGCCCATTCGTCGTCCATCAGCGCGACCTTGCCGTGCAGCGGCCGCTCGCAATATTCGTAGATGCGCACGCCGGCGCCCAGCAGCCGGTGGTACAGCATCTGGGCCACCGTCTTGACGATCGGCATGTCCGGCTCGCCCTGCAGGATCAGGCGCACGTCGACACCCCGCCGCGCCGCCCGCCGCAGTTCCCGCATCAGGCGGTAGCCGGGGAAGAAGTAGGCGTTGGCGATGACGATGCGCTGCTTGGCCGCGCGGATGGCGATCCGGTAGTGCCGCTCGATGTCGCCGAAGTGCTCGCCGTTGTCGCGCACCACCAGCATGGCGGCGGCCGAGCCGGCCTGCGGCAGCTCCTTTGCGATGGCGCGCACCTGCTTGCGGCTGCGCCACCACTGGCGCGAGCGCTCATAGCGATGGCCCTGGGCCAGCGTGGTGTGCGTGTAGCGGTGGATTTCGGCCACCAGCGGCCCGTGGATCTCCACCGAATAGTCCTGCTTGGCGTCCGGCCCGAAGTCAGCCAGGTGGTCCGCGGAATAGTTGATTCCGCCCAGGAAGGCGATGGTGCCGTCGACCACCACGATCTTGCGGTGCATGCGGCGCAGCATGTTGATGCGCCAGCCCAGCACGCGCTTGCCCGGGTCGAACACGTGGATGCGCACACCGGCATCGGACAGCGAAGCCAGGAAGCGCTCCGACAGGTCGGGCGAGCCGAAGCCGTCGATGGTCACATCGACCTGCACGCCGCGCCGCGCGGCGGCGATCAATGCCTCGTGCAATTGCAAGCCGACCTTGTCCTCGAACAGGATGAACGTTTCCAGCACCACTTCCTGCTTCGCATTGGCGATGCAGGCGAACACGCGCGGGAAGAACTCCTCGCCGTTTTCCAGCAGGCGGATGTCGTTTCCTTCGATCCATCGGGTGCTCATCTCGGGCTCCTACAGGTGGATTTCGGCGGCCAGCGGCGCGTGGTCGGACAAGTGCGACCAGGGACGGCGCGGCAGCACCATGGGCAGGTGGACCGAGCAGTTGCGCACGTAGATGCGGTCCAGCGCCAGCAGCGGGAAACGCGCCGGGAAGGTCTTGGCCGGCTCGCCATACGCGGAGACGAACACTTCCCTCAGGCCGGCCTCACGCCACAGCACGTCGTGCGCGCGGCGGCGCCAGTCGTTGAAGTCGCCGGCCACGATCAGCGGCGCGTCCTGCGGCATCTCGGAGCGCGCGATCTGGCACAGCAGATCGAGCTGCTGCTGGCGATGCGTCTCGGCCAGCCCCAGGTGCACGCAGATCACGTGCACGTCCTGGGCGTGGCGGGGAACCTGCAGCACGCAATGCAGCAGGCCGCGCTTCTCCGGGCCGATGATGGATACGTCGTGGTTCTGGAAATGCGAGATCGGGAACTTCGACAGCACGGCGTTGCCGTGGTGCCCCTTGGGATAGACCATGTTGCGGCCGTAGGCGAACTGCGGCCAGATGCTGTCGGCCAGGAATTCGTAGTGCGGCGCTTCCGGCCAGCGATCGACCTTCTTCTCGTGTTCTTCGTGCGTGCCCAGCACCTCCTGCAGGAAAACCACGTCGGCGCCGACCTTGCGCACCGCATCGCGCAGCTCAGGCAGGATGAACTTGCGATTGAAAGTGGTGAAGCCCTTGTGGGTGTTGACCGTCATCACGGTCAGCGGCGGGGCGGTGGCCACGGTGTCGGTCATAGGCAATCCGGAGGTCTCTCGAACAGGGAGACTTTCTTGTACTGCCGGGCTGTTTCCCAGGGTGTAGGACAGGGCGCAGACTTCTTGTCACCCCTGTCGATGCGCTTTGTTGCGAGCTCAGGCGCGCCGTGTCGTGTCGATGTTGCGCGCGGTGCCGAGCCATGTCGCGCACAGGCTTTCGGCACCGTCTTCGCCGACCGCGTAGACGTCGGCGGCGCACACGGTGAGCAGCCGGCCCGCGTCGATGACGCGTCCGCGCGCACGCAAGGCCCGGCCGCGCGCGGGGCCGACAAGCTTGATCGTCGCGTCGATGGTGGCGTTGATCCAGCCGGGCGGCAGCAGCGAGCCGGCCGCGCACACGGCGGCGAAATCGGCGACGGCAAATACGGGGGTGGCCTGCAATTGCCCGGGCCGGAAGGTGAACGGCTCGGCCACCGGGATCTCGAGCTCGACATGGCCGGGCTCCATCCGCGTGAAGCGCAGGCCCAGCGTGCGCGCCATCGGCATCGCCAGGATCAACTGCTGGAGCTGTTCGAGGGAAGAGGTGGCGTCCGTCATGGTCCCGAGCTTAGGAGCCCGCCCGCCGCGCGCATGTAGCCGAGGTGACTGGGCACCGTCCGGCTGACGCGAAGGCGACTCGCGCGGACGTGCTTACTTCGGGCGCGGCGCTTCCAGCTTGCGGCCCGGGTCCTTCAACCGGCCCGCGCGCAATTCGCGCACCGCGGCAGCGACGCTGCGGGCCACGTTGCGCACCTCTTCCTGCACCGCGGTGTCCTTGTCCAGCGCATCGTGGCTGAGCGCGTACGGCTCGTAGTAGCCGATGTAGCGGTCCAGCCGGGACCGCGATCCGGCGTCGACCAGGCCCATCCAGTCCAGCCAGTCGCCGAGGTTGCGGCGCAGGCTCTCGATGCCGGCCACGTCGCCGTGCACCACCAGGCCGTAGACGCGGCCTTCGAGATGCTTGGGATAGTCCCAGCCCTCGAGTTCCAGCGCCTTGGCCTCGGCCGGCTTCTTGCCGTGCGTGCTGCTCGGGTCGGGGTTGCCGCCGTCGGCGCAGACCAGCCGGTCGATCATGAGCTTGAGCACGCTCGGCGCCTGGTACCAGTGGGTGGGCGTGAACAGGATCACGCCATGCGCCGAGACCCACTGTTCGTAGATCTCGTTCATCCAGTCGCCGGTCTGGCGCAGCGAATGGTTGGGGTAGCAG
>JAQGMS010000462.1 GCA_028292245.1 Ramlibacter sp.
TCATTGCCGGCTGATATCGCGATCTTCGCTGCCGCCGTCGCCGACTGGCGCGTCGCCAATTCAGGCGAGCAGAAACTGAAGAAGACCGCGGCCGGCATGCCGCCGCTGCAGCTCGTGGAAAATCCCGATATCCTCGCAACCATCTCGAAGCTGACGGACAAGCGTCCACGGCTGGTGATCGGCTTCGCCGCGGAAACCGAACATCTGATCGACAACGCCAAGGCAAAACTGGCGCGCAAGGGCTGCGACTGGATTCTCGCCAATGATGTTTCGCCGGCAACAGGGGTGATGGGCGGCGACCGCAACACCATTCATCTGCTGACCCGCGACGGCGGAGAGATCGGCGCCGACAACATCAAAGTAGAATCCTGGCCCGTCATGACCAAGGACCAGGTCGCCACCGAACTGGTGGCGCGGATTGCCGACAATGTGGAGAGAACCTCGTGAGCGCCACCGTCAAGGTCGAGATCCGGCAACTGCCGCATGGCGAGGGCCTGGCCCTGCCGGCCTATCAGAGCGCCCACGCGGCGGGACTCGATCTTCTCGCCGCGGTACCGGAAGACTCACCGGTCGTGCTCGCTCCCGGCAAATACGCCCTGATCCCGACCGCCCTCACCATCGCACTGCCGCCGGGCCATGAAGCCCAGGTCCGGCCGCGCTCCGGCCTTGCCGCCAAGCACGGCGTCACGGTGCTGAACTCACCCGGCACCATCGATGCGGATTACCGCGGCGAAATCAGCGTTCTCCTGATCAACCATGGCGAGGCGCCGTTTCCGATCCGGCGCGGCGAGCGGATTGCGCAGCTGGTGATCGCGCCCATGGTGCGGGCGGAACTGGTTCCCGCGACCGAGCTTTCGGCGACCGAGCGCGGCAGCGGCGGTTTTGGTTCGACCGGCCGCTAAGGCCCGTTCGAAACGGGCCTTAGATTCTTGGTTTGACTCGTTTTCTTGACGCGAACCGGTGTCTACTTCGCTTCGAAACGCTCTGTTCCCCGCAAAATTGCGGATTCATTTCATTTCGCGCCGATCAGGTAAGGCGGCATTTTTTTGTATCGCGATTCGCGTTCACGGTCTGGACTCTTACCGGCCGACTCCTGAAGGGGATATTGTCACTCGATTCGCGAACGGCGGGGTGAAACGCCGGGCGTAAAGTCGTGCGGTTTGGGGAAAACCATGTCGGGCGTAATCGCGGCCATGCGTCGGACCCTGCTGTCGTGCACATCACTGGCGCGCAACGGGCTGGTCGTCCTTGGCGCCGGTCTGGTGTCGATCGCGCCGGCCCGAGCGAGCGATCCCGCCTGGCTGGATGCGTTCTCAACCTATCTCGATCTCAACCGCCAGGAGATCGCGGTGCTGGCGACGGCCTTGGCGCTGCTCGGCTTTTCGGTGGTGGCGGCGATCCTGCTGATGCGCACGCGGGTCCGCGCCGCCAGAAACGAGGCGCGGCTGCGGGCCGACAATCAGGACCTGCAAGTCCAGGCGGACCGGTTCCGCGCCCTGCTGTTCGCCGAGCCGCAGATCCTGATCTCATGGGCTGCCGGCGACAATCGCCCGCAGATCAGCGGCGACACCTCGCTGCTGATCTCGCAGGATTCCCAGCAACAATCCTCGCAGCGCATCCTCGCATTCGGAACCTGGCTGCCGCCGGAGCCGGCGCTGCAGATGGACCATGCCGTCGACGCGCTGCGCGAGGCCGGCGAGGGTTTTCTGCTCACTCTCACCACCTCGAACGGACACACGCTGGAAGCGATGGGCCGCGCCATCGGCGGCCAGGCCATTGTGCGGATTCGCGAGCTCAGCGGAGTGCGGCGAGAACTCGCCGAAACCAATTTGCGGCACAAGGCCTTGCTGGAAGAGACCGAGATGCTGCGCGGATTCATCGCCGCAGCCCCATGGCCGGTGTGGATCAAGCGTGCCAAGGGCGGCCTCGGCTACGCCAATGCCGCCTATGCGCGAGCGACCGACGCCGTCAGCGTCGCCGATGCGATCGACCGCAACCTTGAACTGCTCGACAGCGACGACCGCACCGACATGGACCGCGCATTGCAGGAGAGCGCCGCCTTCACCGCGCGGTTGCCGATCGTGGTTGGCGGCGAGCGGCGCCTCTACGATGTGCGTGCGCTCAAGGTCGGCGGCGGCAGCGCCGGCGTCGCCATCGACGCCTCCGAGGCCACTGCGCTCAAAGCCGCGCTGGTGCGGATGGCGGAGGCGCATCGCCGCACCCTCGATCAACTCTCGTCCGGCGTGGCTGTGTTCGACGGCCAGCGGCGTCTCGCCTTCTACAATGATTCCTATCGGCGGTTGTGGGACCTCGACCGCGCCTTTCTCGATGGCAATCCCGACGATTCCAGCGTGCTCGATCGGCTGCGAGCCGCGCGCAAGGTTCCGGAACAGCCGGACTTCCGGGCCTGGAAGGCCAAGCTGCACGAGGCCTATCGCGCGGTCGAGCCGGAGAAAGATACTTGGTATCTGCCCGACGGCCGCGCCGTCAGCGTCGTCACCACGCCAAATCCGGAAGGCGGCGTCACCTATCTGTTCGACGACGTCACCGAAAGCCTCGATCTGGCGCGGCGATTTGACGGCCTGATCCGGGTTCAGCGCGAGACGCTCGATAATCTCGCCGAAGCCGTCGCGGTGTTCGGCAGCAATGGCCGCGCGCAATTGTTCAATCCGGCGTTCGCCAGGATGTGGAAGCTGTCGCCCGAGGCGCTGCTGGACCAGCCGCACATCGAGACCGTGGAGGCCTGGTGCAAGCCGCTGTTCGATGACGCAGCGGCGTGGCAGACCTTGCGCGAGGCGATCACGGCGATCGAGAACCGGAACGAGGTGGCGCTGAAGCTGGAGCGCAGAGATGGCAGCGTGCTGGACTGCATGACCATGCCGCTCCCCGACGGCGCCACCATGCTGACGTTCCAGGACATCACCGATACCGAGAATGTCGAGCGCGCGCTGCGCGAGCGCAACGAGGCGCTGCAGACCGCCGACCAGATGAAGGTCGACTTCGTCCACCACGTCTCCTACGA
>JAQGMS010000459.1 GCA_028292245.1 Ramlibacter sp.
GGCAAGGGTGTAAAGTCAGTAACTTTTAGGAGCGAAGATGGTGGAAGCCCTGCTGTTTTCTATTTGCTTGGCGTTGACGGGCGGGTTATCCAGCGTCAGCGTAATCATGGCGCCGTTTTTCTCAAGACGTACGAGGGACTCGGTCACGGTCTGCTCCTTGGAGTTTTGTCAGGTTTCTAGTTGGGGCCGGAACGCAAATTGTCCGGCTTGGCCCAGAACACCAGCCGGACATGGAGGAAACGAACGAGGGCGTAGAGAACGATTCCGAGCAAAGCGAGCACCACCAGCACCGCGAACATCCCGGAAATGTCCATGTTGAAGTTGAGTTGCAGCAGCAGATTGCCAAGCCCGCGGTCGGCGCCGATGAATTCGCCAACCAGCGCGCCGGTGATGCTGAGCACGATGGCGACGTTCAGTCCGGCGAAGATGAAGGGCAGCGAATTCGGGAAGATGACGATGCGAAAGCTCTGCCAGCGCGATGCCACCAGCGAGCGCATCAGGTCGATCTTCTCGGCTTCCACCGTCGAAAATCCCACGATGGCGTTGATCAGCACCGGAAAGAACGAAATGATCGCCGCGATCAGGATCTTCGATTCAATCCCGATGCCGACCCACACCACGATCAGCGGCGCGAGCGCGACCTTCGGCAGCGCTTGCAGCCCGACCAGGTACGGCATCAAGGTGCGCTCGATGATCAGCGATCGGGTCACCAGGAAAGCAAAGAAGATCGCGGTGACGGAGCCGATCGCAAATCCCAGCAGCGCCTCGGCCAGCGTCACCAGAAAATTCTCCACCAGCAGGCCGCGATCGTAGATCAGCCACATCGACCGGGCGATCGAGGACGGCGGCGGCAGCAGCAGTTTGGAGACGTTCAGGGCGGCCGGGAGAAACTCCCAGACCAGCAGGAGCACGATGCCGCCTAGGATGGGCGGCCCGTATCTTTCGAACATCGCGGCGGCGCGGGCATTCATGTTGCAAATTCCCTGTCGGCCGGCATCAGGCGGCGGCGCTCGCTTCAAAGTGGCTGCGCAGTCTCTCAGCGAGGCGAATGAACACTGGATCGGATCGTGTCGCAGCCGAGCGCGGCCGCGCGATCGGCACGTCGATCAGTTCGCGGATGAAACCCGGGCGCGGCGAAAACACCGCGACCTTGTCGGACAGCAGGATGGCTTCCTCGATCGAATGCGTCACCAGCACCACGGTCTTGGTGCTGGCCTGCCAGATGCGCAGGAGTTCGAGGTTCATGGCTTCTCGGGTCAATGCGTCGAGCGCGCCGAACGGCTCGTCCATCAGCAGGATAGCGGGATCGTGCATCAACGCGCGGGCGATGGCGGCGCGCTGGCGCATGCCGCCCGACAATTCATCGGGATAGCGATCCGCAAAGCCGTCGAGGCCCACAAGGTGCAGCAGGTCATGCCCGCGCCGCAGCGACGCCGCCGAATCGAGTTTTAAGACTTCCGCCGGAACCAGGATGTTCTTCAAAATGGTGCGCCACGGCAGCAGCACCGGGCTTTGAAATACCAGCCCGATGTCGCGGCGCGGCCCTGTTATCGGAACCCCGTCGATCGTGATCGCGCCGCCGGAAATCGTCTCCAAGCCCGCGATCATGCGCAACAGCGTGCTCTTGCCGCAGCCGGAGGGGCCGACGATGCAGACGAACTGCTTGGACTGCACCGCCAGCGAAGTGTCCGTCAGCGCTTCCAGAAACGTGCCCGAGCGCGACCTAAACTGCTTTCGAACGCCGCGGATATCGATGAGCGGCCGGATTTCGCCGCTCATCTGTAGACTTCAGCCTTCTTGACGATGGCGGTCTTGTCGAAGCGATTGATGTCGTCGATCAGGTCATTGGTGTAATACTCGCCGACATCCGGCTTCTTGTTGATGACGCCGACGTCGAAGAAGAACCCCTGCGTGGCGATCCATTCGTCGCGCGTAAAGGCGCCGAACCGCGGATCGGCGCGTCCTTCGAGCTTGTACTTCGACAGCCTCGCCTGCAGCACGTGAACGGCTTCGCGCAGCGCCTGGTCCTCGGGGATATTGGTCGGCTTCGACGCCGGATATTTCTGCCAGTGGATGCGCACCGCGGCTTCCGGATTGGTCAGGGTGAACAGCGTGCCCTTGGCAATGCCTTGTGCGAACTTGGTGGCGGCGCCGGGATTGGCCTTCATGAAATCGACATTGGCAATCGCCATCAGGCTCAGCAGTTTTGAGGTCCCCGGCGTCTCGAAATGGCGGAACTGAAAGCCCGCGTTTTCAAGGATCGCATAGGCCCAGTCCCACATCGCAATGGCGTCGACCTGGTTGGATTTCAGGGCATTGGCGGCTTGCGGGCCGAGCCCGATCGGAAGCCACTTCACGTCCTTTTCCGGATCGTAGCCGACGCCGCGCAGCATCGCCTTGGCCACTGCGGTGGCGCCGCTGGAAAGGCTGAGAACGCCGATGGTCTTGCCTTTGAGATCCTCGATCTTCTGGACCGAACTGTCCTTCACGACGGCGATGGTATAGATCGGCTCGCGCACGTGATTGTAGATGCCGAGTATGTTCGCGCCTTCCTGGCGCGCGACCAGCAACGCCTCCGGGCTTGCGATGGTGAATTCGGCGCTGCCGGAGATCACCACCTGGGTGGCGCCGGTCGAGCCGTTGAACGGCTTTACTTCGACATCGAGGCCGGCGTCTTTCCAGTATCCCAGCATTTCCGGCACCGAAGAATGCGCGGCTTCCGCGACATTCGGCGACGGCGATGTGAGCAGATAGCGGATTCGGGTTTGGGCGGAAGCAGGCTCGGCGCAGATCAACAGCAAAAGCGCGAAACAAAGGCATCGGGTGAAGATCGTCATTGATTCCCCTCCAAACCCCGGCCGCTCATCAGGCGGCACTAACTGGTCAACTAGTTAGGCACTGCCATTTTCAACTGTCAAGCCGGTTGAATGCTGCAA
>JAQGMS010000450.1 GCA_028292245.1 Ramlibacter sp.
CGACGCGCTGAGCGTTCGCGCAAATCTCGATCTCGAAATCGTTCCACGCAACACCTTGAACAAGGAGCAGTTCCTGCAGTCGTTCGCGGAGATCCGTCGCATTGAAGCCGGGGGCGCCACCGTTATTTGCAGTCACGACAGCGCGCAGTGGGACTCCTTGCGCAAGGGGTTGGATGCGTATGATTGACAAGGCCGCAACCGCCGGCGTGACCGACAATGTCGCGGCCGGTCCGAAGATGGTCGGGGCACGTATCCGACGCACGGAGGACCCGCGTTTGCTGACGGGGAACGGCGCCTATGTCGATGATCGGCAGCAGGCGGGCATGCTCCATGTCGCGTTTCGTCGCAGCGATCACTCTCATGCGCGCATCAAGTCGATCGACTGCGACGCCGCGCGCGGCGCGCCTGGCGTGATTGCGGTGTTCACCGCAGCGGATCTCGAAGACCGCGTCAAGCCGATGCTCGCAACATCGCGCATGGCAAACTACCACGCGACAGCGATTTTTGCCCTGGCACAAGGCAAGGTACGTTATGTTGGTGAGCCGGTGGTCGCAGTCGTGGCTGAAAGCCGGTACCTGGCGGAAGATGCGCTCGAATTTGTTGAGATCGATTTCGAGTCGCTGCCCACGATCATCGACGCGGAGGCGGCGGCACGTCCGGATGCGCCGTTGCTGCACGAAGGCGCAGGAACGAACGTGCTGGTAGCACGCGAGTTCAAGCGTGGCGACGTCGATGTCGCAATGGAGAGCGCGGCAGTTCGTGTTGCAGGACGCTTTCGCATGCACCGCAAGACCCCCCTGGCCATTGAGAACCGGTGCTATGTGGCCGAGTATTCCGCGGGGCAGGATACGCTGACTTTGTACGCGTCGACGCAGGTACCCGGAATTATTCGCGACGCGTTGTCCGAGGCACTGGACATACCGGGGAACCGGCTACGCGTGGTTGCGCCTGATGTCGGCGGAGGTTTCGGCGGCAAGGCTTCGCTTTATCCGGAGGAGTTGTTCGTTGCCTTCGCAGCCCGTCACCTGGGGCGTCATGTGAAGTGGACCAGCGACAGGCTGGAGGATCTCGCATCTACCAGCCAGGGATTTGACGAGATCATCGATGCCGAGCTTGGTCTCGACAAGGACGGTTTCACCGTTGCCCTGCGTGCGGATGTCATCGGTGATGTCGGTGCGTATTCGATCTATCCATGGACCGCTGCGCTGGAGCCGGTCCAGGTCGTCAGCTTCTTGCCCGGGCCTTACAAGATCCAGCACTATCGCGGCCGTGTCCGCGGCGTGGCCACATCGAAGCCGCCTATGGGGCCCTATCGCGGCGTCGGGCGTCCGGCCTCGACATTCGTTACCGAACGGCTGCTCGACATGGCGGCGCGCAAGTTGAACATCGATCCAAAGGCGCTTCGCTTGCAGAACATGGTGCAGCCTGATGAGTTCCCCTACAAGATCGGTTCGGGAATTGTCTGGGACCAGTGTAGTTTCACCGAGTGCCTCGTGGCGGCCTGCGACGCGGTTGACTATCCAGCGCTGCGCAAACGCCAGGCCGCGGCGCGTGCCGAGGGCCGATGGTTCGGCATCGGTATTGCCTGCTTTGCGGAACTGACCGGCATCGGATCGCGCATTTCAGCGGCGCCCGGCATGCCGATCAATACCGGTACCGAGACCGCAAAGATCACCATCGATTCTACCGGCGCGGTAACCCTTGCAGTCGGGACAGCGGGGCATGGACAGGGCCATGAAACCACGTTCGCGCAGGTTGTGGCCGAGCATCTCGGCGCACGGATGCGGGACATCCGAGTGATTCACGGCGACAGCGCAGCGGTGCCGAACGCGACGGGGTCCTATGCCAGCCGCAGCGCGGTGCTGGCGGGCGGTGCGGCCACACTGGCTGCCAAAGAGGTAAAAGAAAAAGTGCTGCGTGCCGCCGCGCATCTGCTCGAGGCGTCCACCGATGATCTCGAAATAGAGGACGGCAAAGTTGTGGTGGCCGGCACCGATCGCTCGATAACGTTCCGCCAGCTTGCGCGCGCAGTTTATTCGGAAATGGGCCGTATCCCGAGCGACCAGCGTGAGGAATTGTCTGCAAGCAGGACGTATGATCCCGTTTTCGGCACTGCTTCGACCGCAACGCATGTTGCAGTGCTCGAGATCGATGTCGAAACCTATCAGATCAAGCTGGAACGTTTTGTCGTCGCCGAGGATTGCGGCAGACTCATCAATCCGATGATCGTGGACGGCCAGATACACGGTGCGGTGGCGCAAGGCATCGGCGCCGCGCTTTATGAAGAGATGATCTACAACGACGAAGGTCAGAACGTCACGGCCAGTCTCGTTGACTATATCGTCCCTGCAGCGAGCGAAATCCCACCGATCAGTGCTGTGCACATCGAGTCGGCGTCACTCACCACGCTCGGCGGCTTCCGCGGCATGGGTGAGGGCGGCACGATAGGCGCGCCGGCCGCTATTGCCAACGCCGTATCGGATGCTCTGGTTCCGCTCGGTATCGATGTGTTTGAACTTCCGATCACGCCTGAAAGACTGTTTCGTCTCATCGAAAACGCTCAATCGAACCTGTAAGGACAAGAAAAATGGACATGCTTTTGAATGGCAAGGTCGCTCTGGTTACCGGTGGTGCACGCGATGTCGGCCGGGAAATCGCACTTAGCCTGGCTGCCGAGGGTGCAGCCGTTGCGATCAACTATAACGGTTCTCATGAGGCCGCCGCCGAAGTTGTGGCCGAGATCGAGAAGAAGGGCGGCAAGGCCTTAGCCTACAAGGCCGACGTCTCGAATTTTGACGAAGTCAAGACGATGGTCGCCAAGATAGTCGCGGATATGGGCGGGCTCAATATCCTCGTAAACAATGCCGGTTTTGCGATGAGAAATCGATTTGCCGACACCACGCCGGACGAATGGCAGAAGCAGATCGACATCTGTCTTTACGGAGCCATCCATGTCTCGAAAGCGGCGGCACCCCATCTTGAGAAAGGTGACGGGCGGATCATCGCTCTGGTAGGCGATTCCTCTCGTGTGGGAGAATCCGGTCTGTCGATCGTCGCTGCAGCCCGAGGCGGGGTCATCGCGCTCATGAAGTCGTTGGCGCGGGAAATGGGACGTTCTGGAGTCACCGCCAATACGATATCGCTGGGCTTGATCGAGACGCCGCATGATATCGAATGGGTCAACGCCAATCGGGACAAGCTCACTCGACTCTATCCGCTACGCCGGCTCGGATTTCCGTCGGATATCGCGCCCATGGTGACGCTCCTGGCCTCGAAACACGGTGGATGGATCACGGGGCAGACGATCAGCATCAGTGGCGGTTTCAGTATGATTTAGAAGCGGGACGGGGAGAATCAGAATGTTGCAGACCGACCTAATTGCGTCGATTCCGGAACTGCTGCGGCGACAGGCCTCAGAGCGTGGTTCGAAAACCGCGTATCGCGACGCCTCGTCGGCGGTGACGTATCGGGAATTGGAAGCCCGCACGGGCAATTTGGCTGGCCATCTCGCCGATCTGCAGGTGCAGGTTGGCGACAAGGTTGCGATTTTCCTGCCCAACTCCGTGGCGTGGGTGGAGAGCTGTTTCGCCATCAACCGTGCCGGCGCGATCAGTGTGCCCATCAGCTACGATTCCACCGAGTCGGAGATCATATACAGGCTTCAGGACGCGGGATGTGTCGCGATTATCACCACGGACGAGCGCGCTGCGTTGATTTCTGCGATGCGTGAAGCCGCGCCCCACCTCAAAACCATGGTTCTGGTTGAGCGCGGTCCGGCACGGACCGGCGGATTGCGCTACAACGATCTTGTCTCGTCGAAGCCGCGATCCGAGTCCCGGGATCCTCCTGGCATATTCGATACTGCCTTCATCATCTATACCTCGGGAACGACGGGTCGCGCCAAGGGGGTATTGCTTACCATCCACGGCATGTTGTGGGTCGCGGCGGCGTCCTGGACGCCTATCGCCGGACTATCAGACCGCGATGTCGTGTTGTCGCCACTTCCGCTATTTCATTCCTATGCCCTGAACCTGTCGGTCCTGAGTATTCTGGCCACAGGCGCCAGCGAGTACATCATGGAGAGGTTTTCAACGAAGGAAGCTTGCCGGTTGCTCAGCTCAGGGGAGTTTACGCTCTTTCCCGGCGTGCCGACGATGTTCAACTATTTTCTGGAGGCGGCCAAATCGGAGCCAAATCTCAGATTTCCAAACCTGCGGGTCTGCATTTCCGCAGGAGCGATCATGCCTGCGACTATCAATCGAGAGTTCGAGAGCCGTTTTGGCGTCATGCTGCTTGACGGTTACGGAATTACGGAGGCCTCAACGATGGTCATCATGAACTGGCCAAATGGCGGGCGGATCATGGGGTCATGTGGTCTGCCCCTTCTCGGGTTGGCAGTTCGCATTGTGTCGGCCTCGAGTGGAAATGATGTGGGTGTGGGGGAGGATGGCGAGCTTATTATTCGCGGCCCGTGCTTTATGAGCGGATACCACAACAAGCAGGAGGAAACTGCTTCTGCGCTGCGTAATGGATGGTACCACACAGGTGATCTCGCAAAGTGCGATGTCAACGGATTTGTTACGATCACGGGTCGCTTGAAGGAGCTGATTATTCGCGGTGGTCAAAACATCGCCCCTGCTGAAATTGAGGAGATAGTAAACCTTATTGAGGATGTGACCGATAATGCCGTGGTCGGCGTTCCTCACGAACATCTTGGAGAGGTGCCAGCGCTGTTTGTGGTCGCACGTGCAGGCACGGCTACCACGAGTGGGGATATTCTCGACCATTGCCGCGAGCACTTGTCGTCTTACAAGGTACCGCACTCGGTCCACTTTGTGAACGAGATACCGCGCACCGGCTCTGGCAAGATCATTCGGTTCAAGTTGCGCGAGATTTTGGCCGCATCAGCCGCAGCATCCTAAAAATCAAGGCCCTCGC
>JAQGMS010000443.1 GCA_028292245.1 Ramlibacter sp.
CAGCCGGATCCGTTCCGGCCATCGCCATACGCTTGGCGTGATCTTTCACGATGCGAAGTGAGCAAACCCCTGTCGACCGCTGATTTGTTTGAAAGCGTTCCGGATGTCCGTCCCCCGCGCGAAATAATGGCGGAGGGCGCGGTGCTGTTGCGCGGCTTCGCCAAGCCTATTGAAAGTGAACTCATCGCCGACATCGGCGCGATCGCGGCGCAGGCGCCGTTTCGCCACATGGTGACGCCGGGCGGCCATTCGATGTCGGTGGCCATGACCAATTGCGGCCGCATCGGCTGGGTCACCGATCCCGGGGGCTATCGCTACGACGCCAACGATCCCGAATCCGCAAAACCCTGGCCGGCGATGCCGCCTTCGTTCTGCCGGCTCGCCGCGCAGGCCGCCGTCGCGGCGGGCTTTGCGTCCTTCATGCCGGACGCCTGCCTGATCAACCGCTACGCGCCCGGCGCACGGATGTCGCTGCACCAGGACAAGGACGAACTGGATTTCGCCGCGCCGATCGTCTCGGTGTCCTTGGGCTTGCCCGCGATCTTCCTGTTCGGCGGGCTAAAACGCAGCGACAAGCCGCGCCGCTTCCGGCTGGAGCACGGCGACATCGCGGTCTGGGGCGGCCCGGCGCGGCTGGCGTTTCACGGCGTCGCCCCGCTCGCCGACGGCGAGCACGCGCAATTGGGCAGGCAGCGCATCAATCTGACGTTCAGAAGGGCGCGGTGAGGATTTTCTCCCCCTCGTGGGATCTAGGCGAGCGAAGCTCGCTCTGAGGTGGCGCGCGCAACGCGCCGGATGAGGGGGGCCACGCAACGAGACTCACGAGCTCACTTCGTCCGCATCGTGCCGCCCTCCCCTACAGGGAAGAGGGGAAGAAAGCGGCGCGCTCTGCTACGGCTTCGCCGGATGAATGAACGTCCACGGCGTGACTTCCGAATCGGTGGGCACCTCGATGTCGATCAGATACGGCCCGCCATGCGCCAGCGCCTTTTCCAGCGCGGCGCGGAACTGATCCGGCGCGGTGACGCGCGCCGCTGCGACGCCGAAGGATTCGGCGAGTTTGACGAAATCCGGATTGACCAGGTCGGACGCCACCACGCGCCCGGCAAAACGCTCGCGCTGGTCGCGCCGGACATTGCCATAGGCGTTGTTGTTGAACACCAGCGTGACCACGCCGATGTTGAACTGCACCGCGGTTGCTAATTCCTGCACGCCGAACATGAAGCCGCCGTCGCCCGTGATCGCGACCACCGGCCGGTCCGGATTGGCGACCTTGGCGCCGAGCGCGGTCGGAAAACCCGAGCCGAGCGTGCCCTGGTAGCCCGAGGTGATGAACGTCCGGGGCTGGTAGACCGGAAAGCCGTACCAGGAGGCGAAGCCGACCTGCGACAGCTCGTCGGTGACGATGGCGTTCTGCGGCAGCACCTCGCGCAGGATGTTGAGATACGCCATCTGCGGCTGCACCCTTTGAATGTCCTGCAGCGCCGCCGCCGAGGCCTCGCGGATTGCGGCGCGGCGACCGCTGGTTTTGCTGTAGCCGGCCTTCCTCACCGCGGCGAGCAGCGCGCTGCTGCCTGCTCTGGCATCCGCGACCACTGATGCGTCCGAGATCAGCCGGCGCATTTCGATTGGATCGATATCGATCCGAACCGATTTCAGGCCGGCCGGCTGGAACGGCCATCGGAACCCTGAGGCCGGCATTTCCATGCGGGTGCCGATCCCGATCATCAGGTCGGTGGTCGGCCACAGCCGGTAGGCCGCGGCCATGGTCAGCCCGAGCTCGTGGGCGTTGGAGACGATGCCGCGGCCGCTGCGGAACGCCACTACGGGCGCGTCGATCAGTTCGGCCAATTCCAGGATTTCATCGCAGGCTTCAATCGCGCCGCTGCCGACGAATATCATTGGCGTCTTGCTGCCTGCGATCAGGGCGGCGGCGGCTTTGATGCGGTCGCTATCGGGCAGCGGCGCCGGCAATAGATCAAGCTTCTTCGATGCGCCGACCTCCGCGCGTTGCGTGAACACGTCCCAGGGCATTTCCAACGCGGCCGGCCCGCGCCGGCCCGACATCATCTCCTGGAACGCGCGCGACACCAGCGCGGGTGCCGCGTCGGGATATTCGATGCGGTCGGCCCATTTGACAAAAGTCCGCAGCGTCGCGAGCTGGTCCGGCATTTCGTGCAGATGGCCGCGGCCCTTGCCGAGAAACGCGGTCGGCACCTGTCCGGTGAGGCACAGCACCGGCTCGTTGGAGCCGAACGCGGTCAGCAGCGCCGCGCCGGCGTTGAGCACGCCGGGGCCGGGCACCACGCTGAATACGCCGGGCTTACCCGACGAACGCGCGTAGCCAAACGCCATGTAGCCGCAGGCCTGCTCGTGCCGAGCGCCGATCACCTTGAGCTGGGCCTGATGGAAGGCGTCGAACAGGCCATAGATCTGCGCGCCGGGCAGGCCGAACACGGTATCGACGCCGTGCGCGACCAGGCCGGAGACGATGGCTTCGCCGCCGCTCACCGTCATGGTTGTCCCATCGTTCGCAAGCATACTCATACGACCTCGTCGATCACGCCATTGCGCAACACGCCGACGCCTTCGGCTTCGACCTCGATGACATCGCCGGGCTTCAAATAGCGCGGCGGATCGAACCGCGCGCCGGCTCCGGTCGGCGTGCCCGTGACGATGACGTCGCCAGGCACCAGCGTCGTGAAGGTCGAGAGGTAGTTGATCAGATAGCGGAAGCCGAAGATCAGCCGCGAGGTGCGATCCTCCTGCCGGGTTTCGCCATTGACGCGAGTTGTCAGCCTGACATCGGCAATCTGGGATTCCCCGGTGTAAGGCACCAGCCACGGTCCAAGGCTTCCGGTCGAGTCAAAGTTCTTGCCCTGGGTCACGTTGAACTTGGCGTGCCGGACCCAGTCACGGATGGTGCCTTCGTTGCACAGCGTCACCGCCGCGATGTGATCGAGCGCCGTGGTTTCCGGGATGTGCCGTCCGGGCTTGCCGATCACCAGAACCAACTCGCCCTCATAGTCGAGCTGTGCCGAGGCGCGCGGACGCACCAGCGGCGCGTTGTGGCCGACAAAGGAGCGCGGCGTGCGCATGAACATGCTGGGATATTTCGGCGCGTCCGCGCCGTCCTTGTATTCGGCGTTGCGGTCCGGGTAGTTGACGCCGATGCAGATGATCTTTTCCGGCGCCGGGATCGGCGGCTGCCAGGCGATGGCATCGAGCGCGAAGTCCGGCGAGCGCTTCGCGCCGTCTTCGGCCAGCCTTGTCAAAGCGCCGCCGGCGATGACTTCGCGCAGCGTGGGAAATTCCTTTCCAAAGCGCGCGGAGAGATCGACGATACCGCCATCGACGACGGCGCCGTATTTGGTCGAACCATCGACGGAAAAGGTTGCGAGGCGGTGAAGGGTCATTCAACATCCATTTTTCGGGATCGTTTCCACCGTCATTGCGAGGAGCGAAGCGACGAAGCAATCCATCTTCTTTGTGCAGTCAAGCTGGATTGCTTCGCTGAGTTTATCGTCGGCGCGCATTCGCGCGACCTTTTGGCTCGCAATGACGGACGTTTACCCCGGCGTCATGCCTTTGGCCTTGATGACAGCAGTCGCTGCCGGCGTTCTCAGATAATCGATCAATGCCTTGGCGGCGCCGGCTTCTTTGGTCTCGGCGGCGACCGCTGCGGTGAAAACCAGCTCCTGCTGCATGTCGCCCGGAAATGGGCCGACCAGTTCGACGCCGGGCGCGATCAGCACGTTAGTGAGAAAAACGCCGAGCTCGGCTTCGCCCTTGGCGACGGCCTCCGGAATTCCCGCCGGCGTCGCCGCGACCCTGGTCTTGGCCTTCAGGGCGTCGGCTATACCGAGACGCTCGAACACTTTTGTGACATAGGCCCCGGCCGCGCTGGTCGGCAAATAGGTGACCGACGGCGCATCGAGCAGCGCCTTCTTGAACGCGTCCGCCGTCGTGATATCGGGTTTTGCGGCGCCGGAGCGCACGATCACGCCATAGCCGACGCGGGCGATATCGATCGTCGGGCCGGCAGCGAACCGCGCCTTGGCGGCGGCATCCTTGAAGACATCGACGGGGACCACGACCGCGTCGAACCGTGTGCCGGAATTAACCCGGGTGATGATGTTGGGGGTGGAATCGAAATGGATGACAAGCTTGTGGCCGGTCGCCTTCTCGAATTCAGGCGCGATTGCGTTCATGGACGCCGTCATGGAGCCGCCGGCAATGATTTTGAGTTCGGCGGCCTCAGCCACGGGCGACAGCACCAGGGCAGCGCCATACAGCGATGCGACGGTGAGCGATGCAATTTTCATGATTACCTCGTTGATCCCCTTGCATGCTAGTCCGCAATCGTGACGTCGGCGACAAACAGCGGTTCGCGGATGGTCTGGCCCGGAAACGGAGATCCCTGTTCGAACCAGGAACGCGGCGCGGGCGCGCCCCACAGCGTCTGCCGGCGCGGATCCTTTAATGACCAGCGCATCGGCTCGTGGTCGTGATCCCCGGTAAAATAATCGCTGGTGTAGAGCTCCAGCCGATGGCCGTCGGGATCCCGGATATAAAGGAAGAAGGCATTGGAAATGCCGTGGCGGCCGGGCCCGCGCTCAAGGTTTTTCAGAAAGCCGCTGGAGGCCATCACGTCGCAAAGATGCAAAATGTTCATCGCGGTCGGCACCCAATAGGCAAAATGGTGCAGGCGAGGGCCCCTGCCATTGGTGATGGCGAAGTCGTGCACATTGCCCTTGCGATGCATCCAGGCCGCGGCGATGCGCCCGTTCGGGCCGTCCTCCTCGCCATATTCGGTGAGACGGAA
>JAQGMS010000476.1 GCA_028292245.1 Ramlibacter sp.
GCCAGGGGCCGACAATCTGCACGCCGACCGGCAACCCATCTGGCGCAAAGCCGGTTGGTATCGCGGTGGCCGGCAGGCCGGGCAGGGTGGCGATGCCGGGCCAGGCCAGTTGATCCGGATAGACGTAATCCCTGCCGTCGATCTTGATGCGGCGGGCCTCCTGCGGCTCCGAGTGATCGTGCGGATAGGCCGGGGTCGGCATCACAGGGCAGACCACCGCGTCGAAATTCCTGAACAGCTCGCGCCACTGCGCGCGCAGGCGGGTGCGGCCGCCATCGGCGATCACCCAGTCGCGGTGACTGAGCACGATACCGCGCAGCCGCTCGGCGTACAGGCTGGTATCGTCCGGCGGCAGCGCTGCCAGCGCTGCCCGCGCGCCTTCATAATCCTCCGGCGCAAAGGACGCGGCGAGGAATGACATCAGCATCCGCATATAGAGCCGCGACGAGGCGGCGAAGTCGGGCAGCAGCGGACTGCCGCGTTCGACCTTGACCCCGGCCTTGCCGAGATTGGCGGCGAGCCGATCGATGCTGGCGCGCACCGCGGCATCGGTCGGCATCACCGGATCGCTGTCGATCAGCAGCACCCGAAAATCCCTAAGCGCGCCGTGGCGCGCCGCCGGCAGCGCCAGCGAATAGGCCTTGCCGGCTTCGAGCGGGTCCGGTCCCCCCATCACGTCGAGCAGCAGCGAAAGATCGGCGGCCGAACGCGCCATCGGGCCGATCACGGAAAGGTCGCGGTCGAACGGCAGCGCCGGCAGCGGCGGCGCGACATGGCCGCGGCTCGGGACTAGCGCGAAGGTGGGCTTGTGGGCATAGACGCCGCAGTGAAACGCCGGCACCCGCAGCGAGCCGCCGATGTCGGAGCCGAGCGACAGCGCGCCGTAACCGGCGGCCAGCGCCGCCGACGATCCCCCGGAGGAGCCGCCGGGCGTGCGGCCGAGGTCGTAGGGGTTATTGGTGGTGCCGTAGATCTCGTTATAGCTCTGCCAGTCGGCGAGCCCGACCGGGACGTTGGTCTTGCCGATGATCACGCCGCCGGCGGCCTTGACCCGCGAAATCGACAGCGCGTCTTCGCCTGGGACAAAATCCTTCTGCGGGGGAAAACCCCAAGTCGTCGGCAATCCGGCGACGTTGTAGGATTCCTTCACCGTCATCGGCAGACCGAGCAGCGGCCTGATCTCGCTGCGGGCGCGGGCGGCGTCGGCGGCGCGGGCGGCGTCGAGGCCGCGGTCGAAGTCGCGCACGCAAATCGCGTTGATCCTGCCGTCGTGACGCTCGATGCGGCCGATCGCGTCCTGCGCCAGTTCGAGCGCCGATACCTGCTTCGCCGCAAGGGCTGCGGACAGTTCGGTCGCTGTGGCGAAACTCCATTTAGATTTGGCCAAGGCGTGCTCCCGGTCTGGTTTTTGATAATATGATGATGTTCAGTTCGGGCGGGCTCGGCAAGCCATGAATCTCAAGACTCGTCTTGGGATCGCAATAAATATCAAGCAGTGATGGACCCGAACGTCAGCATTCGCAATTCAGGCAGCTTCGGAGGACGGGCCGTGAATGAGCGAGGGTTTAATCGCCGGCAGGTGCTGGCGGGCGCCGGAGGAATGCTGATGGGCCAGTTCACCGGCCTGAACCAGGCTGCGGCTTTCGACTGGCAATCGGTTTCCCTGCGCGAAGCCGGATTTTCCGACGATCTGGCAGCACGGCTCGACAGGGCCATCGCCGACAAGCAGATCTGGAATCTGCACAGCGTCGTCGTGGCGCGCCGGGGAAGGCTGGCGTTCGAGCGCTATTTCGAGGCTGAGGATACCAAGCGGGGCAGCCGGCCCATGGGCATGGTCTCGTTCAAGCCGGATACGCTTCACGACCTGCGCTCGGTATCGAAGAGCATCGTCGTCCTGCTGTATGGGATTGCGCTGGCCGCGGGCGAAGTGCCGGCGCCGGAAGATCCGCTGATGCGCTCATTTGCCGAATATGCCGATCTCGCTGAGGACCCTCAACGCAAGCGCTGGACACTGCATCATGTGCTGTCGATGACGATGGGCACCGAATGGAATGAAGCGATGCCCTACACCAATCCGGCCAACAGCGAGACCGCCATGGACATGGCGCCCGACCGCTACCGCTATGTCCTCGACCGGCCGATCGTGACGGAGCCAGGCCAGCGCTGGGTCTATAATGGCGGCGCCACCGCGCTGCTCGGACGCCTGATCGCCAAGGGGACCGGCAAGTCGCTGCACGCGTTTGCGCGCGAGGTGTTGTTCGATCCGCTCGGCATCGGCCCGACCGACTGGTACGCCGACAAGGACGGCGAGATCGCGGCCTCCGGCCTGCGGATGACGCCGCGCGATCTCGCCAGGATCGGACAATTGATGCTGCGCGGCGGCATCTGGGATGACCGCGCCGTGGTCCCGGCGGATTGGATCGCGCGCTGCACCACGCCGGTGGTGCCGATCGATGACAAGGTTCAGTACGGTTATCAATGGTATGGCGGGACTTTCCCGTTCGAGACGCCGACGATCCCTCAGGCGACCCAGCGCTTCTGGAACGCCGCCGGCAATGGCGGGCAGCGTCTGACGGTCTGGCCGGGGCTGGACCTGATCGTGGTGGTGACGGCCGGCAACTACAACGCCAGGGACCAATCGCTCCCGTCGCTGCGCGTCATCAGCGAGGCCGTGATGCCAAGCCTTTTGTAACGAAGCCTGGTGTAACGAAGCCTGCCGTGAACAGGCTCATCCCGGCAGCATCCGCTGCATGATGCGGTCGCGGTAGATGAAGACGTGAACCAGCGCGGCCGCGACATGGATGCCGATCACCGCCAGCAGCGCCCATTCGGCCGCCTGATGCCAGCCGTCGATGGCGC
>JAQGMS010000321.1 GCA_028292245.1 Ramlibacter sp.
CCGGATCGCCGACGTGGTGGACAAGTACCAGATCCCGACCGTCAAGGTCACCGGCGGCCAGCGCATCGACCTGCTGGGCGTGAAGAAGGAAGACCTGAAGGGCGTCTGGCAGGACATCGGCATGCCCTCGGGCCATGCCTACGCCAAGGCGCTGCGCACGGTGAAGACCTGCGTCGGCAGCGAATGGTGCCGCTTCGGCACCCAGGATTCAACCCAGATGGGCAAGGACCTGGAGCGCGCCCTGTGGCGCATGTACGCGCCGCACAAGGTCAAGCTCGCGGTATCCGGCTGCCCGCGCAATTGCGCCGAAGCCGGCATCAAGGACGTCGGCGTGATCGGCGTCGATTCCGGCTGGGAGATCTATGTCGCGGGCAACGGCGGAATCAAGACCGAAGTGGCGCACTTCTTCTGCAAGCTCAAGACCGCCGCCGAAGTGCTGGAGTACAGCGGCGCATTCCTGCAGCTGTACCGCGAGGAAGGCTGGTACCTGGAGCGCACGGTGCATTACGTGAACCGGGTCGGCCTGGACTACGTCAAGAAAAAGATCCTGGAAGACCACGAGGCCCGCAAGGCCCTGTGGGAGCGCCTGCAGTTCAGCCTGGATGGCGAACCCGATCCATGGTTCGAGTTCGACAAGGCGTCGGTCGATGCGCGGCAATTCGCCAAGCTGGCGCCGGCGGAGCAGGCAGCATGAACATGAACGAATGGACCGTGATCTGCCGCGTCGAAGACATCCCCGTGCTCGGCTCGCGCCGCGTGGCCCGGCCGCGCGGGATGGACGTGGCGGTGTTCCGCAACGACCAGGACCAAGTGTTCGCCCTGCTGGACCGCTGCCCCCACAAGGGTGGGCCGCTGTCGCAAGGCATCGTGTTCGGCACCAGCGTGGCCTGCCCGTTGCACAACTGGACGATCGGCCTGGACGACGGCTGCGCCAAGGGCCCCGACGTGGGTTGCACCACGAAGTTCGCCTGCAAGGTTCAGGCCGGCGAGGTGTTGCTCAACCCGCTCGAACTCGCCACGCTGGCGACCGATCTCGCGCCTCCCAAGGCCGGGCCGGGTGCGTCCACCGGTGCGGTCGGCGATTCCACATTCGACGTGCAGGCGCCGCACACCCCGTAAGAAATGATGCAGGAAACCAAATCCACCTGCCCGTACTGTGGGGTGGGATGCGGTGTCGTCATCGAGAGCCAGGGCGACCAGATCACCGGCGTGCGCGGCGATCCGGATCACCCCGCCAACTTCGGGCGCCTGTGCAGCAAGGGCTCGTCGCTGCACCTGACGGCTTCGGCGCCGATCACCCGCCAGACCCGGCTGCTACACCCGATGCGGCGCGAGCATCGCGGCGAGCGCCCCACGCGCGTCTCGTGGGACCAGGCGCTGGGTTTCGCGGCCGAGACCTTCGCGCAGTTCGTCCGCGAGGACGGCCCTGACTCGGTCGGCTTCTATGTTTCCGGCCAACTGCTGACCGAGGACTACTACGTCTTCAACAAACTGGCCAAGGGCCTGGTCGGCACCAACAACGTCGATACCAATTCCCGTTTGTGCATGAGCAGCGCGGTGGCCGGCTACAAGATGACGCTGGGCGCCGACGCGCCGCCCAACTGCTACGACGACGTCAACCACGCGCAGTGCATCTTCATCGTCGGCAGCAACACGGCCTGGGCCCATCCCATCCTGTTCCGGCGCATCGAGGACGCGAAGGCCGCCAACCCGCGGATGAAGATCATCTTCTGCGATCCGCGCCGCACCGACACGGCCGAGATCGCGGACCTGTACCTGCCCATCCAGCCCGGCACCGACGTGATGCTGTTCCACGGGATGCTGCACATCATGCTGTGGGAGGGCTGGGTGCGGCCGGACTACATTGCCGCCCACACCACCGGCTTCGATGAGCTTAAGGCCATCGTGCGCGATTGCACGCCCGACCTGGCCGCGCAGGTCTGCGGCATCCGCAAGGAAGATCTGTTCGCGGCCGCGAAGATGTTCGCTACCTCCGCTGCGACGCTGAGCCTGTACTGCCAGGGCCTGAACCAGTCATCCAGCGGGACCGCGAAGAACGCCGCGCTGATCAACCTGCACCTGGCCACGGCACAGATCGGCAAGCCCGGCGCCGGCCCCTTCTCCCTCACCGGGCAGCCCAACGCGATGGGTGGGCGCGAAGTCGGCGGGCTGGCCAACCTGCTGTCGGCCCACCGCGACCTGGCCAATCCCGCACACCGGGCCGAAGTGGCCGCGCTGTGGGGCGTGCCCTCGGTGCCCGAGAAGCCGGGCAAGACGGCGGTGGAAATGTTCCAGGCCGCCGCCGACGGCGAGATCAAGGCCTTGTGGATCGCGTGCACCAACCCCGCGCAATCGATGCCCGACCAGGCGACCGTGCGGCGCGCCCTCGAGCGAGCCGAGTTCGTGGTCGTGCAAGAGGCTTTCTCCACCACCGTGACTTGCGATTACGCCGATCTGTTGCTGCCTGCCACGACCTGGGGCGAAAAGACCGGCACCGTCACCAACAGCGAGCGGCGCATCAGCCGCGTGCGCCCAGCCATCGACAAACCCGCAGGCACACGGCATGACTGGGCGATCGCGGTGGAGTTCGCGCACCGGCTCGAACGCAAATTGCGCCCCGGCCGGCCCACACTGTTTCCCTATTCGCTGGCCGATGAGGCGGGCGGCGCGGAAAGCATCTGGAACGAGCACCGCGAATCGACCCGTGGCCGCGACCTGGACATCACCGGCATGAGCTACGCGCTGCTGGAACAAGGCCCGCTGCAATGGCCGATGGCCACCGGCCAGGCGCAGGGAAAGTTACGCCTCTACGAAGACGGCATCTACCCCACCGACGACGGCAAGGCCCGTTTCGCCAACGTCGCGTATCAGCCGGTCGCCGAGCCGCGCGAGTCGCGCTTTCCGTTTTCGCTGACCACCGGGCGCCTGCGCGACCAATGGCACGGCATGAGCCGCACCGGCACGCTCGGGCGGCTGTTCGGCCATGTAGCCGAACCCGCGGTGCAGATGAATCCGCAGGACATGTCCCGGCGCGGGCTGGCGGAGGGCGACCTGGTTCACCTCACCAGCAAGCGCGGCTCCATCGTCGTGCCGGTGCAGGCCAGCAACGAGATCGGCCTGAGCCAGGCTTTCATGGCGATGCATTGGGGTTCGGAGTACCTGACCGGCTGTTCGGCCACGGGCACGCCGCTGGCAGGGGTCAACGCGATCACCACGTCGGCCTATTGCCCCAGCTCGAAACAACCCGAGCTCAAGCACGCGGCCGTCAAAATCCTGAAGGCCGAACTGCCTTGGTCGCTATTGGGTGTTGCCTGGCTGCCCGATGACGAAGCCTTGCATGTGCGCGAGGAGCTCAGGCAGGTGATGGCGCTGTTTCCCTTCGCGTCTTGCGTGCCTTTCGGCCGCGAGCGCAGCGGCGTGCTGTTGCGCGCGGCCGCGCATGAAGCGCCGCCCGATGAACTCATGGCGCGGATCGAAGGCTTGCTGGGGCTTGCCGGCGCCGATGCGCTGCGTTACGCCGACCGCAAGAAGGGCCAGCGCCGCGCGATGCGGCTGGGGCGCCACGGCGAGGAAGCGCGGCTGGAAGCTTTCGTGCTGGCCGGCGACACCAGCGCGCAAGCCTGGATCAAGACCTTGCTGCAGGATGAATTGCCGGCGCAGTCCTATGGCCGCCTGCTGCTGGTGCCGGGCGCGAAGGCGCCGGTGGCGGTGCAATCGCGCGGCAAGCAGGTCTGCACCTGTTTCAACGTAACGGATGCCGCCATCACCGATCACCTGGCCCATTCCACCGGAAGCGAAACCGATCGGCTGGCCTCGCTGCAAGCGGGCTTGCAGTGCGGCACGAATTGCGGCTCCTGCGTGCCTGAATTGAAGCGCATGGTGCGGTCGCTGGACATGTCGTTGCGGGCCTGACCGCCCACATTCATCAAATAGCCTGAAGTCATGAGCCTTCAGGGACAATCGAATGCCATGGGCATCAGCCAGTACATCAAGGAAATCGGCCGCGGCAAGCAGGGCGCGCGCTCGCTTGGCCGCGAGCAGGCCGCCGATCTGTTCGGGCAGGTCCTCGATGGCACGGTGACCGACCTGGAAATCGGCGGGTTCTGCCTGGCGATGCGGATCAAGGGCGAAACGCCCGAAGAGATGGCCGGCTTTCTCGACGCCACCTATGCGCGGCTGAACCGTGTGCCCGCCGTTGACAAGCCCCTGGTGGTGCTTCCCAGCTACAACGGCGCGCGCAAACTGCCGGTGCTGACGCCGTTGCTCGCGTTGCTGGTCGCGCGGCAGGGCCTGCCGGTCCTCATTCACGGCACGGCCACCGAATCCAGCCGCGTCTTCGTGCCGCACGTGCTGCAAGCCCTCGACATCCACGCTCTGCCGTCCATCCGCGCGATCGCCAACGGCGAAGCCGCCTATGTGCCGACCGAACTGCTCAGCCCCGGCCTGAAACGCCTGCTCGACGTCCGCCGCGCCGTCGGCTTGCGCAACTCCAGCCACAGCCTCGTCAAATTGATGAATCCCAGCGCCGGCGCGGCGGTCGTCGTCAGCAGCTACACCCACCCCGAATACGCCGTCTCGATGGCGGCGGTGTTCGAGCTGATGGGCTCGACCGCGCTGCTGCTGCGCGGTACCGAAGGCGAAGTGGTGGCCGATGCGCGGCGCCTGCCGCAGATGGACGGCTTCATCGCCGGGCAGCGCGTCACCCTGCAAGAGGGTCGCAAGGGTACCCTCACCGACTTGCCGGATTTGCCCCGTGAGATCGACGCCGAAAGCACAGCCGCTTACATTCAGGAGGTGCTGGCCGGCAAGAAGCCCGTACCCGCGTCGATGGCGCTGCAGGTGGAACATATCTTGCATCTGGCATCCGCAAACATTCCAACGAGCCAAGAGACATGAATACCGGAAAAGTTACCCTCGTCGGTGCAGGCCCCGGCGACCCCGAACTGCTCACCTTGAAAGCCGTCAAGGCCATCCAGGCAGCGACGGTGCTGCTGGTCGACGACCTGGTCAGCCCCGGGATCGTGGCGTTCGCCTCGCCCACGGCGCGCATCGTCCAGGTCGGCAAGCGCGGCGGTTGCAAGAGCACGCCACAAGCGTTCATCGAGAAGCTGATGGTCATGGCCGCCAAGGAAGGCGAGAACGTGGTGCGCCTGAAGGGCGGCGACCCGTTCATCTTCGGCCGGGGCGGCGAAGAAGTCGAGCACCTGCAGGCGGCCGGCATTGAAGTGCAGGTCGTCAACGGCATCACCTCCGGCTTGGCGGCCGTCACATCGCTGGGCGTGCCGCTGACGCATCGCGAACACGCGCACGGCGTGGTGTTCGTGACCGGCCACGCTCAGCCCGGATCGCAAGGCACAGATTGGCGCGCGCTGGCCGCCACCGCGCGGGACGCCAAGCTCACGCTGGTGATCTACATGGGTGTGAGCGGCGCCGCCCGCATCCAGGAAGAACTGCTCACCGCCCTGCCCGCCTCCACGCCGGTGGCGGTGGTGCAGCACGCCAGCCTGCCCGACGAGCGCAGCGCCGTCACGACTTTGGGCGAACTCGATGCGACGATTGCTCGCGAACAATTGGCCAGCCCATCGGTGAT
Source organism: Ramlibacter sp. (assembly GCA_028292245.1). Taxonomy (GTDB): domain Bacteria; phylum Pseudomonadota; class Gammaproteobacteria; order Burkholderiales; family Burkholderiaceae_C; genus Ramlibacter. The sequence continues at coordinate 5,591 of JAQGMS010000321.1, forward strand.
CGTCGTCGGCGACGTGATCAGCGGTGTCGCGGCGGTCGCGGCGCCGGTCCAGTTCCACGTAGCGTAGCCGGCGGGGCCTACACTCGGCCCCCATGCAATCCTTCGACGCCGTCGTCATCGGCGCCGGCGCCGCCGGCCTGTTCTGCGCCGGCGTGGCGGGCCAACGGGGGCTGAAAGTCCTGCTGGCCGACCACAGCGACAAGGTGGGCGAGAAGATCCGCATTTCCGGCGGCGGGCGCTGCAACTTCACCAACCGCGACCTCGATCCGCGCGCGCCGCACAAGCACTTCCTGGGCGAGAACCCGCAGTTCTGCCGCTCGGCGCTGTCGCGCTACACGCCGCAGGACTTCATCGCGCTGGTGCAGCGGCACGGCATCGCGTTCCATGAAAAGCACAAGGGCCAATTGTTCGGCGATCGCTCTTCCGAAGACTTCATCCGGATGCTGCGGGCCGAGTGCGAAGCCGGTGGTGTCGCGCATTGGCAGCCCTGCCCGGTGCGCGAGGTCAGCGCGCTGCCGGATGGCGATCCGTCCGGCTTTCGTTACCGGCTCACCACCGATCGTGAGCCCGTACTGGCCCGCCACGTGGTCATCGCCACCGGCGGCCTGTCGATCCCGAAGATCGGCGCTACCGATTTCGGCTACCGCATCGCCCGCCAGTTCGGCGTGCGGATCGTCGAGCCCCGGCCCGCGCTGGTGCCGCTGACGTTCGATGGAGAAAGCTGGGCGCCGTATTCGCAGCTGGCCGGCCTCTCGCTGCCGGTGGCGATCGAGACCGGCGAAAAGAAAGAAAAGATGGTCTTCCACGAAGACCTGCTCTTCACCCACCGCGGCTTGAGCGGCCCGGCGGTGCTGCAGATTTCCAGCTATTGGCGCGAGGGCCAGCCGATCCGGATCGACCTGGCGCCGGACATCGACCTGCATGCCGAGCTGCTGCGCGCCAAGGCCAGCTCACGCAAGTTGATCGCCAATGAACTGGCGGCCTTCGTCCCTTCGCGGCTCGCCGATGCCTGGGCCAGCCGCGACCCGGCTTGGCAGCGCCCGATCAACGAAGCCGGCGACAAGGCGCTTGCCGCGCTCGCGCAAGGGCTGTCTCGCTGGACGCTGGTGCCCTCGGGCTCGGAGGGCTACCGCAAGGCCGAAGTCACGGCCGGCGGCGTCGATACGCGCGACCTCTCGTCGCAGACGATGGAATCCAGGCAACCGGGCCTGTACTTCATCGGCGAAGTGGTCGACGTGACGGGCTGGCTCGGTGGCTACAACTTCCAATGGGCCTGGGCCAGCGCGTACGCCTGCGCGCACGCCATGGCGCCGTCAGTTTGACGGCACCGGCATCAGTTGCGCCAGCACGTTGAAAAGGCGCTCGGCGGTCACCGGCTTGACCAGGTGCTCATCGAAGCGCGCTGCCATCGCTCGGGCGCGATCGTTGTCGCGGCCATAGCCGGTCAGCGCCACCAGCTTCATCGCCTGCGCCCGTGGATCGGCGCGCAGCATTCCGGCCAGCTGGTAGCCGTCGATCCCCGGCAGGCCGATGTCGAGCAGGGCCAGCCCGGGGTTGAAGGTCTCCAGCAGCGCCATCGCCGCCTCGGCGTGGCCCGCGCAGCGAACCTCATAACCCACCACGCGCAGCAACTCGGCGAGGGTCTCGGCCGCATCCTGGTTGTCGTCGACCACCAGGATGCGCCCGCTGGCCATGGCCTGCACGCACGCCGGTGCGTGATCGGCGGCGGGCAAGCGCGCCTCTTCGCCGGCCGGCAGGCGCACCACGAAGCGGCTGCCCTTGCCGATTCCTTCGCTGGTCGCGACCACACTGCCGCCGTGCATCTGCACCAGCGTGCGCACCAGGGCCAGCCCCAGGCCGAGGCCGCCGGACTGGCGATCCATGGCCTGCCGGCCCTGGAGGAACAGATCGAACACGCGCGGCAGCAGGTCGGGGCCGATCCCGCAGCCGGTGTCTTCCACGGCCACTTGCGCCCAGCCATCGCGCGACTCCAGTGCCAGGGTCACATGGCCGTCGTGCGGCGTGAACTTGGCCGCGTTGACCAGCAGGTTGCACAGCACCTGGGCCAGGCGCACGGCGTCTCCCGACACGAATGCCGGGCCGCCCTCCAGCCGCAACCGGATCGGATGGGCGTGTTTTTCGAAGACCGGGCGAGTCAGCTCCACCGCGTTGGCCACCACCGACTTCAGGTCCACGGACTCGTGTCGCAACTGGATCTTGCCCTGCGTGATGCGCGAGACGTCCAGCAGGTCATCGATCAGGCGCGACATGTGCGCCACCTGGCGGCCGATGACGCGGCGCTCCTCGACGGCGGCGCCGGGATCGCGCCGCGCCATCAGCTCCAGCGCCGTGGAGATCGGCGCGAGCGGGTTGCGCAGCTCGTGGCCCAGCATGGCGAGGAACTCGTCCTTGGCCTGGTTGGCCCGCTCGGCCTGCTGGCGCGCCGATTCGGCTTCCGCGTAGAGCCTCGCGTTGTCCAGCGCGAGGGCGGCGCGCAGCGCGAATTCCTCGGTCAGCGCACGGTCGTCCTCGCTGAGGTCACGCCCCGACTCGGCCTGGATCACGGCCATCACGCCCACCACCCGGCCACGCGCGAGCAGCGGCAGGATGAAGTGCGCGTTCATGCCGAACGTCTGCGTGTACTCGCGCAGCGCGGGGTCCGCGAGCGCCTCGGGGCTGTCGTAGTGCCCGTAGTAGGGCTTGCCGTTGGCAAGCACCCAGGCCATGGCGCCCACCGTGCCGCGTGCCGCGCGCATCCGCTTGGACATCTCCAGCGCCTTGCGCGCTCGCTCCGGGTCCGTGGTAGGCGATGGCCCGGTGCAGCACGCCGTCGTCGTCCATGACGTCGATGCGGCACCAATCGGCGATCGAGGGCACCAGCGTCGTGGCTATCGCCTGCAAGGTGTCCTGGGGATCGAGCGACCGGGCGTGCTCCGCCCCCGCCCGCGCCAGCAGCTCCAGGCGGCGCCTCGCTGTCTCGGCCTCGTCGCGGGCGCACCGCTCGGCGGCCAGCAGTTCCATCCGCTGGGTGATGTCGGTGCTGGCGCCCACCATGCGCAGCGGCCGGTTCTCGCTGTCTCGCACCAGGTGGCCCTGGGTGGTCAGCCACCGGATCCGCCCATCGGGCAGCACGGTGCGGAATTCGGCCGAATACGGCGGGCCGCCGGCCAGGGCGGCGGTCATGCTGGCGTCGATCTTGGGCAGGTCCTCGGGATGCACCCGGGCGCGAAATCCCTCCAGCCCGCCCGGATGGGTGCCGGGCGGCATTTCATGCATCTGGTAGACGCGGCCCGACCAGGTGACCCGCTGGCCCACGATGTCCCAATCCCAGATGCCGACCTGCCCCGCCTCCACGGCCATCCGCAGAAGCTCTTCGCTGGTGCGCAGGGCCGACTCGATGGCTCGGTGCTGCTCCCCGAGCCGGAAGGCCCTTTCCGCAGCGGGTTTGGGCAGCAGGGCCAGCAGCCGGGCAGCCCAGCCCGCCGCCTGGCGCTGGCGCCGGCGCAGGCCCCGCGGACGAGTCTTGTTCTGGCACCACCGTGCGGATTCTGGCGTATTTCACGGGTTTGAGGCCCAGTTTGGCCTCCGGAGAGGCCCTCGGCTTGCTGGCGGCCGCCAGGGGGCTATAATCTTAGGCTTTGCTGGCAAACCCCAACGGCCTGATCATTGCGCGAAGTTGGGGAACCCGCGGTTCATGGCGCCGGGCCCGATCTTCCCGATTCCTGAAAACCGCACATCCTGGAATTCATTAGCTGATGACGACGATCCGAGTTAAAGAAAACGAGCCGTTCGACGTGGCCCTGCGCCGCTTCAAGCGCACCATTGAAAAGCTGGGCCTGCTGACCGAACTGCGCGCCCGCGAGTTCTACGAAAAGCCCACCGCCGAGCGCAAGCGCAAGAAGGCCGCGGCCGTCAAGCGCCACTACAAGCGCGTGCGCAGCATGCAGCTGCCCAAGAAGCTCTACTGATACGCCGCCCTCGCGGCAACCCGAAAAGCCTGCCTGGGGACACTCAAGCAGGCTTTTTACATTCCTTTGGAGAACAGGCATGACCCTCAAAGAACGCATCACCGAAGACATGAAGGCCGCCATGCGCGCCAAGGACGCGGAGCGCCTGGGCACCATCCGGCTGCTCACGGCCGCGATGAAGCAAAAGGAAGTCGACGAGCGCGTCGAGCTGGACGACGTGGCCGTGATTGGCATCGTCGACAAGATGCTCAAGCAGCGCAAGGACAGCATCGAGGCGTTCGAGAAGGCCAACCGCCAGGACCTCGCCGACAAGGAGAAGGCCGAGGTCGTGGTGCTGCAGGCTTACTTGCCGGCGCGGCTGTCGGCCGACGAGATCGCCGCCGAAGTGAAAGCCATCGTGGCCGAAGTCGGCGCCAAGGGGCCCGGCGACATGGGCAAGGTCATGGGCGCAGTGAAGGCCAAATTGGCCGGCAAGGCCGACATGGGGCTTGTTTCGGCTGCCGTGAAGGCAGCTCTCGCCGGCTAGTGGGCGGGCGTGCGGACTGATTTTTGAACGCAGAGGTCGCAAAGGTTACGCAGAGGACGCAGAGAAGAGAAAAGACAGGAATTTGAATGACCCCCTGAATTCCTCTGCGCTCTCTGCGAATACTCTGCGCCCTCTGCGTTCAAAAAGCCCGACGATCACCAACCACCCAACTTAGCTGCCAGCCACTTTCATGCGATTCACCAGCACCGAGCCCACCGTCTTCGCTCCGTAGTTGTACGTGTCCGCGCCCACGGCCTGGATGCCGGCCAGCATGTTCTTCATGTTGCCGGCGATGGTGATCTCCTGCACCGGGTAGGCGATCTCACCCTTCTCCACCCAGAAGCCGCTGGCGCCGCGCGAATAGTCGCCGGTGACGTAGTTCACGCCCTGGCCCATCAGCTCGATCACGAACAAGCCCGTGCCCAACTTGCGCAGCATCGCCGGCAAATCGTCGCCCGGACGCGTCAGGCGTGATGTCAGCACCAGGTTGTGGGAGCCGCCCGCATTGCCGGTCGTCTTCATGCCCAATTTGCGCGCCGAATAGCTGCTGAGGAAATAGCCCTCGACCCGCCCGCCATCCACCACCTTGCGCGCCTTGGTGCGAACGCCCTCCTCGTCGAACGCCGCGCTGCCCTTGCCGCGCCGCACCCACGGGTCTTCGTCCACGTCGATGTGATCGGGGAAGACAGTCTTGCCCAGCGAATCGATCAGGAAGCTGCTCTTGCGGTAGAGCGACCCGCCGCTGACCGCCTGCACGAAGGCCCCCAACAGCCCCGCCGCCAAGGGCGACTCGAACAGCACCGGGCATTCCCGGGTGGCGATCTTGCGTGACTTCAGCCGCGCCAGGGCGCGCTCGGCCGCGTAGCGCCCCACTTCCTTGGCGCCCGCCAGCTCCTGCGCGCTGCGCATCGAGCTGTACCACGCGTCGCGCTGCATGTCGTTGCCCTTGCCGGCGATCGGCGCGACCGAAATCGAGTGGCGCGAACTGGCGTAGCCGCCGCGAAAACCGCGCGAGTGCGCGCTGAAGAAATGGCTCTGCTGCGCCGAGACGCCGGCGCCTTCGCTGTTGGTGATGCGCTTGTCGGTGGCGAAGGCCGCGCCCTCGCAAACCAGGGCCAGCCGCGCGGCCTCTTCGCTGGTGATGCTCCAGGGATGGAACAGGTCGAGATCGGGCTGCTCGCCGGGGCCGGCAATGTCTTGCGCTTCAGGCAGGCCCGCGACCGGGTCTTCAGCGGTGAAGCGCGCGATGTCATAAGCCGCCTGCACGGTCTGCTCGATAGCCGCGGCGGAAAAGTCGGAAGTGCTGGCATTGCCGCGGCGATGGCCCATGTACACCGTGACGCCGAGCGACTTGTCGCGGTTGCGCTCCACGTTCTCCAACTCGCCCTTGCGCACCGAAACGCTCAGCCCGCAGCCCTCCGACGCCTCGGCGCCGGCATCGGTCGCGCCGAGCTTCCTGGCGTGGGCCAGCGCCGCGTCCACCAGTTCTTCGAATGCGGCTCGGCTATAGCTGAAACCAGTGGCGGGGCGTGAGTCGGGTTTGTTCATGTCGGGGCTATGATACTTGGCCCACATTGGCCTCACATGTCACGCAAACCCAAAAAGGCTACTTCGTGCGCGGCCAGTTCGTCGCCGAAGGCAGCGAACTGGACCTCGAGCTCAAGGCTGAGCTCAAGGGCACCACCGAAGCCAGCAGAACCGACCTGAAGCGCGAAAGCACCGAGCTGCAAAAACTCGGTGAAGCACTGCTCACCCTGCGCGCCGACCTCATGGCGGGCCTGTCGCTGCCCGAAAAACTCGTCGACGCCGTGGCCGAGGCCAAGCGCATCACCAACTTCGAGGGCAAGCGCCGGCAGATGCAATTCGTCGGCAAATTGATGCGCCACCTGGGCGAGGAGGACGTGCAATCGGTGCGCGACGCGCTGGAGGAGCAGCGCAAGGGCTCCGCCAGCGACGCGCTGTCGCTGCACCAGGCCGAAAAGTGGCGCGACGACCTGATCGCCCGGGAAGACGCGCTGGACGAATGGCTGCGCGCCCATCCCGAAACCGACACGCAGCAACTGCGCGCCCTCATCCGGCAGGCACGCAAGGATGTGCAGCCCGACCAGGACGCCATCTCCAAGGGCCTGGCGCCGCGACAGGGCCGCGCCTATCGCGAAATTTTCCAATTGGTGCGGCAAGAGCTTTCGGGCGAGAACGCGCAGCCCGAAGCCGATGACCGAACCTATGACCCGCGCCATGCCTGAACCAGTCCGCATCGGCATCGTCTCGATCAGCGACCGCGCATCGACCGGCGTCTATGAGGACAAGGGCCTGCCCGCGCTCAAGGAATGGCTCACGCGCGCCCTGAAGAACCCGATCACGTTCGAGGCACGGCTGATCCCCGACGAAAAGGCGGGCATCAGCGCTGCGTTGATCGAGCTGGTCGATGCCGGCTGCTCACTGGTGCTCACCACCGGTGGCACCGGCCCCGCACCGCGCGACGTGACGCCCGAGGCGACCTTGGCCGTCGCCCACAAGGAGATGCCGGGCTTCGGCGAACAGATGCGCCAGATCAGCCTGCGCTTCGTGCCCACCGCCATCCTCTCGCGGCAGTGCGCGGTGATCCGCGACAAGAGCCTGATCATCAACCTGCCGGGCCAACCCAAGTCGATCCAGGAAACGCTGGAGGGCGTGAAGGCCGCCGGCAACGAGCAGATCGTCAACGGAATCTTTTCCGCCGTGCCGTATTGCGTGGACTTGATTGGCGGGCCGTACCTGGAAACGCACGACGAGGTGTGCAAGGCGTTCCGGCCGAAGTCGGCCATTCGCGCGCCGCGCTAAGCCTTATTTGCCGACCAGCTGCGTCAGCTTCTCCGCCTCGAAACATTCCTTGAGCGCCGCGTCGTCCGGCACGCAGTCGCCCTCCTTGCCGGCGGGTGTGGACAGCTTCTCGATTGCCTGCCATAGCAGCGCGATCTGGTGCTCCTGCGAAGAAGCGTTGTCGATCAGCCCCTTCATCGCCTGCGACAGCGGGTCGTCCTCCAGCGTGATGCCGTAGGCCGAGAACTTGGGGTTGCCGGTGACGTCGGCGCTGGCGCCTTCCTTGGACGGGATGATGCGCGCCGGGATGCCCACCGCGGTCGCACCCGCCGGCACCGGCTTGATCACCACCGCGTTGCTGCCGATCTTGGCGCCGTCGCCCACCACGAAGCCGCCGAGCACCTTGGCGCCGGCGCTCACCACCACGTTGCGGCCCAGCGTCGGGTGCCGCTTGGCGCCCTTGTACAGCGAAGTGCCGCCCAGGGTCACGCCCTGGTAGATCGTGCAGCCGTCGCCGATCTCGGCGGTCTCGCCCACCACGACACCCATCGCGTGGTCGAAGAACACCCGCTCGCCGATCACGGCGCCGGGATGGATTTCGATGCCGGTGAACCAGCGCGCCACCATCGAAGTGAAGCGCCCCAGCCATTTCAGGCCGTGGGTCCACATCCAGTGCGACAGGCGATGCACCACCACGGCGTGCAGCCCCGGATAACACGTGATCACCTCCCACGTGCTGCGCGCGGCAGGATCGCGGTCGAGGATGCACTGGATGTCGGAACGCAGGCGGGTGAACATGGTCGGTCCGGGCAATTTGCTTATGCGATTGCAGTCTATCGTTTTAGGCCGGAGGCTGCTTGCGACATCGCCTTGGCAACACCACGCAGGATGTGGATTTCCTCGGGGGTCAGTTGCGCGCGGTTGAACAACTGGTTCAGGCGCGGCAGCAGCTTCTTGGGGGCACCCGGATCGAGGAAGCCGATGTCCTGCAGCGCGCTCTCCCAGTGCGCGAGCATGCCGGCCACGGCCTGGGCGTCGGCAGGCTCGACGGCCTGCACGCCCGGCCGCACGCCGAAACCGCCCAGCGCGGTGCGCCATTCGTAGGCGATCACCTGGATCGCCGCCGCCAGATTCAGCGAACCGTATTGCGGATCGGTCGGAATCGTGAGCGCGACGTGGCAGCGATACACGTCGTCATTGCTCATGCCGAAACGTTCCGAGCCGAACAGGAAAGCGACGCTATGCGGCGATGGGGCCAGGCCGCCGAGATGTTCGCGCGGCGTCGCCGTGGGCGGGCCGAAATCGCGCGGCGTCATCGCCGTGGCGCACAAGTAAGTCACGCCATCGAGCGCTTCGTCCAGGGTCGCCACGATGCGCGCCTTCGCCAGCACATCGGTGGCGCCGCTGGCGCGCTGGATCGTTTCGTCGCGCACCAGCACGTCGGGCCAGCGCGGTGCCACCAGCACCAGGTCGTCGAAACCCATCACCTTCATCGCGCGCGCCGCCGCGCCCACGTTGCCGGCATGGCTGGTGTTGATGAGGATGAAGCGGGTCGGCATTGGGGGAAGCGGGTAAAATGGGGCTATTGTCGCTGTCCGCATCGCCGGGCACGCCCCTTGGCTCTTACCTTAAAAATTCATGTCGTCCCCGAACCTGCATCCCATGCTCAATGTGGCCGTCAAGGCCGCCCGCGCCGCCGGCGCCATCATCAACCGCGCCGCACTCGATGTCGAATCGGTGCGCATCTCGCAAAAGCAGGTCAACGATTTCGTGACCGAGGTCGATCACGCGGCCGAAGAGATCATCATCGAGACGCTGCTCACGGCCTACCCGCACCACGCGATCTGGGCCGAGGAATCGGGCAAGACGCATGGCGCCCAGGGCTCCGAATTCGTGTGGATCATCGATCCGCTGGACGGCACCACCAATTTCATCCACGGCTTTCCCATCTACTGCGTCAGCATCGCGCTGGCCGTGAAGGGCAAGGTCGAGCAGGCCTGCATCTACGACCCGAGCCGCAACGACCTGTTCACCGCCACCAAAGGCCGCGGCGCCTACATGAACGAGCGGCGCCTGCGCGTTTCCAAGCGCATCGACTTGAAGCAGTGCCTGGTTTCCACCGGCTTCCCGTTCCGTCCGGGCGACAACTTCAACAGCTACCTGAAGATGATGGCCGACGTGATGCAGCGCACCGCCGGCCTGCGCCGCCCCGGCGCCGCCGCGCTTGACCTCGCCTATGTCGCCGCGGGTTTCACGGACGGCTTTTTCGAAACCGGCCTGTCGCCATGGGATGTCGCCGCCGGCTCGCTGCTGGTGCAGGAAGCGGGCGGCCTGATCGGCAACTTCACCGGCGACCCGGATTTCCTGGAACAGAAGGAATGCGTGGCGGGCAACCCGAAGATCTACGGCCAATTGGTCGCGATCCTGGGCAAATACAGCAAGTTCGCCAGCGCCAGCGAGAAGGCCGCCGTGCGGCGGGCCACGCTGAACCTGGTGTCACCGGACACCCGTCCCGGCACCCAGATCGACGAAGCCGCGTCCTGAATCAGGCCGCCGGCTGCACGGCGCTGTACAGCGCGCCCACCAGGTCCGACTGCGTGATGATGCCCACCAGCCGCTTGTCGGCGTCGATGATCGGGATGTGGTGGTGGCCGCCCTGCGAGAACACCGGCACCAGCTCGATCAGGTAGCGGTCGGCGCTCGCCACGCGCACCTGGCGCGTCATGATCTGTCCCACCACTTCGGGCTGCTCGGTGTGGCTCACGCCCAGCCGCCGAACCAGCCCGCGCAGTCGCTCGCCGATGCCCTCGTGCCGGTCCAGGTCGGCGTGGCGCATGAAGTCCGCCACCGTCACGATGCCGGCGATGCGCTTGGCGCGGTCGGTCACCGGCAAGGCCTTGATGCCGTGTTTGCGCATCAGCGCCCAGGCTTCGGCCAGCGGCGTGCCGAACTCCACCGCCAGCGGATCGCGCGTCATCACGTCGGCGCAGCGCAGCACGCCCAATTTGCGTTCGTAGGCGATGGTTTCCGCGTCATGCAGCAGCGCTTCCAGGTCGTCGCGGCTCACGTCCAGCACCTGGTTGTAGTGCGCCAGCGCCGTGTCCAGGTCGGCCGAAGTGAACCGCGCACCGGCCTGCGGCGCGCTCTGCCCGGGAGCGGATTGCACATGCGGGTAGGCGCGGCCCGTCAAGGTGTTGTAGGCCATGCCGGCCAGCACCAGCAGGATCGAGTTCGCCAGCACCGGAAAGGCCGCGAACTGGAAGTCCGACGCATGGGCCAGCACCGCGAACAGCGCCGTCGCGCCGCCGGGCGGATGAAGGCAGCGCAGCCGGAACATCAGCGCGATCGCCAATCCCACCGCCACCGCACCAGCGACCGCGGTGTTGGGAATGGCCAGCACACAGGCCGTGCCCACCAGCGCCGAAATCGTGTTGCCGCCCACCACCGACCAGGGTTGTGCCAGCGGGCTGCCCGGCACGGCGAAAACCAGCACCGCGCTGGCGCCGATCGGCGCGACCAGCCAGGGCGACAGGCCGCCGGCGCCGGCCAGCCATTGCGAGAGCAGGCCCGCGATCAGCAGGCCGATGCCGGCGCCGACGAAGGCGCGCCAGCGCTCCTTGGCGTCCACCCGCACCGGGGCGGGCCACAAGGCCTGCAGCCAAGCTCGCAACCGGGCCTGGCGCCGTTGCGGGTCGGGTGAAAAGAGGCTGTCGGTTGGCGAAGGGGTCATGATCAGGGTGCTGCTGGCTGGGCCCGGGCGTCATTCTCCCAGGCGCGGGCGGCGGGCTGGCTACACTCGGGACTCCCATCAGGCCACCATCTCCATGAGCAAACCAGACACCGGCGCGCACACGCCGATGATGCAGCAATACCTCGGGCTGAAGGCGGACTTCCCCGACACGCTGCTGTTCTACCGCATGGGGGATTTCTACGAACTCTTCTTTGGCGACGCGCAAAAGGCCGCGCGCCTGCTCGACATCACGCTGACCCAGCGCGGCAATTCCGCCGGTGAGCCGGTGGTGATGGCCGGCGTGCCGTTCCATTCCGTCGAAGGCTACCTGGCCCGCCTGATCCGGCAGGGCGAATCGGTGGCGATCTGCGAACAGGTGGGCGACGTCGCCACTTCCAAGGGCCCGGTCGAGCGCAAGGTGGTGCGCGTGGTCACGCCGGGCACGCTCACCGATACCGAATTGCTGAACGACAAGGCCGAAGCGATGCTGCTGGCCGTGCACCAGGGCTCGCGCCATCGGCTGGGCCTCGCCTGGCTCAGCGTGACGCAGGGCGCGCTGCAACTGGCCGAGTGCGCGGCCGACGAGCTGGAGACGTGGGTGGCCCGCATCGGCCCGAGCGAATTGCTGTTCAGCGCCGACGTCACGCCGGCGTTCGAGCAGCGCCTGAAGGCGGTGCGCTTCTCGACGCCGATGTCGCTGACGCAGCGGCCCGAATGGCAATTCGAATCGGGCCTGGGCCTGCGCAAATTGATGGAGCAGCTCAATGGTGCGACGCTGGCGGCCTGGGGCGCGGAGGAACTGTTGCTGGCGCACGCGGCGGCAGCGGCCCTGCTCTCGTACGCCGAGCACACGCAGGGGCGCGCCTTGTCACACGTGCAAAGCCTGCAGGTGCAGCGCGACGACGAACTGATCGACTTGCCGGTGACGACCCGCCGCAACCTGGAACTGGTGCAGACCTTGCGCGGCGAGGACTCGCCCACCCTCTTCTCGCTGCTGGACACCTGCATGACCGGGATGGGCAGCCGGATGCTCAAGTGCTGGATGCTGGAGCCGCGGCGCGAACGCAGCCAGGCAATCCAGCGGCATGAAGCGATCGCGGTGCTGCGCGAGGGCTTGGGGCAGCAACTGCGCGGCGAGCTCAAGGGCTGCAGCGACGTCGAACGCATCACGGCGCGCATCGCGCTGCGCCAGGTGCGCCCGCGCGAGCTGGTGGGCCTGCGCCAGTCGCTGGAGAAAGCTGCGCGCTTGGTGCCAGCCCTTCGACAAGCTCAGGGCGAACGGGATTCCTCCGTTCGGGCTGAGCTTGTCGAGGCCCTCGCCGAGGACCTCACGCCGCCGCCAAGCTGCGGCAACCTGGTAGCGCGCGCGATCATGGACGAGCCCGCGGCGCTGGTGCGCGACGGCGGCGTGATCGCGACCGGCCACGACGCCGACCTCGACGAGCTGCGCGCCATCAGCGAGAACTGCGACGACTTCCTGCTCAAGCTCGAAGTCAGCGAGCGCGAGCGCACCGGCATCAGCAACCTGCGGGTGCAGTTCAACCGGGTGCACGGCTTCTACATCGAGGTGACGCAAAGCGCGCTCTCCAAGGTGCCCGACAACTACCGCCGCCGCCAGACGCTGAAGAACGCCGAGCGCTTCATCACGCCCGAGCTGAAGAC
>JAQGMS010000332.1 GCA_028292245.1 Ramlibacter sp.
TCGCGTACCTGCGCAAGACCTGGGCGCGCATCCGCGAGGCCGCGACGAAGTTGCCGGCAACGTCGCTGTTGCACCAGGACCTGAACCTGCTGCAGCGTGTGTTGCGCGACCTGGTCACCGAGGAAACGCAGACCATCCGTATCGACTCGAAAGAGCAGTTCGCGCTGTTGCAGGCATTCGGCGGCGAGTTCATGCCGAAGGCCGCGGAGCGCATGGCGCTGTACAAGGGCGAGCGGCCGATCTTCGACCTGTACTCCATCGACGAGGAGATCGCCAAGGCGCTGGGGCGCCGGGTCGAGCTCAAGTCGGGCGGCTACCTGATCGTCGACCAGACCGAGGCGTTGACGACGGTGGACGTGAACACCGGCGGCTTTGTCGGCGCGCGCAATTTCGACGACACGATCTTCAAGACCAACCTGGAGGCGGCACAGGCGATCGCCCGGCAACTGCGGCTGCGCAACCTGGGCGGCATCATCATCGTGGACTTCATCGACATGGGCCGCGAGGACCATCGCGAGGCCGTGCTGGCGGAATTCCGCAAGCAGCTCGCGCGCGATCGCGTGAAGACCATGTCGGGGGGCTTCTCGCAACTGGGCCTGGTGGAGATGACCCGCAAGCGCACCCGCGAGTCGCTGGCCCACATGCTGTGCGAGCCGTGCGAGGCCTGCCAGGGCAAGGGCACGGTGAAGACAGCGCGCAGCGTGGCCTACGACATCCTGCGCGAGATCCTGCGCGAGGCGCGGCAGTTCAACCCGCGCGAGTACCGCGTGGTGGCATCGCCGAAAGTGATCGAGCTGTTCCTGGACGAGGAAAGCCAGCACCTGGCCGGCCTGTCGGACTTCATCGGCAAGCCGATCTCGCTGCAAAGCGAAAGCGCGATGGGGCAGGAACAGTACGATATCGTGCTTCTGTAGTTTGGTTTGCAGGGTTGGGTTTTTTGAACGCAGAGGTCGCAGAGGTTACGCAGAGGGCGCAGAGGAAACATCCAAAGTTTTTTTCGGACTTCCTCTGCGTTCTCTGCGAATCCTCTGCGCCCTCTGCGTTCAAAAAGGCCTTGGAGCATCCACCAAAGCAAGAAATGACGCGCAACCCCATCCCCATCCTCACGTACCACCAGGTCGACACGCCGCCGGCGCGCGGCGTGCCGTATCGCGGGCTGGTGGTGTCGCCCGCGGTCTTTGCAAGGCAGATGGGGTTGCTCAAGATGTTGGGCTACCAGGGGCTGTCGATGACCGCGCTGGAGCCTTACCTGCGGGGCGACAAGACCGGCAAGGTGGTGGGCATCACGCTGGACGACGGCTATGTGAACAATCTTGAGCACGCGCTGCCGGTGTTGCGGCACCACGGTTTTTCGGCCACCTGCTACATCGTGAGCGGCCAGTTGGGCGGCTCGAACGTGTGGGACCACACCAAGGGCGTGCCGCCGCAGCGGTTGATGGACACGCCGCAATTGAAGGCCTGGCTGGCCGGCGGCCAGGAGGTCGGCGCGCACACCCGCAACCACGTGGACCTGCTGCAGGCCAGCGACGCCACGGCGCGCGAGGAAATCATCGGCTGCCGGCGTGACCTGGAGCAGCAGCTGGGCGTCGAAGTCCGGCACTTCTGCTACCCCTACGGCTTTCACCGGCCCGAGCACGCGGCGATGGTGCGCGAAGCCGGCTACGCCACCGCCACCACGACGCAGCGCGCCCGCACACAAGCCTCGGACGACATGTTCGAACTGCCGCGGGTGCCGGTGCTGCGCACCACTTCTCGCGCCGTGTTGTGGCTGAAGGTGGCCACGGGCTACGAAGACCGGCGGCGGGCGTGAGCGAGCCCGAAGCCGCGCCGGCAAGGCTGCGCGTTGCGGTGCTGAACCGGGTGTTCAGCCCGACGGGCGGCGGCGCGGAGAGCTATTCCATCCGCGTCGTCGAACAACTGGCGGCGCGGCACGAGATTCATGTGTTCGCCCAGCACATCGACCATGAATGGCCCGGCGTGACCTACCACCGCGTGCCCCGCCCGATGGCCAAGCCGCGCTGGATCAACCAGCTCTGGTACGCGGCCTGGACCTGGTGGGCGACCCGGCGCGGCTTCGACGTCGTCCATTCGCACGAGAACAGCTGGCACGGCGGCGTCCAGACCATTCACGTCAAGCCGGTGCGCAGCAACCTGCTGGCCGGGCGCAGCGGCGGGGCACTCGCTGCGCGCTGGCTGAAGATCGCGTTGAGCCCACGCCTTATCGCCAACCTGCGACTGGAGAGCGCGCGCTTCGCCGCGAAGCGGGGGCGCCGGATCGCGCTTGCGTCCGAGACATTGCGGCGGCAGGCGGTGGAGGTCTACCCGCAGGCGGCGCCGATGATGTCGGTCATCACGCCCGGCGTGAACTTGCCGGCCGACACGCCTTCGCGCGCCGAAGCGCGGCGGTCACTGGGTTTGCCGGAGGCCGGCGCGCTGCTTCTGTTCGTTGCCAACGACTATGCCCGCAAGGGGCTCGATGCCTTGCTCGCCGCCGTGGTCAGGCTGCCCGTCGACGCACATCTGGTGGTGGTCGGAAACGCGGCTGACAGGCTGCGCTACGAAGAACGCGCGCGCACTTTGGGGCTGGCGCTGCGAGTTCACTTCCTCGGGGCGATGAAGGACGTGGGCCCGGCCTATCGCGCCGCGACGGCCCTGGCCCACCCCACGCTCGACGACACGTTCGCGATGGTGGTGCTGGAAGCGATGGCGCACGGCCTGCCGGTGGTGGTCAGCGGGCCGGCGCACTGCGGCATCTCCGCGTTGCTGGAGGATGGAGTCAACGCGCTGCTGCTTGACGATCCGCGCGATGAAGGCCAACTGGCCGGGGCGTTGTCGCGAGTCCTTGGGGATGCGGCTTTGGCTGAATTGCTTTCTGCGAACGGGCGCCTGTTCGCAGAACAACATACCTGGGAAGAAGCCGCCCGGCGGTATGAAGAGTTGTATCGGCTGGCCTGCCGGGGCGCTACGCCACCAGCTTGAAATGCTTGCGGCTGAAGTCCAGCCCGGTCAGGTTCTCCAGCGCCTTCGACAGCCGGTATTTGCGTTCCTTGGGTGTCAGCTGGTAGTCGGGGTTGAACACCAGCTCCTGCTCGGCTTCCGTCGCCAGCCAATGCGCCATCACCTGCGGATGCGTGCCGGTAAAAGGCGCCACCGCTTTCGGGTCGAAATTGGCGTAGTTGATCTTCGGCACCACGGCGCCTTCCCAGTACTTGGCCACCTGGTCCAGTTTGGCCTGCATGTAGTCGGCGCGGCGCACCCAGCCGTAGTGATAGATGCTGGCGCCGGCCAGGGCGCCGTGCGGATTGCGCGGCCGCTTGTGCCGGCTCATCACCAGCCAGTATTGGCCGTCCGGCGCATAGGTGCGGATGGTGTTGCGGATCAAGCGGCATTCGCGCCGGTACCAGCCCGGGCTGATCGACACGAAGCCCGGCGAACCGTAGAAATGCAGGTAGTCGAACACCAGCGCTTCCACGGCGGGATTGCCATGGTGCTTTTCGACGCTGGCGCGGATCGCGTCGAGCTCGTTCTCGTGCACCACCTCGTCGCCTTCCAGGTAGAACGCCCAGTCACCGGTGCAGGCGTACTGCGCGATCATTTTCTGCTGGGCGTAGACGAAGCCGCGGTCGGCCATCCGCTCGTTCCAGATGGTTTCGATGACGCGGATCTTCGGGTCGCCGATCGCCTGAACGCGCTCCAGCGTGTCGTCGTCGCCGCGTCCGACGGCGACGACGAATTCGTCCACCAGCGGCAACAGCGAGCGGATCGACTCCACGAACGGAAAGCCCAGCGACACGCCGTTGCGGATGAAGGTGAAGCCGCTGATCGAAACGCGGCTCACGGCAGGACGCTTTCCTGCGAGCTGTCCAGGTCGTCGTTGGACACCGCCAGGTTGTACAGGCGCGCATAGTGGCCGTTGCGCTGCAGCAGCTGCGCATGCGAGCCTTCCTCGACGATCTTGCCGGCGCTCATGACCAGGATGCGGTCGGCATGCTCGATGGTCGACAGCCGGTGCGCGATGATCAGCGTGGTGCGGCCGGCCATCAGGCGTTGCAGCGCCGTCTTCACGGCCTGCTCCGACTCGGCGTCCAGCGCCGAGGTGGCCTCGTCCAGCACCAGGATCGGCGCGTCCTTGTACAGCGCGCGCGCAATCGCCAGGCGCTGGCGCTGCCCGCCCGAAAGCTGCGTGGCGTTGTGGCCGACCACGGTATCGATGCCCTGCGGCAGCGACGCGACGTGCGCGGCCAGGTTCGCGGCGTCCAGCGCGCGGGCGATGCGCTCGCGGTCCGGCTCCAGGCCCAGGGTCACGTTGGCCGCGATGGTGTCGTTGAACATCACCACGTCCTGGCTGACGAAGGAGAACTGGCGGCGCAGCGCGGCGAGCTTCCATTCGTGCAGCTCGATGCCGTCCAGCGTGATCCGTCCGCCGGTGGGTTCGACGAAGCGTGGCAGCAGGTTCACCAACGTGGTCTTGCCCGAGCCCGAACTGCCGACCAGCGCCACGGTCTGGCCCGGCTCGACGCGCAGGCTGACGGCTTCCAGCGCGTCGCTGCTGCTGCCGGCGTAGCGCACGGTGACTTCATCCAGCGCCAGCTCGCCACGGGCATGCGCCACGTCGTGCGCGCCTTCCTGCTCGGATCCGGTTTGTTCCATCAGGTCCAGCCCACGCTCGACGGCCGCGAGCCCGCGCGTGATCGGCGAGGCGGATTCGGAAAGATGCTTGATCGGCGCGATCAGCATCAGCATCGCGGTGACGAAGGCCGCGAAACCGCCGACGGTGATGCCGCTGGTGGAGCTTTGCCACAACGCGGTGCAGATCACCGCCGATAGTGCCGCCGCCGCCAGCATCTGCGTGAGCGGCGTCATGGCCGAGGCGGCGACGGTGGACTTCATCGCCAGCCGCCGCAGTTCGCGCGAGAGGCGCTCGAAGCGCTCGCCTTGCGCGTGCTGCGCCTCGTGCAGCCGCACTACGCGGTGCGCGAGCACGTTTTCTTCCACCACGTAGGCCAGCCGGTCGGTGGCCTGTTGGCTGGCTTGGGTGATGCGGTGCAGGCGTTTGGACAGCACCTTCATCACCAGCGCCACGCCGGGAAAGATCACCAGCACGATCAGCGTCAATTTCCAGTTGAGGTAGAGCAGGTATCCCATCAGCGCCACCAGGGTGAGCGAGTCCTTGATCAGCGACAGCATCGCGTTCACCAGCAAGGTGGTGCCGGTCTGGACTTCGTACACCACGGTGTTGGAAAGCGAGCTGGCCGACGTCTTGCCGAACATCGTCATCGGCGCGTCCAGCAGCCGGCCGAACAGCCGGCCCCGCAGCGTGACCATGGCCTGGTTGGCCATGTAGGCCAGCGAGTATTGGGCGATGAAGCCGGCGACGCCGCGGATCGCGAACAGGCCCATCAACGCGACAGGCACGATCCAGAGGTACAAGGTACCGCCCTGGAATCCGCGATCCAGCAGCGGCTTCATGAGCGCCGGGATCACCGGTTCCGTCACCGCGGCCACGGTGGTGGCGGCGACCATCGCGGTCATGGCCCAGCCCGAACCCCGGAAGTACGGAACGAAGCGGGCCAGCCGGGGCCACAGCGGCAGCGCGCCTGCTACGGTCTCGTCCGCGTCGGTCATGCCGGCGTTTCCTTCGGCGGCGCAGGCGCCGCCTGCAGCCCCAACACCAGCAGCAAGCCGATCAGCACGCAGAAATAGTCGCCGATCAAGGCATCGAACAAGGTCGAATTGAACAGGCAGACCACAGCGAGGATGGCGACGAACGAATAGGTGGCGCGGCGCACGTCGGGTTTGAAGGTCGACGCATCGCGCGCCAGCATCAACAGGAAGGCGATCAGCAGCACGATGCCGCCCACGCCGAGTTGCACGCCCCACATCAGGTACTCCTGGTGCGGATTGCGGACGGTTGCCGAATGCAGGCTCAACTGGTTGCCTTCCAGCCGGCGGTATTCGGCATTCCAGCTGCCCACGCCGGTGCCGGCGAGCGGTTTCTCTGCGATCGCTTCGACCGAACGCTGCCAGAAATTCAGCCGGATGCCCGATGACGTCAGCGAGCGATCGCCCTGGCTGTAAGCGCGCGACTCGGACACCACCGACGTGAGCCGGTCGCGAAAGCTCGGCGACACCGCCATCGCGGCGGCGATCAAGAGCAGCGGCCCGAGCAGCGCCACCGGTTGCGCGCGGCGCGGCAGGGCCCAGAACAGCGCCAGGACCATCGCCGCGAGCAGGGCGGCCTGGCCGCTGCGTCCTGGCAGCAGGAACAGCACATTGACGGCGCAGACGGCCGCCACGGCGATGGCGAGCCCGCGGCCCAGCCGGCCGGGAAATTCGTGGCGCAGGTTCCAGCACAGGGCCGCCAGGCCGGCCGTCATGATGGACTGGTCGAGGTAGCTCGAATACACGGTGCCGATGGACAGGCGATGGGCCGCGTCCTTGACCACCCAGGGCAGGATCAGGCCCATGCTGAGCAGGTAGGAGGTCAACACCACAAGGAATTGCGTCGTGCCGTACAGCGCAAGCGCGATCATGGCCTCGCGGCGCGTGCGCACCAGCACCAGCACCAGCGGAATGACCAGCAATTTGCCGTACTTGCCCAGGTCGGTCATGGCCTGCGGACCGGGCGCCGTGGTGTAGGTCAGGCTGGCCGCCAGCGCAGCCAGCATCAGCAGGATCACGGCCGGCGTGCGCAACTGCTGCAACGGCGGCATCCGGCGATGCCGGGCCAGGCCCACGGCCAGGACCACCAGGCCGAACAGGAACACCAGCAATTTGGAAACGCTGGTCGCCGCCAGCGAAATCGGGACCACCGCGGCCATCATGTACACAGGCCAGGGCCGAAGGCTTTCCCAACTATTTCTTTCCGACACGCAGTCCCACCTCTCGATTCGAACAGGCTCGGATTATCCCCGGCCAGCCGATCGGCCAAAATACCCGGCTTGACGCCAAACCCAGAGCCCGCTTCCATGCCCCGGATTTCCGCCTACATCATTGCCTACAACGAAGCCGCCAAGGTGGCCGACGCCATCCGCAGCGTGCAGTGGGCCGACGAGGTCATCGTCGCCGACTCCAACAGCACCGACGGCACGATAGTGATCGCGCAGGGTCTGGGCGCACGCGTGGTGCAGATCCCGTTCGAGGGCTTCGGAAAGTTGCGCAACGACGCAGTGGCCGCCTGCACGCACGACTGGGTCTTCAGCCTGGACTCCGACGAGCGCTGCACGCCGGAAGTGGGCGCGGAAGTCCGCGCTCTCGCAGAAAAGGGCGAACACGGCGCTTTTTTCGTGCCGCGCAGAAACTTCTTCCTCGGCCGCGAAATCCGTCACTCCGGCTGGTATCCCAACTATCGCCAGCCGCAGCTGTTCCGCAAGGACGCGATGCGCTACGAGATGAGCCCGGTGCACGAAGGTTTCGAGCTCTCGCCGGGCGTTACCACAGGTTACCTGCGGCATGCCATCTGGCAATTGCCTTTCAAGGATTTGGCCGAATCCATCAGTAAGATGAACCGCTATTCCTCGCTGGGGGCGACCAAGCGCCGGCAAAGCGGCTCGAGTTACCTCAAGGCGCTGGTCCATGCGAAGTGGGCGTTCCTGAAGCACTACGTCTTCAAGCTGGGTTTCCTGGACGGCTGGGCCGGCTTCATCATCGCGCTGTCCTATTTCGAAGTGACGTTCTACCGTTACGCGAAAGCCGTGGAGCTGGAGCACCAGGACCGGTGGGCGGATAGCTGGAAGGACATCCTGAAGCGTTAAAGACAATCCAAGACAAGGACAAGACAAGTTATGGGCGATTTTTCGATCAAGCGACGAACCTGCGTGGGCGGCCTGCTGCTGGCGCCCGTGGCCAGTGCGCTGGCGCAGTTCCGCGTCGAAGTCACCGGCGTGGGGCTGACCCAACTGCCGATCGCGGTGGCGCCGTTTCGCGGCGACGCGGACGCGCCGCAGAAGATCGGCGCGATCATCCAGGCCGACCTGGAGCGCAGCGGCCAGTTCCGCGCCATCGATGCGGCCGGCACGGCGCTCGATGAAGGCAGCCGCCCCGACATGACGCCGTGGCGCCAAAAGGGCGCCGACTCGCTGGCCGCCGGCAGTGTTGCGCGCCTGGCCGACGGCCGCTACGACGTGCGCTTTCGCCTGTGGGACGTGGTACGCGGCTCGGACCTGGGCGGGCAAAGCTATGCCGTCACCACCGGCGACCTGCGGCTGGCCGCGCACCGCATCGCCGACTTCATCTACGAAAAGCTCACCGGCGAGAAGGGCGTGTTCTCCACCCGCATCGCGTACGTGACCAAGGCCGGGCCTCGCTTCAACCTGTGGGTGGCCGATGCCGACGGCGAGAACTCGCAGTCGGCGCTGGCCAGCAGCGAGCCGATCATTTCACCGGCCTGGTCGGCCAACGGGTCCCAGCTGGCGTACGTGTCGTTCGAGTCCCGCAAGCCCGTGGTCTACGTGCACGACGTCGCTACCGGCAAGCGCCGGCTGATCGCCAACTTCCGCGGCTCCAACAGCGCGCCCGCGTGGTCGCCGGATGGCCGCACGCTGGCCGTGACGCTGAGCCGCGACGGCGGCTCGCAGCTGTACCTCATCGACGCCAACGGCGGCGAGCCGCGGCGGCTGACGCAGTCCGCCGGCATCGACACCGAGCCGCTGTATTCGCCGGACGGGCGCAGCATCTATTTCGTCAGCGATCGCGGCGGCGCGCCGCAGATCTACCGCATGCCCTCGAACGGCTCCGGCAATCCCGAGCGAGTCACCTTTACCGGGAGTTACAACATATCGCCGGCCATGAGCCCCGACGGACGATGGCTGGCCTACATTTCGCGCGTCAATGGCCTGTTCAAGCTGCAGGTGATGGAACTCGGCAGCGGCACGGTGAACTCAATCACTGATACAACCGCCGACGAGAGCCCGAGTTTTGCCCCCAACGGCCGCCTCATCGTCTACGCCACGCGGCAAAATGGCCGTGAAGCGCTGATGACCACGACGCTGGACGGCAAG
>JAQGMS010000017.1 GCA_028292245.1 Ramlibacter sp.
AAGAAGCCCAAACCAACCGATGCCGATATCGACGAGGCGATGACCAACATCTGCCGCTGCGGAACCTACCAGCGTGTCAGGCTCGCGATCAAGCGGGCGGCAGGGATCAAGGCATGAGGCGGCGGGCGTGGCTGCTCAGCGCTGCGGGAGCTGCTGGCGCGTTGGTGGTCGGCTGGGGCGTGATGCCGCAGCGTTCGCGCCTCGGGTCGGCCGGTTTGATGGTGCCCAAGGCGGGCGACGTCGCACTGAACGGCTGGATCAAGATCGCTTCGGATGGGACGGTTGTCCTGGCGATGCCGCGCAGCGAGATGGGCCAGGGGGTCTACACCGCCTTGCCGATGCTCGCGGCTGAAGAACTGGACGTGCCGCTATCCGCGATCCGCATCGAACAGGCCGGCTCCGACACGATCTACGGCAACGTCGCGACCCTGGTGGCGGGCTTGCCGTTTCATCCCCTGGATGCGGAGAACGAGGACGGCTTCGGCCGCGTCCAGGCCAGCCGTTGGGTGGTGGGCAAGATCGCGCGGGAACTGGGCATCAACGCCACCGGCGGCTCCTCGAGCGTCGCCGACGCATGGGATGTGGTCCGGATGGCTGCGGCGACGGCTCGCGCTTCGCTGCTAGGGGCCGCGTCGCTGCAGTGGCGGTTGCCCGCGGAAGAGTTGTCCGTAAGGGATGGCGTCATCAGGCACGCTTCGGGCAAATCGGCCAGCTATGGCGAGATGGCGAGATTCGCTTCCGCGACCCCGCCCGGCGCGGTGCGCGTCAAGGACCGGAAAGACTGGAAGATCATCGGCCAGCCGGCCGCTCGCCTGGACGTGCCGTCGAAGGTGGACGGCACGGCGGTGTTCGGGCTGGACGTGCGGCTGCCGGGGATGAAATACGCCGCGATCCGCCTGTGCCCGATGCTCGGGGGTTCGCCGGGAAGTGTCCGCGCCGACAAGGCGCTGGCGATGGCGGGCGCCGAGCGGCTGGTGCTGTTGCCCGCCTATGCGGGTTCGACGGCGGGGTTTGCGATGGTCGGCAAGAGCTATTGGCATGCGCGGCAGGCCGCTCAGGCGGTGGAAGTGGATTGGCGGCAGCGGCCGCGCGGTCCGCTCGATTCCAGGCGCATCGAGGCCGAGCTCGAGGCCGCAATCAAGACATCCGAGGGCCACGTCTTCTACGACAAAGGCGATCCAGCCGCGCAGGAGGACAAGGCCGCGCGGAAGGTGGAGGCCTGGTATCGCGCACCCTATTTGGCACACGCGACCATGGAGCCCATGAACTGCACGGCGCGGGTGGCGGGCGGGAAGGTGGAGATCTGGGCGCCCACGCAGGTACCGCAAATGGCGCGCGCTGTCGCGGCGCAGGTGGCCGGTGTCCCGCTGGACGATGTGACGATCCACCTGACGCTGCTGGGGGGAGGGTTCGGGCGCCGGCTCGAAGTCGACTACGTGGCGCAAGCCGTGCGCGTGGCGATGGACTGCGGCGGCGCACCGGTTCAACTGGTCTGGCCGCGCGAGGAAGACACGGCGCACGACTTCTATCGACCCATGCACGTGGCCATGTTGCGCGGTTCGATCGACAGCCAGGGGGGGGTCACCAGCCTGCGGATCAAGTCGGCGGGTGACGCGATCACCCCGCGTTGGTTGGAGCGCGGAATGCCGGCGCTGGCGGGACCGGTCGACACGCCCGACAAGACCACGGCCGAGGGCCTGTTCGATCTGCCGTATGGCATTGCCAACCAGCACATGGAGCATGTGGCAACCCACGCCGGAGTACCGGTGGGCTTCTGGCGTTCGGTCGGGCACTCGCACAACGCATTTTTCTCGGAGAGCTTCATGGATGAGTTGGCTGCCGAAACGCAGCAGGACCCGGTCGAGTTTCGGCGCAAGCTCCTGAAAGGCGCTCCGCGCTATCTGGCAGTGCTGAACTTGGCGGCGGAGAAGGCGGGCTGGGGCACGAAAGCGGCGGCGGGGCGCGCCCGAGGCGTGGCGTTGCATGAGTCTTTCGGGACCATCGTGGCGCAAGTCGCGGAAGTCTCGCTTGAAGGCGGAAAGCCACGCGTGCATCGGGTGGTGTGCGCCGTCGATTGCGGCACCGTCGTGAATCCCAACATCGTGGCTCAGCAGATGGAAAGCGCCGTCGTCTTCGCGTTGACGGCGGCTCTCTACGGGAAGATCGACATCCACGACGGGGTCGTGCAACAGGGGAACTTCCCCAGCTATCCGATGGTCCGACTGGCGCAAGCTCCCCTAGTCGAAACCTGGCTCCTCGCGAGCCAACGCCCGCCTGGCGGAGCGGGCGAGCCCGGGGTGCCGCCGCTGGCGCCGGCCGTGGCCAACGCGCTGTTCACCTTGACGGGCAAGCGCCATCGGACGTTGCCGCTGAGCAGCTGATCGTCCCCAGCACGAGAGTGCGGGGCCGTCTCCGGGCCCAAAAATTCCGTGCTATAGTCGCGGGCTCTGCTGAACACGGCGGCCGCGAAAGCGGACACGGTGGGCAGCAGAAAAAGAGGGCTCGCGAATTGACCAAGGACCAAAACTTGGTATAGAATTCAAGGCTCTGCTGAAAACGCCAAAGCAGTTGGTTCGCACAGCGAAAACAACTGCAAAAGCAAATCGGTAGAAACCCTTTAAGTTGACAGGCCTTACCAAAACCTGCGATAATTCAAGGCTTCGCTCATCGCAGCGAAAACAGGCAAAACAAGACGCAAAGTCGAGTGGATGCCGAGCCCGGTTCCTTAAAAATATACAGCCGATAAGCGTGGGCGTTTGAAGGCGATTGCCAAGTTCTTCGGAACTAGGTCGCAAGACCTTTAAACGCTCATAAGTAAGAGACAGGAAATTGAGAAATCAAGTTTCTGTCGATTCCAAATGAGTGGCCCCGAAAGGGGCAAACAAATCAAGATCGAACTGTAGAGTTTGATCCTGGCTCAGATTGAACGCTGGCGGAATGCTTTACACATGCAAGTCGAACGGCAGCACGGGGGCAACCCTGGTGGCGAGTGGCGAACG
>JAQGMS010000024.1 GCA_028292245.1 Ramlibacter sp.
ACGCCGATCGCCGTGAAGAACCAGCGCTGCCACCCCGAAGCCTCGGCGAGGAACGAGAACGCGGCGCCGGTGTTGTGCGCGCGGACCACGTTGAAGAAGCTCGTCACGTACGTCGTGTCGCCCAGGCGGTAGTAGCCCAGGATCAGCACCTTGGTGAACTGGTCAGCGATGAAAACCACCAGCGACAGGGCCAGCCACGGCAGCCAGCTGCCTGAAGGCGTAGTGCGGGCCATCAGGCGAACTTCCTGTCTTCGCCGGCGCCGAACAGGTTGCTGGTGCAGCGGCCACAGAGGGTCGGGTGGGCCGGGTCATGGCCGACGTCATCGCGCCAGTGCCAGCAGCGCTCGCATTTCACGGCTTCGGAGGCCGTCACCTTGACGCCCATCGCTTCGCCGGCAACCAGGGTGACGGCGGACGTGATGAACACGAACTTGAGATCGTCCTCGAGACTGGCCAGCGCCGACCAGAGCTCGCCGTGCGTGGCCATCGGAACTGACAGCTCGACGTTCGCTTGCAGCGAGGAGCCGACCTTGCCGGCTTCGCGCAAGGTCTCGATCTCCTTGTTGACCAGTTCGCGGGCGGCGCGGATGCGGGTCCACTTTTCCAGCAGTTCCGCGTCGGGCCCACCGATCTCGGCGTAGGTTTCGAAGAAGATCGATTCGGAGGTGCCGAACAGCTTCCATGCTTCTTCGGCCGTGAAGCTGAGGAACGGTGCCATCCAGCGCAGCATCGCGTGGGTGATGTTCCACAGCGCGGTCTGCGCGCTGCGGCGGGCGAGCGACTTGGCCGCGGTGGTGTACAGGCGGTCCTTCAGGATGTCCAGGTAGAACGCACCGAGGTCTTCCGAGCAATAGACCTGCAGCTTCGCCACCACGGGATGGAACTCATAGACCTCGTAGTGCGCCAGCACCTCGGCCTGGAATTGCGCGGTGCGCGACAGCGCCCAGCGATCGATCTCCAGCATCTGGTCCAGCGGCACCGCATCCTGGGCCGGGTCGAAATCGCTGACGTTGGCCAGCAGGAAGCGCAGCGTGTTGCGGATGCGGCGGTAGGCATCCACCACGCGCGCCAGGATCTTGTCGTCGCCGGCGATGTCGCCGGAATAGTCGGAGGCCGCCACCCACAGGCGCACGATCTCGGCGCCGAGTTTCTTGTTGACTTCCTGCGGCTCGATGCCGTTGCCCATCGACTTGCTCATCTTGCGGCCCTGGCTGTCGACGGTGAAGCCGTGGGTCAGCAGCCCGCGATACGGCGCACGCCCATACATGGCGCAGGCGGTGAGCAGCGATGAGTGGAACCAGCCGCGGTGCTGGTCGTGCCCTTCCAGGTAGAGGTCGGCTTCCGGGCCGCTCTCGTGACCCGAGCCGGCGTGCGAGTACTTGAGCACCGTGGTGTGCGTCGTGCCCGAGTCGAACCACACTTCCAGGATGTCGGTGCTCTGGGTGTACAGCTTCGCGTCCTCGGGCCCGATGATCGATTCAGCCGTCGCCTTGCTCCAGGCTTCGATGCCGCCTTGTTCGACCATGTCGGCGGCGGTGTCCAGGATTTCCATCGTGCGCGGATGCAGGTCACCGGTGTCCCGGTGCAGAAAGAAGGGCAGCGGCACACCCCAGCTGCGCTGCCGGCTGATGCACCAGTCGGGCCGGCCGGCGATCATGTCGCGCAGGCGGGCTCGGCCGTTCTCGGGGTAGAAACCGGTTTCCTCGATGGCGGCCAGCGCCATCTCGCGCAGCGTGGCGGGTGCCTTGTCCTTGGTGAACACGCCTTCGCCTTCGTCCATGCGGATGATCCACTGGGCGGCGGCGCGGTAGATCACCGGCGTCTTGTGGCGCCAGCAGTGCGGATAGCTGTGCGTGATGTTTTCGGTGGCGAACAGGCGGCCGGCGTCGCGCAAGGCTTCGATGATCTGCGGCACCGCTTTCCAGATGTTCAGGCCGCCGAACAGCGGGAAGTCGGGCGCATACGAGCCGTTGCCCTGCACCGGATTGAGGATGTCGTCATAGGCCATGCCATGCGCCACGCAGGAATTGAAGTCGTCCAGGCCGTAGGCGGGCGAGGAGTGCACGATGCCGGTGCCGTCTTCGGCCGTCGCGTAGTCGGCCAGGTACACGGGCGCAAGCCGACGGTAACCCGGATCGACGTCGTACAGCGGATGCTGGAAGTTAAGGCCATCCAGCGCTTCGCCCTCGACGGTCGCCAGCACCTTGCCGCTGAGCTGGTAGCGCTCCATGCATTTCTCGACCAGCGATTCGGCCAGCACCAGCAGGCCGCGTTCGGTTTCGACCAGCGCGTAGATGATCTGCGGGTTGAGGTTCAGCGCCTGGTTGGCGGGAATGGTCCAGGCGGTCGTGGTCCAGATGACGGCGAAAGCATCCTTGTCCAGCTTGGGCAGGCCGAAGGCCGCGGCCAGCTTGTCCGGCTCGGCGCTCTTGAACCCCACATCCAGCGTCTGCGATTTCTTGTCCGCGTATTCGATCTCGAACTCCGCCAGCGATGAGCCGCAATCGAAGCACCAGTACACGGGCTTCAGGCCGCGATAGACGAAGCCGCGCTCGACCACGCGCTTGAACGCGCGGATCTCCGCGGCCTCGTTCTGGAAGTCCATGGTGCGATAGGGATGGTCCCAATCGCCCAGCACGCCCAGGCGCTTGAAGTCGGCCATCTGGATGCCGATCTGCTCGGTGGCGTAGGCGCGGCTCTTCGCCTGCATCTCGTCGCGCGGCAGGTTGCGTCCGTACTTCTTCTCGATCGCGTTCTCGATCGGCAGCCCGTGGCAGTCCCAGCCAGGGACGTAGGCGGCGTCCAGGCCCTTGAGCTGCCGCGCCTTGACGATCATGTCCTTCAGGATCTTGTTGACGGCATGGCCCATGTGGATCTGGCCGTTGGCATAGGGCGGGCCGTCGTGCAGCACGAACTTCTCGTGATCGCAGCGGGCCGCGCGCAATTTCTTGTACAGGCCCTGGTCTTCCCATTCCTTCACCCAGCCCGGCTCGCGCTTGGGCAGGTCGCCGCGCATCGGGAAGGGCGTGTCGGGCAGGTTCAGCGTGGCGCGGTAATCGGTCTTGTCTGTCATGAGGGACTCGTGAGGGCTTCGACAGGCTCAGCCCGAACGGAGCTGGAATAACCTGATGCAAGGGAACCGTTCGCCCTGAGCCTGTCGAAGGGCGGCGAGCGGGCAGATCCCGGTCTAAATTCGGTCGCGCGTCGTCTGGCGGCGCGTGGATGCGAAATACGCGCGCGCGTCGTCGCAGTCCTTGCGAATGCCCTGGGTCAGGGCATCGAGACCGTCGTACTTGAGCTCGTCGTGCAATTTGTCCAGCAGTTCCACCCGAATGATTTTACCGTAGGCCCCCTCGGCACCCAGGCTCTGCGGCCATTCCAGGCAATGGGTCTCCAGCAGAACCCGGCCGCCGTTGACGTCCTCGGGGTCCAGCGAAGGGCGGATGCCCAGGTTGGCCACGCCGATCAAGGGCTTGTCCGCCAGGCCGTCGACCTGCACCGCGAAGATGCCACTGGCCGCTGGCTTCCAGTGCGAAAAGCGCAGGTTCAGCGTCTTGAAACCCAGTTGGCGGCCAAGCTTGCGGCCATGCACCACGTGGCCGCTGATGCTGTACGGGCGGCCCAGCAGGGCGGCTACCGCGTCCATGTCGCCGCGGCCCAAGGCTTCGCGCACGGCGGAACTGGAAACGCGCAGGCCATGCACTTCGTAACTGTTCATCCGGGCGACGTCGAAGCCCTTGCGCTGCCCCGCGGCGTCGAGCATGGCGTAGTCGCCGGCGCGCTTGGCGCCAAAGCGGAAGTCGTCGCCTACCAGCACGTACTTCGTGCCGAGGCCGCGCACCAGCACGTTGTCGATGAAGGCCTCGGGAACTTGCGACGAAAGGCGTGCGTCAAACGGCAGTACCACGCACTGGTCGACGCCGCAGCGGGCCAGTTCGGTGAGCTTGTCGCGAAGGGTCGCAATGCGCGCCGGGGCGAGTTCCGGCTTACGCGCCACCGCCGCGAAGAAGTCGCGCGGATGCGGCTCGAAGGTCAGCACACAGCTGGTCACGCCCCGATGGCGCGCTTCGTTGTTCAGCAGCGCAAGCATCGCCTGGTGGCCGCGGTGCACGCCGTCGAAGTTGCCGATCGTGAGCGCGCAGGCCGCGGCGATGCCAGGGTGGTGGAAGCCTCTGAAAATCTGCATCGCGGCGTTTTGGTATCTTTTTGATAGCAGCTCGCGCCCGTGGGCAAAGCACCGCAGGGCTTTCCCCGGCAGCGGAGGGACGCGAAAACAGGGTATATTGTGCTGTAGAGCGCCGCGCTGCGCTGGTGCTCACTTCGATGTGGTTTCCTTTGACTCAAGGAGGCGTGTTTTGAAGGTCTTGAAGCTGTCTGCCCAAGGGCTGCCCCAGTCGTGGATTTCGCTGGAGCAGGCCGTGCTGCACTACGCCGCCGACGAGGTGCGCTGGGAAGTGGGCGCGCAGGTGGCGCTGTTTCGCGGCGGCCACAACGCCGTCACGGGCGCGCAGTCCCAGATCGCCGTCAGCAGCATCATCGGCACCAAGGGCGTGCCCAACATCAATCCCTTCGACCTCAAGCCGGGCCTTACCAATAGCAAGCTGTTCGCGCGCGACCGCAATGTCTGCGCCTATTGCGGCGACGAGTTCCATGAGGAAGAGTTGACACGCGAGCACATCATCCCGTTCGCGCAGAACGGCCGCGACCACTGGATGAACGTGGTCACGGCTTGCCGCTGCTGCAACCACCGCAAGAGCAACCGCACGCCCGAGCAGGCGCGCATGCCGCTGCTGTACGCGCCCTACGTGCCCAGCCTGTGGGAAGATTTCATCTTGCGCAACCGCCGCATCCTGGCGGACCAGATGGAGTTCCTGATGGCTCACTTGCCCAAGACGTCGCGCCTGCATTGCTGACGCGGCGCAGGCGGCGCTGCCGCTTCAATAGGTCAATTCGAGGATGCTCAGGTGGTTTTCCGCCGCCGGCCAGGTGCGCCCGATCAGCTTCTCGCCATTGAATTCGGCTGTCACCGCGCGCGGCAATGCACCCGTTGGCTTGATCTTCGAGCTGGCCACTCCAGCTCCCAGCACCGCACCCGGAGGCGGCGTCTGGCCGTCGAAAGCCATCTTGTCGCGCCCGGGGTCCAGGTAGCCGCGCGGCCGCGTCATGGTGATGATCCACGGGGCGTTCTTGTCGGCATCCGCGATGCGTTCGGTTCGCAGGATCACGACGCTGCTGGAGCGCGGGAAGGGACTGCGATAGAAGTGCGTGATCGCGTAGCCGGGTGCGGAAACGACGAACTCATAGCGCGCATCCGGCCGCGCCGTGAACGGGCCCCACATGCCGTCGCTGCCGGTGGTCTTGGCGTAGGCCGCGCCGCCGCGCCGTTCGCCCGTGGCCGGATCGATCGCGAAAACCTCCAGCGTTGCACCCGGCAGCGGCAGGTTGTTCACGAAGTTGCCGGAAGCCGGGTCGGTGGACGAGACGCCCAGGCCGCTCACCTTGCCGCTCAGCACCACCCGCTCCTCCGGGACGATATCGACCGTCGCAGGGGCTTTGCCCGTGATGAAGCGATAAGCGGCTTCGAATGCGCCGGGCGAGTAGGCCGTTTCGCGATGGTCGATGCGGGGAATGACCACATTGGTTGCGCCCTTGAGCTCGGGGCCGGCGTACGTGACGTTGGTGGGCTTGCCTCGCTGGCCGATCCACAAGCCGTCCGGCTGCGCGAACTTGTCGTTGCTGTCCGAGCGGATCGTCATCCATCTGACCGGGCCTGCCACCTCGTCACCTGCGGCGTTCTTCGGCGCGTTGAGCGTCATGAGGAAAGGACCGGTGCCGGAGAACTCGTTGCCTTCGTTCATTCCGGGGATCGCTTGGACCCCGTGGTTGGGCGTGCCGCCGAGGATGGCATGGCTCACGGTCTTGTCGCCGCCCCCGTTCTGGATGTAGTTGCGGATGGCGTTGCCGCCGCGCGAATTGCCCATCAGCACGACTTGGCGCGCGCCGGTGGCCTTCAGGACTTTCTCCACTTCCGCTTTCAGGTAGGCCATGTGTTCGGCTGTCGACGTGCGCCCGGGCTGCGGCTTGGCGTCTTCATCACGCGCCAACGGGTAGGGCGCATCGATCGCATACAGGCGCTCGCGCGGCCAGCCGTTGGATTCGAAACGCCAGATCGTCGTCTGCCACAAGGCGGCGGTGTCGCCGTTGCCGTGGACGAAGACGATGGGTGGAACGTCCTGCTGTGAAGGACCTGTAGCGCAGCCTGCGGCGAGCAGCAGGCTGCCCAGCAGGCCGAGCAGCACTCGGCGAGTAATCATGCTTGTCTCCAGAACGCCGGTCCTACGCGAACACGCCGGCGGTGTCCTGCATTCTTTCCGAGACTTCGCCCAAGTGGTGCAGGGTATCCCCGAAGCTCAGCTCCAGCTGGGTCAGCTTCTTGAAGTAATGGCTGCCGATGTATTCGTCGGTGACGCCGATGCCCCCGTGCAATTGCACCGACGCCTGTCCGATGAAGCGCATCGCCACACCCAGTTGGTACTTGGCGCGCGCCATCGCGCGGCGGCGCTCTTCGGCCGGCGCGTTGAGCTTGAGAGACGCGTAGTAGCTCATCGACCGCGCCAGCTCCAGCTGCATCTTCATGTCGGCGACGCGATGGCGCAGCGCCTGGAACGTGGACAACGCCACGCCGAACTGCTTTCGCGTGTTCATGTACTCCACCGTGACGCCCATCGTTTGGTCCAGGACGCCGATGGCTTCGGCGCAGCTGGCCGCAATACCGATGTCCACAGCGTGCTCCAGGGCAGTCAGGCCGTCCTGCGTCACCAGCGCCGCTGGCGCCGACCTGAATGTGACTTCAGCCGCGCGGCCGCCTTCCTGGGTGCCGTAGCCGCGCGTGGCGACCCCGGCGGCCTGGCGCTCGACGAGGAACAACGCGATCTTGCCGTTGGTGGTGGCCGGGACCAGGAATGCATCGGCCTGGTCGCCCGCGGGCACGATGCTCTTGGCCCCGGTGACGCTCCACGCGTTGCCGGTTTGCGCGGCCTGCGTTTCGCAGGCGTCGAGCCGGTAGCGAGCCTTGCGCTCCTGCTGGGCCAGCACGACGAGTGCCTTGCCGGTTGCGATCTTCGGCAGCCAGTCCGACTTCATCGCGTCCGATGCATATCCATTCAAGATGCCGCCGGCAATCAGGGCCTGCGCCAAGGGCTCCAGCACGATGCCGCGGCCCAGTTCTTCCATCACCACCATGCCTTCGACTGGGCCCATTCCCATGCCGTCATGTTCTTCGGGGATGTACAGGCCGGTGAGACCCAGTTCCGCCAGTTGGGCGTATGCCGCGCGGTCGAAGCCGCCCGCCTTGACGATGGCGCGGCGGCGCTCGAAGTCATAGCCCTTGCCCACCCATTTGCGAACGGCGTCGCGCAACTGTTCCTGGTCGCCGGAAAAATCGAAGTCCATTCTTGTCTCCTGGGCCGATCAGCCGAGCACGGTCTGCGCGACGATGTTGCGCTGGACCTCGTTGCTGCCGCCGTAGATCGTTGTCTTGCGCATATTGAAATAGGTCGAAGCCAGCGGGGCGCAGTACGCGGCGCCGACGAATTCGCCCTGCCAGCCGGAATCCATCGCCTCGTGGATGTAGGGCAGCGAGTAGGGCCCGGCGGCCAGCATCATCAGCTCGGAATAGCGCTGCTGGATTTCGCTGCCCTTGATCTTGAGCAGGCCGGCGATGTCCAGCGAATTCTTGCCCGACTTCTCGGCGGACAGGACGCGCAGGACCAGCATCTCCAGCGCCACCACGTCGACTTCGAGCTTGGCGATCTCGTCGCGGAAGCGCCGGTCCTCGTAGACGCCCTCGGCCTTGGCGATGCGCTTGACGCGCTCGAGTTCGCGCTTGGCGCGATTGACGTCCGCGATGTTGGTGCGTTCGTGCGACAGCAGGTGCTTGGCATAGGTCCAGCCCTTGTTCTCCTCGCCGATCAGGTTTTCGGCCGGGACCTCGACGTTGTCGAAGAAGACTTCGTTCACTTCGTGCTCGCCGTCCAGCATGATGATCGGGCGCACCGTCACGCCTGGCGACTTCATGTCGATCAGCAGGAACGAGATGCCGGTCTGCGGCTTGCCCTCGGTGCTGGTGCGCACCAGGCAGAAGATCCATTCGCCGTGCTGCGCCAGCGTGGTCCATGTCTTCTGGCCGTTCACGATGTACTTGTCGCCCTTTCGCTCGGCGCGGGTCTTGAGCGACGCGAGATCGGACCCCGAGCCCGGTTCGCTGTACCCCTGGCTCCACCACACCTCGCCGCTGGCGATGCCCGGCAGGAAGCGCTGCTGCTGCTCCGCATTGCCGAAGGCCATGATCACTGGCGCCACCATCACCGGGCCGAACGGCACGACACGCGGCGCGCCGGCAAGAGCGCACTCTTCTTCGAAGAGGTGCTTCTGGATCGCGTTCCAGCCGGGGCCGCCGAACTGCTTGGGCCAGCCGTAACCCAGCCAGCCCTTTTTTCCCAGGATACGGGCCCATCGCTGCATGTCGTCGCGCGTCAGGCGCAGTGCGTTGTGGACCTTGCGCGAAATCTCCTGGGGCAGGTTGGCGCGCACCCAAGCCCGGGAGTCCTCGCGGAACTTCTGTTCTTCAGGGGTAAAGGCTAAATCCATGACAGCGTCTCCAGGAAGATCGACATTATCAGCACGGTCGTTCTATTCGGTGTGTCCGGGGTGCGACATCCCAAGCTGCTGGCAAAGATCCTCGACAGTTGTCCGCAACCGGGCCACTTCGTTTTCCAGCGAATGGATACGTGCCTCCAGTCCGGTGCCGGGCTGGGTTTCGGAAGTCGCTCGCGCAATCTCCACCGGCCCGCATAGCAGGTGCGCCCAGCGCTGCTCGCGCATGCCGCTGGCGCGCGGCAGTTTCACCACCAGCGGGCCGCCCTTTTCTTCCGGCCGGTCCTGCAGCTCTTCCAGGAACCCCTCGACCGAAGAGATGTCGGCGAAGCGGTACCAGCGCTCGCTGTTGATCCGCAACTCGCCGGCTGTCTGCGGCCCACGCAACATCAGCAGGCCGAGCAACACCGCAGATTGTTCCGGCACGCCCACACCGCGCTGGAAGTTGTGCTCCCATCGGGCTACGCGGCTGCCGCTGGACTCGAACGCCAGGCTGAGCAGCTTGAGCGCGTCCAGCGCTTCCTGCGCCTGACCGTCGGTGACGTTCATCAGCGGCTCGCGACTGGTCTTCTGGTTGCAGCCGGCCACCAGCGAGTTCAGGGTCAACGGATAGCTGTCCGGCACGGTGCGGGCTTTTTCCATCAGCGTGCCCAGCACGCGGGCTTCTATGGGGTCCAGGGGTCGCAGGTGCATGGCGGGGATAATTTGAGGAAATGAAGAACATCGTGATTCTGATCTCCGGCGGCGGTTCCAACATGGCCGCCATCGTCCGTTGCGCGCAGCGAGAGGGCTGGCACAAGGCCCTGGACGCCCAGGTGGCGGCCGTCATCAGCAATCGCCCGGACGCCGGCGGGCTCGCGATCGCAGGCGAACACCAGATCGCGACCGATGTGGTCGACCACAAGCGCTTTCCCACTCGCGAAGCCTTCGACGCCGAACTGGCCGCCGCGATCGACCGGCGCCAACCGTCGCTGGTGGTGCTGGCCGGCTTCATGCGCATCCTGACCCCTGCTTTCGTGGAGCGCTACCGCCACCGGCTGATCAACATCCATCCCTCGTTGCTGCCCGCCTTCCCGGGGCTGCATACTCACCAGCGCGCGATCGACGCGGGCTGCAAGTTCGCGGGCGCCACCGTTCACCAAGTGACGACCGAACTCGACTACGGGCCGATCCTGGCGCAAGCGGTGGTGCCGGTCCTGCCGGACGACACTGCCGATGCCCTGGCGGCGCGCGTGCTGACCCAGGAACACCTGATCTATCCCCGAGCCATCGCGCAACTGTTGCCCCAACTCTGAAGTCTTCATGCATCCCAAAGCCCTGCTCGACGCCTGCGCCGAACTCGTCAAGCTCACCCTCAAGTTCGACCATCCGGCCGACGCCGTGGTTTCGCGCTACTTCCGCGACAACCGTTCGCTGGGCCCGCGCGAGCGCGCGACGCTGGCCGAGACCGTCTACACGGTGCTGCGCAAGAAGCTCTTGTTCGACCACCTGTCGCCTTCAGGGAGCGGCCCCAAGGAGCGGCGCATGGCGATCCTCGGCTTTCACGGGCCCCGCGATTTCCTCAAGAGCGCGCTGACCGACCAGGAGAAAAGCTGGCTGGACCAATGCGATTCGATCAAGCCTGCCGACTTGCTAGAGCGCCATCGCCACAACCTGCCCGAGTGGCTGGTGCAACCGCTGAAGGACCAGTTGGGCAGCGGGTTCGGGCCGTTGGTCGAAAGCCTGAACCAAAGCGCGCCGCTGGACCTGCGCGTCAACACGCTCAACGACAAGCGCGCCGACGTGCAGAAGGAACTCAAGCTGGCCGGAGTCGCATCCGAGCCCACCCCGTACTCGCCCTGGGGTCTGCGGCTGGACAGCAAGCCGGCCCTGACCAAATTCGACGCCTTCGCGCGCGGCGCCGTCGAAGTGCAGGACGAAGGCTCGCAGTTGTTGGCGCTGCTGCTGGACGCCAAGCGCGGCGAAATGGTGGTGGATTTCTGCGCCGGCGCCGGCGGCAAGACGCTCGCCATTGGAGCGTCGATGCGAAATACAGGGCGGCTCTATGCCTTCGACACGTCGGCGCACCGGCTCGATGCGCTCAAGCCGCGGCTGGCCCGCAGCAAGCTCTCCAATGTCCATCCGGCGGCCATTGCCCATGAACGCGACGACCGCGTCAAACGGCTGGCCGGCAAGATCGATCGCGTCATCGTCGATGCGCCTTGCTCCGGTCTGGGCACGCTGCGCCGTAATCCCGACCTGAAGTGGCGCCAATCGCTGCAGGGCGTGCAGGAGATGGCTGTGAAGCAGGCCGCCATCCTGCAAAGCGCATCGCGCCTGCTCAAACCGGGCGGGCGGCTGGTCTATGCCACGTGCAGCCTGTTGCCACAGGAAAACGAGGAAATCGCTTTGGCGTTCACACAGGCCAATAGGGAGTTCAGCCCACTTCCCGCGGCCGAAGTGCTGTCCAATCTGAAGATCGAAGGAGCCGCGGGCCTGTGCAGCGGCGGCGTGGGTGGCGGCGACTTCCTGCGGCTATGGCCGCACCGGCATCGCACGGATGGGTTCTTCGCGGCGATCTGGACAAAAAATTGACAGGTAGGCCCTCGAAACGCCGTGGCTGTGGTTAACCACAGCTTGTTTTTGAACCCCGCACCGTAAAATGTGTCCAACAACAATAGCGGCTTCGTCCTGAAGCCGTTTTCTTGAGAGAGACCCCCCGAATATGTTGCTTCCCGATTGGGCCGTGCTGAACTCAACCATTGACTGGGTGGCCAACGGCCTGTGGAACCTGTCCTGGTGGCAGATCGTCCTGTACACGTTGGTGACTACCCACATCACCATCGCCAGCGTCACCATCTTCCTGCACCGCGCCCAGGCCCACCGGGCGATGGACCTGCACGGCATTCCCGCGCACTTCTTCCGCTTCTGGCTGTGGCTGGGCACCGGCATGGTGACCAAGGAATGGGTCGCCATCCACCGTAAGCACCACGCCAAATGCGAGACCGAAGAGGACCCGCACAGCCCGCAGACCCGCGGCATCGACGCCGTGCTGTGGCGCGGCGCCGAGATGTACCGCGCAGAAGCCAAGAACCAGGAAACCATCGCCAAGTTCGGCCATGGCACGCCTGACGACTGGATCGAGCGCAACCTGTATACCCGTTTCAGCTGGCAAGGTGTGGGCCTGATGCTGATCCTGAACGTGGCACTGTTCGGTGCCGCGGGCCTGGCCGTCTGGGCCGTGCAAATGGCCTGGATTCCCGTGACCGCTGCCGGCGTGATCAACGGCATCGGCCACTACTGGGGCTATCGCAATTTCGAGGCGCCGGATGCCAGCACCAACATCTCGCCGTGGGGCGTGATCATCGGCGGCGAAGAGCTGCACAACAATCACCACACCTACCCGACATCGGCCAAGTTCTCCGTCAAGCCCTACGAGTTCGACATCGGCTGGGTGTACATCACGCTGATGAGCAAGATCGGCTGGGCCACGGTCAAGAAGATTCCGCCCAAGCTGCAATTGGGTGCGATCAAGCCGGTCGCCGACGAGAAGACTCTGGAAGCCTTGATCGCCAACCGCTACGAAGTGATGGCCGGCTATGCCCGTGAAATGCGCCGCGCCTGCAAGGCCGAAATCGCATTGCTGAAGGAAAAACAGGCCGATCTGTCGCCGCTGAAGGCCGCCAACCGCTGGCTGCATCGCGATGACGACAAGGTGCCGGCCGCGGCCCGTCCGCAATTGGCCCAGGCCCGCGCTGCCCATCCGGTGCTCGACAAGATGGTCACCATGCGTGAGGAGCTGCGCGGCATGTGGCTCAATACTTCGCAGTCGCGCGAACAGCTCGCCGCGGACCTCCAGGCCTGGTGCCGCCGCGCCGAAGAGAGCGGGATCGTGGCCCTGCAGCAATTCTCGATGAAGCTGCGCGCAGCTCACTGAAGGCTTCTCCCGGACCCAAAAAGCCTCGCGTCGCGGGGCTTTTTTTTGGGCCGCTCCAGCGGGGAAAAAGCGCGCTTGTCCGACAAGGCGGAGCCGTCTCATGAGCAACGATGCCCCAGGCACTCACGCCTCGCACCTGGAGCAAATACATGAGCATTCTCGGCAATATTTTCAACAAGATCTTTCACCGCGGCGCGGTGCCGGACGCGACCACCACCGCTTCGACGCAAGATGCCAGCAATGCGGCAGCCGCGGGTGTCGCCGCCCAAGCCACTGCCGTCGCCACTGCCCCCGTCGACGTGGAAGCAGTGCTCAACGGCATGGCCGAGAAGAACGCCCAAAAGCTCAATTGGCGCACTTCGATCGTTGACCTGATGAAATTGCTGGATCTGGACAGCAGCCTGCAGGCGCGCAAGGAACTCGCCACCGAACTGGGCTATTCGGGCGCCAAGGACGGGTCGGCTGAAATGAACATATGGCTGCACAAGCAGGTCATGAACAAGCTGGCAGCCAATGGCGGCAAGGTGCCGGCCGAGTTGAGGGATTGAGGTCGCCGCCACACGCGTGGCGGACGCAAAAAAAAGCCCCGCATAAGCGGGGCTTGCAGGGGCTGCTAGGCAGCTCTTATTTCAACTTTGTCTCTTTGTATTCCACATGCTTGCGAGCCTTGGGATCGAACTTCATGATCGCCATTTTTTCGGGCATCGTCTTCTTGTTCTTGCTGGTGGTGTAGAAGTGGCCGGTACCCGCGGTGGATTCCAGCTTGATCTTTTCACGTCCGCCTTTGCTTGCCATGGTCGTGCTCCTTGGGGTTAGGCTTGACCGCGCGCGCGCAGGTCTGCGAGCACGACGTCAATGCCGTTCTTGTCGATGAGGCGCAGGCCGGCGTTGGAGATGCGCAGGCGCACCCAGCGGTTTTCGGTCTCGACCCAGAAACGGCGGTATTGCAGGTTCGGCATGAACCGGCGCTTGGTCTTGTTGTTGGCGTGGGAAACGTTGTTCCCGACCATCGGGCCTTTGCCCGTTACGTCGCAGACGCGTGACATGAGAGTTTTCCTAGTCCCCGGCCGGCACTTGGCGCAAACACTGGTGTTTGCTGCAGTACGGGCCTCACCTCGCCCTGTCGGGGGCGGTAACCGGCTGAAATCAGCAGAGCCTTCAATTATAGCGGTTTACGAGTCCGCTTGCTCCAGGAACCGCTGGGCGTCCAGTGCCGCCATGCATCCGGTGCCGGCGCTGGTGATGGCCTGCCGGTAAACGTGGTCCTGGACGTCACCGGCGGCGAAGACGCCGGGCACGCTGGTCATGGTGGCAAAGCCCTGCAGCCCCGACTTGGTGAGGATGTAGCCGTCCTTCATCTCGAGCTGGCCCTTGAAGATGTCGGTGTTGGGCTGGTGGCCGATGGCGATGAAGCAGCCTTGCAGCAACAAGTCCTCGGTCTGGCCGGTCTTGGCGTCCTTCAGGCGCACGCCGGTGACACCGGTAGCATCGCCCAGGACCTCGTCGAGCGTGTTGAACAGCTTCAGCTCGATCTTTCCGGCCTTCACCTTGTCCATCAGCTTGTCCACCAGGATCGGCTCGGCCTTGAACTTGTCCCGGCGGTGGACCAGGTAGACCTTGCTTGCGATGTTCGACAGGTACAACGCTTCTTCCACGGCGGTGTTGCCACCGCCGATCACGCAAGTCACCTGGCCACGGTAGAAGAACCCGTCGCAGGTCGCGCAGCCCGAGACCCCCTTGCCCATGAAGGCCTCCTCCGAAGGCAGTCCCAGGTACTTGGCCGATGCACCGGTCGAGATGATCAGCGAATCGCAGGTGTATTCGCCGCTGTCGCCCTTGAGGGAGAACGGCCGTTTGCTGAAGTCGACCGCGCTGATGTGGTCGAAGACGATCTCCGTGTTGAAGCGCTGCGCGTGCTCCAGGAAGCGCTGCATCAGGTCCGGACCTTGCACTCCATCCACGTCGGCGGGCCAGTTGTCCACGTCGGTCGTGGTCATCAATTGCCCGCCTTGGGCGATCCCGGTAACGAGCACCGGATTGAGGTTGGCGCGGGCCGCGTACACGGCGGCCGTGTAGCCCGCGGGACCGGAGCCGAGGATCAGTACTTTGGCGTGTTTCGAATTGGGCATGGTAGAAGACCTGTGTGGAAAACCCCACACCTGGGTGTACATTTCGGGGCCGGGCGGCAAGTATCAACCCTGTGCGGGTCACGCGATGCCTGCCAATTTCAATCGCCCCGATTGTAAGAACCCATCGCGGGGCCGCGTGCCAGGAGGGATTTGATAAATGTCGATGCTGTCCAATCTGGAACTGATTCGCCGGGTGCCGCTGTTTGCACTGTTGACAGCCAACCAGGCCGAGTCGGTTGCGGAGGCTGTGGCCAAGCGCCGCTTCAAGCGTGGCGAGATCATCATCGAGCAAGGCGAGAAATCCAACACGTTGTTCATCATCCTGACCGGCCGTGCGCGCGTGGTCACCTCCGACAAGCGCGGGCGCGAAGTCATCCTGGCAACACTGCAGCCGGGCGACTACATCGGCGAGATGAGCCTGATCGACAACGAGGCCCATTCGGCCACCGTCCGCGCCGAAGTGCAGACCGACATGCTGGCCCTGGGCCGCGCGGAGTTCGCGCGCTGCCTGCCCGAGAACAGCTCGATGGCCTACGCCATCATGAAGGGCCTGGTGCAGCGGCTGCGCCAGGCTGACCGCAAGATCGAGTCGCTGGCCTTGATGGACGTCTACGGCCGCGTCGCGCGCGCGTTGCTGGAGTTTGCGGCGCCCGACCGCGAGGGCCAGATGACGATCAAGGAACGCATTTCGCGCCAGGACATCGCAAAGATGGTCGGCGCTTCGCGCGAGATGGTCAGCCGCGTGATGAAGGACCTGGAAGACCGCGGTTTCATCGAGACCCGGGAGGATGGTTCGATGCTGATCAAGGACCGGCTGACAACGCTGGGATAGGACGGGTCACGATGGGCTCGTGCGTTAAGCTTGCGCTCGCCTCATGACTTACTCGCTCAATACCTTGAATGACGCCGGCGGCGGCGGCGCATCGCAGCAGCGTGCCGGCGTGGGCCGCTTCGCCCACGAATTCGCACTGGTGCTCGGCTTGGTGGCCCTGGTTTTCTGGGTATTGGCGCTGGCCAGCTATTCGGCGCAGGACCCGGCGTTTTCCACTTCCGGCACCGGGGCGGCAATTCGCAATTGGGGCGGCAGGCTGGGCGCCTGGCTGGCCGACGCCAGTTATTTCCTGCTGGGATTTTCGGTGTGGTGGTGTTTTGCCGCGGCCGTGCGCGCCTGGCTCGCGACACTTGCGCGCTGGATGCGCGGCGGCGCCGAATCGCACGACGAGCCGCCGCGCCTGTCGCGCACGCGCTGGGCGTTCTGGGGCGCCCTGGCGGTGCTGCTGTGCGCAAGCACGGCGCTCGAGTGGTCCCGGCTGTACCGGTTCGAAGTCCGGCTGCCCGACCATGCCGGTGGAGCGCTCGGTTACCTGATGGGGCCGCTGGGCGTGAAATGGCTCGGCTTCACCGGGTCTGGCCTGGTGTTCGTGGCCCTGGTAGTGTTGGGCGCGGCTGTGGTGTTCCGGTTCTCCTGGAGCCACGTTGCCGAGCGGCTTGGCGCCCGGATCGACGGCTTCATCGAGGCGCGCAGGGAAAAACGCGAGCTGGCCCAGGACCTGGCCTTTGGCCAGCAAGCGGCGCGGCAACGCGAGGAAGTACTGCTCGAAGAGCGCATGGACATCGTCGAGCAACATCCGACGCCCATGCTGATCGAGCCCGAAATGGTCGACGTGCCCAAGAGCGAGCGCGTGGCCAAGGAGCGGCAAAAGCCCTTGTTCACGGACATGCTCGATTCCAAGCTGCCGCAGGTCGACCTGCTGGACGGGCCGCAGACCCGCCAGGAAACCGTCTCGCCCGAAACGCTGGAGATGACCAGCCGGCTGATCGAAAAGAAGCTCAAGGATTTCGGCGTCGACGTGCGGGTGGTGCTGGCCCAGCCGGGACCGGTGATCACCCGCTACGAAATCGAGCCCGCCACTGGGGTCAAGGGCTCGCAGATTGTCGGCTTGGCCAAGGACCTGGCGCGGTCGCTGAGCCTGGTGTCGATCCGCGTGATCGAAACCATCCCAGGCAAGAACTACATGGCGCTCGAATTGCCCAACGCCAAGCGGCAATCGATCCGGCTGTCGGAGATTCTCGGTTCGCAGGTCTACAACGAAGCCAAGTCGATGCTTACCATGGGCCTGGGCAAGGACATCATCGGCAACCCGGTAGTGGCTGACCTGGCAAAGATGCCGCACGTGCTGGTGGCCGGCACCACCGGCTCGGGCAAGTCGGTAGGCCTGAATGCGATGATCCTGTCGCTGCTGTACAAGGCCGAGGCGCGCGATGTCCGCCTGTTGATGATCGATCCCAAGATGCTGGAGATGTCGGTCTACGAGGGCATCGCGCACCTGCTGGCGCCGGTGGTGACCGACATGCGGCAAGCGGCGAACGGCCTCAACTGGTGCGTCGGCGAAATGGAACGCCGCTACAAGCTGATGAGCAAATTGGGCGTGCGCAACCTGAGCGGCTACAACCACAAGCTCGATGAAGCCAAGGCCCGCGGCGAGTTCATCTACAACCCTTTCAGCCTGACGCCCGACAGCCCGGAGCCGCTGGAGCGGTTGCCGCACATCGTCGTGGTGATCGACGAACTGGCCGACCTGATGATGGTGGTGGGCAAGAAGATCGAAGAGCTGATCGCCCGGCTGGCGCAAAAGGCGCGCGCCGCCGGCATCCACCTGATCCTGGCGACGCAGCGGCCCAGCGTGGATGTGATCACCGGCCTGATCAAGGCCAACATTCCCACGCGCATCGCTTTCCAGGTGTCCAGCAAGATCGACAGCCGCACCATTCTCGACCAGATGGGCGCGGAAGCACTGCTGGGAATGGGCGATATGCTGTACATGGCAAGCGGCACCGGCCTGCCGGTACGCGTGCACGGCGCTTTCGTCAGCGACGAGGAAGTGCATCGCGTCGTTGCCTACCTGAAAGAGCAAGGTGGCCAGCCCAACTACATCGAAGGCGTGCTCGAGGGCGGGACCGTCGATGAGGACGGCGACCTGCTGGGAGGCGAAGGCGGCAACGGCGGCGAGAAGGACCCGATGTACGACCAGGCGGTTGAAGTGGTCCTGAAGAACCGCAAGGCCAGCATCTCGCTGGTGCAGCGCCACCTCAAGATTGGCTACAACCGGGCGGCCCGCCTGGTGGAAGACATGGAAAAGGCGGGCTTGGTCAGCGCTATGAGCGGAGCGGGGCAGCGCGAAATCCTGGTCCCCAACCGGGCCGCATAACGTTCGGTAACGAACTCGACCTCAGGTCTGCGCGAGCTTCACCCGCGCATCGTATGCTCACGCCACAATTGGGCCATGAAAAAGATTCTCATCGCAATGGCGCTGCTTTCGGCCTCGTTCCTGGCGCGCGCTTCGGGCCTCGACGCGCTGGAAAACTTCGTCAAGTCGGCCAAGACCGGCCGTGCCGAGTTCACCCAAGTGGTGAGCGGCCCGGCCAAGGATGGGCAGGGCGTGCGCAGCAAGACCTCGTCCGGCACTTTCGAGTTTGCGCGGCCGAACCGATTCCGCTTCAACTACAGGAAACCCTTCGAGCAGACCATCGTGGCGGACGGCCAGACGCTTTGGCTCTATGACGCGGACTTGAACCAGGTGACACAGCGCAGGCAGTCCGCGGTACTGGGCTCCACGCCGGCGGCGCTGATCGCCTCCGCTCCCGACCTGGCCACCTTGCGCAAGGACTTTACGCTGGAGCCCGCCGGCGAAAAGGACGGTGTCCAGTGGGTGCAGGCGGCGCCGAAGGCGAAGGAAGGCCAATTGCACAGCATGAAGCTGGGCTTTCGCGGCAACGACCTGGCGACGCTGGAGATACTGGACAGCTTCGGCCAGCGCTCGGTGCTGACGTTCACGAAGATGGAATTGAATGCCGCCGTTTCGCCCGACGCGTTCCAGTTCAAGCCGCCGCAGGGCGCGGACGTCCTGAAGCAGTGAGGCTTTCCTTCTAGATTTCGCGCGTGACCTTTTCCAGGTCCTTGCGCTCGATGAATTCTTCCATGCGCGAGAGCAGGCGCCACCATTCGCTGCCGTCGTCGCGGTAGACGCGCATCGCGCCCGCCCGCACCAGGATCTTGCGCAACTCGTCATCCTCGAACCCGCCCAAATGCTTGCGCAAGGTCTCGAACGAGCGGTCGGTGAAGCTCTTGTGGCTGAGGAAGACGCGTGCCGTTTCCTCGGCCATGAACTCGGTCCGATGCTGCGCCTGCACCAGCTTGAGCTGGTTGGCGAACTGCTGGCGGTTCAGTGCGTAGCTGATGCCGCCGCCGACGAGCGCGCCCAGCAGGGCTGAAAAGGTCGACCAGAGCGAAGCTTCCATGGTGGCGCACTATAAGGGAATCGGCCTGCAAGCTTCCTATACTGTGCCGGTGAGCAAGACCGTCGCCGCAGCCCACCAGCCCTTGGCCGAACGCCTGCGCCCCAAGACCCTGGGCGAGGTGATCGGCCAGCAGCACCTGCTGGGCGAAGGCATGCCATTGCGCATCGCTTTCGAGTCGGGGCAGCCGCACAGCTGCATCCTCTGGGGCCCGCCGGGTACCGGCAAGACCACCATCGCCCGGCTGATGGCCGACGCATTCGACGCGCAGTTCATCACCATCAGCGCCGTGCTCGGCGGCGTCAAGGACATCCGCGAGGCGGTCGAATTGGCGCAGATCGCGCAAGGCACGGCGCTCGAAAGCGCCTCGGGCGCCGGCGGGCAGCGCACCATCGTGTTCGTCGACGAAGTGCACCGGTTCAACAAGAGCCAGCAGGACGCCTTCCTGCCGCACGTGGAATCTGGCTTGTTCACTTTCATCGGCGCAACCACCGAGAACCCTTCGTTCGAGGTCAATTCAGCGTTGCTGTCGCGGGCCGTGGTGTATGTGCTGCAGCCGCTGACCGAGGCCGACCTTGAGCAGATCGCGGCCAAGGCGCAGGCGATCGGTGCGGTGCCGCCGCTCGACAAGGAAGCACTCGACCGGCTGGTGGCGTACGCCGACGGCGATGCACGCCGGCTGCTCAATACGCTCGAGACGCTGGCTGTGGCAGCAAAGAAGGAAAAGCACAAGGCAATCGGCGACGAGTGGCTGCTCAAGGTGCTGGGCGAGCGCATGCGCCGCTACGACAAGGGCGGCGAGCAGTTCTACGACACGATCAGCGCACTGCACAAGTCCGTACGCGGCTCG
Source organism: Ramlibacter sp. (assembly GCA_028292245.1). GTDB lineage: Bacteria > Pseudomonadota > Gammaproteobacteria > Burkholderiales > Burkholderiaceae_C > Ramlibacter. The sequence goes on from JAQGMS010000024.1 coordinate 19,847, forward strand.
GACCCCGACGCCTCGCTTTACTGGTTCATGCGCATGCTCGATGGTGGTGCCGATCCGCGCTACATGGCACGCAGGCTGGTCCGCATGGCCACCGAAGACGTGGGATTGGCGGACCCGCGCGCGCTGCGCATGGCGCTGGACGCCGCGGAAACCTACGAGCGCCTGGGCACGCCCGAGGGCGAGCTGGCGCTGGCGCAGTGCGTCATCTACCTGGCGATGGCGCCGAAATCGAACGCGGTCTACAACGCATTCAATGAAGCCAAGGCATTCATCAAGCAGGACGGCACGCGCCCGGTGCCGCTGCATTTACGCAACGCGCCAACCAAATTGATGAAGGACCTGGATTACGGCAAGAACTATCGCTACGCGCACGATGAAGAGGGCGCGTTCGCCGCCGGCGAGAACTATTTGCCGGAAGGAATGGCGGCGCCCGAGTTCTACCGGCCGGTGGAGCGGGGCTTGGAAATCCGCATCGCGGATAAGCTGCGCGAACTCAAGAAGTTAAATGATCAGAAAAATTAATGGAGTACAAAACGTCCGAAAACGGCCGTTCTTCGAGGGTAAACCCCCGCCGCTATAGCGTTTTCGTTGTCAGTTCGCCTAGCTACAATCGCCCCCACTAACCCGCCGTGAGCAGCTTGGCGGGTTTTTTGCTAGTTGGCTGTAGGGTTCAGTAAAAGAACGGAGAAGCTCTATGGAAACCTTGCTGCAGCAGATCATCAACGGTCTGATTCTCGGCAGCATGTATGCCTTGATCGCCTTGGGTTACACCATGGTGTACGGCATCATCAACCTGATCAACTTCGCCCATGGTGACGTGCTGATGATCGGCGCGCTGACCAGTTGGGCCATCATCGTCAAGATGCAGGAGGCGATGCCCGGAACGCCGGGCTGGATCATCCTGCTCGTCGCCCTCCTGATCTCCTGCGTGGTGGCGGCCACGCTGAATTTCGCGATCGAGAAGATCGCCTACAAGCCGCTTCGCAACAGCCCGCGGCTGGCGCCGTTGATCACGGCCATCGGCATGTCGATCCTGCTGCAGACACTGGCGATGATCATCTTCAAACCCAATTACAAGCCTTATCCGACGCTGCTGCCGCCTGTCCCCTTCCAGATCGGCGGGGCGGTGATCACCACCACCCAGATCATGATCCTGGGCGTCACCGCGGTGTCGCTGGCGGTGCTGATGTACCTGGTCAACTACACCAAGCTGGGCCGCGCGATGCGCGCCACCGCCGAAAACCCTCGCGTGGCCGCCCTCATGGGCGTGAAGCCCGACATGGTCATCTCCGCCACTTTCATCATCGGCGCCGTGCTCGCGACGATCGCCGGCGTGATGTACGCATCCAACTACGGCACCGTGCAACACACCATGGGCTTCCTGCCCGGCTTGAAGGCCTTCACCGCTGCGGTGTTCGGTGGCATCGGCAATCTGGCGGGGGCCGTGGTGGGCGGAATCCTGCTGGGGTTGATCGAATCGATCGGCTCCGGCTACATCGGCGCGCTGACCGGAGGGGTCCTGGGCAGCCACTACTCCGATATCTTTGCCTTCATCGTGCTGATCATCATGCTGACCTTGCGGCCGTCCGGCCTCCTGGGCGAGCGGGTGGCGGACCGTGCATAACAGGGGACGCACATGATGAATTTCATCAACCGCCAGAATCGCTACGTCGTCATTGCCATCAGCGCGATCGTGCTGCTGGTGCTGCCGCTGATCCTGCAGCAGGGCGGCAACGCATGGGTTCGCATCGCCGACGCAGCGTTGCTTTACGTGCTGCTGGCGCTGGGCCTGAACATCGTGGTGGGCTATGCGGGTCTGCTGGACTTGGGCTTCGTCGCGTTCTACGCGCTGGGCGCCTACATGTTCGGCCTGCTCGCTTCACCGCACCTGACCGACACCTTCGCTTCCATCGGCGCGGCGTTCCCCGGCGGCTTGCACATCCCGCTGTGGGTGGTGATCCCCGCCGGCGCTGCGATAGCCGGCATCTTCGGCATCCTGCTCGGTGCGCCGACGCTCAAGCTGCGTGGCGACTACCTGGCGATCGTGACGCTCGGCTTCGGCGAAATCATCCGCGTGTTCCTGAACAACCTGGACCACCCGGTGAACATCACCAACGGGCCCAAGGGCCTGAACCAGATCGACTCGATTCATTTCTGGGGCCTCAACCTGGGCAAGCCGCTCGACGTGTTCGGCTTCCAGATCGCCTCGGTATCCTTGTACTACTACCTGTTCCTGGGCCTGGTGCTGGTCAGCGTGGTGATTTGCCACCGCCTCGAGCTGTCGCGCATCGGGCGCGCCTGGATGGCGATCCGCGAAGACGAGATCGCCGCCAAGGCCATGGGCATCAATACCCGCAACCTGAAGCTGCTGGCTTTCGGCATGGGGGCTACCTTCGGCGGCGTCTCCGGTTCCATGTTCGCGGCCTTCCAGGGCTTCGTTTCGCCCGAGTCGTTCAGCCTGATGGAGTCGGTGATGATCGTCGCCATGATCGTGCTGGGCGGCATCGGCCACCTGCCGGGCGTGATCATGGGCGCCGTGCTGCTGTCGGCTCTTCCGGAAGTGCTGCGTTACGTCGCCGGACCCCTGCAGGCCATGACCGATGGCCGGCTCGACTCGGCCATCTTGCGGCAACTGCTGATCGCGCTGGCCATGATCATCGTGATGCTGTGGCGGCCGCGCGGCCTGTGGCCGACGCCGGAACACGGCAAGTCGCTGCAGAGCGCACAGAAGTAAGGGCGGGGAACCAACATGGCAGATACAGTTCTTCGCGTCGCCGGCATCTCCAAGCGCTTTGGCGGCCTGCAGGCCTTGAGCGATGTGGGCATCACCATCGAACGCGGCCAGGTCTACGGCCTGATCGGTCCGAACGGCGCCGGCAAGACCACGTTCTTCAACGTCATCACCGGCCTCTACACGCCCGACAGCGGCAGCTTCGAGCTGGCGGGCAAGCCTTCCCCGCCCAGCGCGGTGCATGAGGTGGCCAAGGCCGGGATCGCGCGCACGTTCCAGAACATCCGCCTCTTCGCCGAAATGACCGCGCTGGAAAACGTGATGGTGGGGCGGCACATCCGCACCAAGTCCGGCCTGCTCGGTGCGATCTTCCGCACGCCCGGCTTCAAGACCGAGGAGCTGGCGATCGCCAAGCGCTCGCAGGAGTTGCTCGATTACGTGGGCATCGGCAAGTACGCCGACTACAAGGCCCGCACGCTCTCGTACGGCGACCAGCGCCGGCTGGAAATCGCGCGAGCCCTGGCGACCGACCCGCAATTGATCGCGCTGGACGAACCGGCGGCCGGCATGAACGCGACCGAGAAGATCCTGCTGCGGCAGCTGATCGACCAGATCCGCAAGGACAACCGGACCATTCTCCTGATCGAGCACGACGTGAAGCTGGTGATGGGCCTGTGCGACCGCGTGACGGTGCTGGACTACGGCAAGCAGATCGCCGAAGGCACGCCTGCCGACGTGCAGCGCAACGAGAAGGTGATCGAGGCCTACCTCGGCCACAACCATGCCGCGGCGCACCCGCCTGCGCCCACGGTTGCGGCGACCGGAGAACAAGAATGAGCCAGACCCTGTTGAAAGTCACCGGCCTGAAGGTGGCCTACGGCGGCATCCAGGCCGTGAAGGGCGTCGATTTCGAAGTGCGCGAAGGCGAACTGGTGACGTTGATCGGCTCCAACGGCGCCGGCAAGACCACCACGATGAAGGCCATCACCGGCCTGTTGCCGATCAACGATGGCGATATCGAATACCTGGGCCAGAGCATCCGTGGCAAGGGCGCCTGGGACATGGTCAAGCAGGGCCTGGCGATGGTGCCGGAGGGGCGCGGCGTGTTCACCCGCATGAGCATCACCGAGAACCTCCAGATGGGCGCGCACATCCGCACCGACAAGCCCGAAATCGCGTTGGACATGGAAAAGGTCTTCACGATCTTTCCTCGCCTGAAGGAGCGCAAGGACCAATTGGCGGGAACCATGTCGGGCGGCGAGCAGCAGATGCTCGCGATGGGCCGCGCCTTGATGAGCCGGCCCAAGGTGCTGCTGCTGGATGAGCCGTCGATGGGCCTGTCGCCGATCATGGTGGACAAAATATTCGAGGTCGTGCGCGAGGTCTATGCCCAGGGCGTCACCATCCTGCTGGTGGAGCAGAACGCCAGCCGTGCGCTGCAGATCGCCGACCGCGGCTACGTGATGGAGTCGGGCATCATCACCATGTCCGGCGATGCCAAGGAAATGCTCAACGACCCCAAGGTGCGGGCCGCCTATCTGGGCGAATAGCCGCGGCGGTCAATACCGGTATCGCAATCCAAGGCTGGTAGAGCGCACCGGGTCGCGGCCGTTGCCGGCGAAACGGAAATCGTTGCTGTCCCACTCCACCGTGGCGGACAGGCGCGGAGTGAAAGCGAAGCTCATCCCGGCCCCGTACGACAGCCCGAATCCCTGGTCGGCGCCGGCTGTGGGGCCGCCGCCCATGATCGAAGTGTCGGTGCGGCCGTAGGTCGTGCCGAGCTTGCCGAAGACGCCCAACGACCGGCTCAAGGGGGCCTTTCCGACCAGGCTGAGATTCAGGCCTTGCGCGCGGCTCTCGCCACCGGCGCCCGCCAGGCGGCCGCTGTCCGCGTAGCCCAACTCGACACCCCAGAAATTGCCGACCATCGCGCCGGCATAGAGTTGCGCCGCGCGATCCGTGTTGTCGCAGAGCAGTGCAGTGCTGCCGCATCGCATGCCGCGCTGGGAAGGCCCGACGCTCAGGCCCAGCGAGCTGCGGCTGTTGGTGGGGTACCAGATGTTCGAGAGCAAAGAGCGGTCGCCGGCAGCGGCGAGCCCTTGAGAATGCGCTGCCATAGGCAGGCCCAGCGCCGAAAAGGCGAAGACGAGACACAGAAGGGTGCGTAAGGCTGTCATGGCCGGCTCCTGCCTGTCGTTCTGGAAGAGCCACTGTACCGAGAGGTAACGCCCGGCCTCTGTAAGACAAACCGCACACGCGCCGTAGGACGAGCCGCAGAGCCTGCGGCTTCCAACTAATCGACCTTGGCGCCCGAGAGTTTCACCACTTTTTCGTATTTGGCGAGCTCGGCTTTCATGAATGTGCCGAACTCATCCGGCGTGCTGGTGACGGGCTCGGCCATCAGTCCGGCAAAGCGGGTACGCGCTTCCGGCGATTGCAGGGCTGCAACGAACGCCTGGTTGAGCTTGGCCACGACATCGCGGGGCGTGCCCGCCGGCGCCACCAAGCCCCACCAGGTATCGATGGCGAAACCCTTGAGCGTGTCGGCAACAGGCGGCACTTCCGGTAGTGCAGGCGAACGGTTCAGGGTGGTCACCGCCAGCGCCTTGAGCTTGCCCGCGCGGATGTTCGGCGCCGCCGTGGCCAGATTGTCGAAATTGAAATCGACCTGCCCCGAGAGCAGCGCGAGCTGTGCGGGATTGCCCCCGTTGTAGGGAATGTGGACGGCGAAGATGCCCGCGCCCTGCTTGAACATCTCACCGGCGAGGTGCCCGGCGCTGCCGTTGCCACCGCTACCGTAGTTGAGCCGGCCCGGATTTGCCTTGCCGTATGCGATCAGGTCGCGCAAGGTATGGATGTTCAGCCGTGCGGCGGTGTCGCTGTTCATCACCAAGACATTCGGGACACGCACCATCTGCGTGATCGGCGCGAAATCCTTGGCGGCGTCATAAGGCATCCTGGCGAACAGCCAGGGATTGATGGCGTGCGTCGCCACGGCCGAAATCCCGATGGTGAGGCCGTCCGGTGCCGCCTTCGCTATCGCATCGGCACCGATGTTGCCGCCGCCGCCGGGCCTGTTGTCGATGATCACCGTGCCCAGACTGTCCTTGACGCGCTCGGCCAGCAGGCGCGCCGTGACGTCGATCGGCCCGCCCGCGGCGTAAGGGACGATCAGGCGGATCGGCCGCGTCTGCGTGAACGATGCGAACGGCGCGAACGCGGCCGCGGCGCCCAGCGTGGAGAGAAGTTGTCTGCGCTTCATGAATGCCTAGTCCTTGTGCTTGTCGGCTTCCGTCGTGAACGAGTCCGCGTGGAACTCGTCGGGCGGCAGCTTGGCCAATGTGCTGTATTCGGCGCGGGCCGAGTCCACGACGATCGGCGCGCCGCAGGCGTAGACCTGGTAGCCCGAGAGATCGGGGAAGTCCTCCAGCACGGCCTTGTGCACGAAGCCCGTGCGGCCGGTCCAGTTGTCTTCGGGCAGGGCGTTGGAAATCACCGGCACGTATTTCAGGTTCGGCATTTCCGCCAGCTTGGCCTGGACCCATTCGTCGAGGTACAGGTCCGCTGGCCGGCGTCCGCCCCAATACAGGGTGGCCGGGCGATCGATGCCCTTGAACTGCATGTGCTCGATCACGGCCTTGATCGGCGCGAAGCCGGTGCCCGAGGCCAGCAGGACCATCGGCTTGTCAGAGTCCTCGCGCAGGTAAAAGGCCCCGTACGGCCCCTCGACGCGCAGGATTTCCTTTTCCTTCATGGCGGTGAACACGTGGTCGGTGAACTTGCCGCCGGGCATGTGCCTGATGTGCAACTCCACCGCGGGCCCGTTGTGCGGCGCGTTGGCCATCGAATAGCTGCGCCGCGCGCCGTCGCGCAGGATGAATTCGATGTACTGCCCGGCGTGATATTTCATCGCGTCGTTGGCGGGCAGCTGCAACTTGATGAGCATCACGTCGTGCGACCTTTTCTCGAGCGAAAGCACGCGCGAAGGCATCTTGCGCACCGGGAACGCGCTTTCATCGGTGACCTGCCGCGACTCCAGCACGACGTCGGTCTGGGGCACGCCGCAACAAGTCAGGATATAGCCGGCAGCTTCGTCATCGGCGCTCAGGGCCTTGCTCTGGTGCGGACCGTGGACGACGACGCCCTCGAGCTTCTTGCACTTGCACGAGCCGCAAGCGCCGTCCTTGCAGCCGTAGGGCATGCCGATGCCCTGGCGGATGGCGGCAGCCAGGATGGCTTCGCCAGGATTGACAGCGAACGCACGACCGCTGGGCTGCACGGTGAGCTGGTGTGAGCCCGCGGGGGCCTGGGCGCTCGTCATGTATTGGGTATCCTCGGGCACTTTTGTTCTGAACGCACGATTTTGCCCTCAAACGGAAACCCCCTCGGCGCACTGCCCGCCCGATTTCGGCGCGAGCG